>JAYSFC010000120.1:0-11319 GCA_041913505.1 Acidovorax sp.
CGCCCTGGATGGTCTCGAAGAACACGGCCACCACGTTGGGGTTGCCCTCGGTGGCTTTGCGGATGGCCTCGATGTCGTTGAGTGGCACGCGAATGAAACCTTCCACGAGCGGGCCAAAGCCGCTGTGGATCTTGGGGTTGCCCGTGGCTGACATGGTGGCGATCGATCGGCCGTGGAAGGCCTTCTCGTAGACCACGATCTCGGGCTTGGCGATGCCTTTGTCCACGCCGAACTTGCGTGCGATCTTGATCGCTGCCTCGTTGGCTTCCAAGCCCGAGTTGCAGAAGAATACATTGCTCATGCCGGTCAGTTCGACGAGCTTGGCCGCGAGTTTTTCCTGGCCCGGCACGTGGTAGTAGTTGGACGTATGGATCAGCTTGGCGATCTGGTCCTGCAGCGCGGGCACGAGCTTGGCGTGGTTGTGGCCGAGCGTGTTCACGGCGATGCCGCCCAGTCCATCGAGGTATTGCTTGCCGTTCACATCCCACACGCGGCACCCCTGGCCTCGCTCAAGCGCGATGGGCACGCGGCCATAGGTGTTCATCACGTGGGGCGAGGCAGCCTCAATGAAAGCGGTCATGCAGAGATCTCCAATGCGGCAAGGCGGTGGTGGCGCGGCCTGCGGGTAGCGGGCGTTGCCGAAAAATCGAAGCACGATTCTAGAGTGCGCAGCGCGGCGGGGCGTTGACGATTGCGCATCACTCCAATGAGCCCACGCGGCAGTGGGGTAGCAGGGGGTAGCTCTTATATAAGAGTTAGAATCCGAAGGTTTGGCGCCATGGCGGCGATCCTGCTGGCACCACCCCTCCCCACGAGCGCAATCCCGATGGTCTCCCCTACCACCAAAGAAGTCTTCATCCAGGGCCTCACCCTTGACGGGAGAACCTTTCGGCCCAGTGACTGGGCCGAGCGCCTGGCCGGTGTGATGAGCCAGTTCCGCCCGGGCGGGGCCCAGCCAGGTAGCCACCTGAGCTATTCGCCCTGGTGCATCCCCACCACGCTGAACGGTGTGAAGTGCGTGGTCGTGCATCGTGATCTGCAGGGGCATGAGCCCATGGCCTGGGACTTCGTGCTCAACTTTGCCAAAGACAACAACTTACAGGTGGCTGAAGCCTGCCTGCTCCCCGATCCCAAGGCCTGATCCCTCAGGCCTTTTTCTTTGGGGGAACGGTGCGGCGCCACCCGGTTCTCCTTGTATATCCGGTGTGCTGTCAGAGGCGCTCAGGGCCAGCCACGGCTGCCCGCGATTTCTGCTTTGCTGGCTTGCATTTTCTGAAAATCCATCTATATTTCGATAATATTAAAAACATGGAAACACTAAATGCCGCCGAACTGCTGGCAGCCCTCGGACATGAGGCGCGCCTGTCCATCTTTCGTCTGTTGGTCGAAGCCGGTGACGAGGGGTTGGTCCCGGGCGTGATCGGCGAGCGGCTCGGGCTGGTTCCCGCCACACTGTCTTTCCACCTGGCGCATTTGAGCCGGGTTGGTCTGATCCGGGGGCAAAAGGAAGGCCGGTTCATCCGCTACAGCACCGACTACAGCACGATGGACGACCTCATCGCGTTTCTCACCAACAACTGTTGCCAGGGTGGCAACTGCCTGCCGAAGACGCAAACTGCGGCGACCACCGCGCAGCGGCGGGGCAGTCTCCAAAAAACATCGTCCCGAAAGACCTGCTCGTGACGGGCCGCACCGCTTTTCCTGACCTTCTTTGACACGCTCACCCCATGGCCAAAACCGTACTCGTACTCTGCACTGGCAACTCCTGCCGCTCGCAAATGGGCGAAGCCATCCTCAATGCTGAACTGGCGGGCCAAGTGCGCGCCATCTCGGCAGGCACGCTGCCGCAGCCCAAGGTGGCTGATGGCGCCATCGCGGCCTTGAAGCTGCTGAACCTGCCCACCGACGGCCTGTATCCCAAGACGGTGGATGACGTCATGAACGAGCCCATCGACCTGGTGGTTAGCGTCTGCGACAACGCCAAAGAAACCTGCCCCATCTTCCCAGGCCCGGTGCAACGCATCCACGTCGGTTTCCACGACCCGCACGGTGAGCCGCTGGAGAGCTTTGTCGCCGTTCGCGACGATATCCGCGCCCGCTTGGTGCCGGCGGTGCGCGAAGCGCTGGGGCTGGCATGAGCAGCCTGTCACGCCGTCTGACGGCCGAGGCTCTAGGCACGGCCTTCTTGCTGGCCGTGGTGGTGGGCTCGGGCATCATGGGCGAGCGGCTGTCTGGCGGCAACGTTGCCATCGCCTTGCTGGCCAATACCCTGGCCACCGGCGCGGGGCTGGTGGTGTTGATACTGACCTTCGGCCCGGTGTCGGGTGCGCACTTCAACCCGGCGGTCACGCTGGCCGATGCCCTGACGGGTGGGCTGCCGTGGAAAGACGCCGCCGCCTACATGGCGGCGCAATTGGCCGGAGCCTTTGTCGGCGTGGCAGCGGCGCACGGTATGTTCGACCTGCCGCTGTATGCCGTGTCAACCCATGTTCGTACGGGCCCGTCGCAGTGGTTCAGCGAGTTCGTTGCAACCTTCGGACTCTTGTCCATCATCTGGGGTTGCGTGCGCCAACGCGCCAGCGCTGTGCCGTTCGCGGTCGGGGCTTACATTACCTCGGCCTATTGGTTCACCGCCTCTACGTCGTTCGCCAATCCCGCCGTGACGCTGGCGCGCGCCGTGACCAATACCTTTGCCGGTATCCGCCCCGACGATGCTCCTGGCTTCATCATTGCGCAGATGTTGGGCGCATTGGCCGCCACAGCCTTGTTTCGTTGGCTGCTGCCCGCAGCCAAGCCTCAGCCCGTTGCTTGAAAGGAAGTCACCATGAAAAAGCTGGAAGTGTTTGACCCCGCCATGTGCTGTTCGACCGGTGTCTGCGGCGTGGATGTGGACCCGGTGCTGGCGCAATTTGCCGCCGACCTCAAATGGGTCGAGGAGCACGGCGTGACGGTGGCCCGCTACAACCTGGGTCAGGAGCCGCAGGCCTTTGTCGCCAACCCCGCCGTGGTCAAGGAGATGGAGGGCGGCATGGACCGCTTGCCTATCATTGCCATCGACGGCCACATCGCCTCCACCGGTGCGTACCTGTCGCGCCAGCAACTGGCGCAAAAGCTGAGCCTTACTATGACGACGGCCGATAAGCCGCGCATCAAGCTCGGCAGTTGCACGCCGGGCTCCGGCTGCTGCTGAATTGGGGGGCGCCATGGCTCTGCCTTTGACCCGGACCCGCTTCCTGTTCTTCACGGGCAAGGGCGGCGTCGGCAAGACTTCGCTGTCCTGCGCCACCGGCCTGGCGTTGGCTGAGGCCGGTCAATCGGTGCTTATTGTTAGCACCGATCCGGCCTCCAATTTGGACGAGGTGCTGGGTGTGGGCCTTAACCAGAAGCCCACCGCCATTCCAGGGGCCAACGGCCTGTTCGCCCTCAACATCGACCCGGAAGCGGCGGCACAGGCCTACCGCGAGCGCATGGTTGCGCCATACAGGGGCATCTTGCCGGCGGCGGCCATCCAGAGCATGGAGGAGCAATTCTCCGGAGCCTGCACGGTGGAAATTGCGGCGTTTGACGAGTTCTCCCAGCTGCTGGGCGATCCGTGCGCCACGGCCGAGTTCGACCACGTTATCTTTGACACCGCACCCACCGGGCACACGCTGCGGCTGCTGACCTTGCCGTCGGCTTGGGATGAGTTCATCTCCTCGTCCACCGGCGGCGCATCCTGTCTTGGCCCTTTGGCTGGCCTTGAGAAGCAAAAGGCGCTCTATGCGGCGACCGTTGCACGCCTTTCGGATTCCAATGAGACGACCGTCGTCCTGGTGGCCCGCGCCGACACCGCGTCCCTGCGCGAAGCCGACCGAACGCGCGCCGAGCTGGCCGATCTCGGGATACGCAACCAGATCCTGGCCATCAATGGTCTGTTCGATGATGCGTCCTCTGGCGACCCCATAGCGACCGCCATGGCGGCGCGAGCGGCCGATGCCTTGGCCCATACACCGGCGGGGTTGGCGATGCTGCCGCAGACGCGCATCCCCTTTCTGCCACGCGGCACGGTCGGTTTGGACGCGCTGCGTGAGATGGCCCATCCCGAAACCGTTGTGTCGCCGACCCGCCATGAGATGCCTGGCACCGCCTTGCCACCTGGCTTGAGCGCGCTGGTCGATGGCATTGCCGCTGCCGGCCATGGCGTCATCATGACCATGGGCAAAGGCGGCGTCGGCAAAACCACGGTGGCCGCCGCCATTGCTGTGGCTCTGGCCAAGCAAGGCCATCGGGTCGTGCTGTCAACCACCGACCCGGCGGCACATATCGCGGCCACCATCGACGGCGCCGTCCCGCGCTTGACGGTGACGCGCATCGACCCGGCGCAGGAAGTCCGGCAGTACACCGAGGAGGTGCTGGCCAAGGCAGGCCCGCAGCTCGATGCCAGTGGGCGTGCCATGCTGGAGGAGGACCTGCGCTCTCCCTGCACCGAAGAAATTGCAGTCTTCCGCGCCTTCGCCCGTACCGTGGATGAGGGAAAAAACGGCTTTGTGGTGCTGGACACGGCACCGACCGGGCACACCATCCTGTTGCTTGACGCCGCCGAAACTTACCACCGCGAGGTGATGCGCACCCAGGGCGACATGCCCGATGCTGTACGGCAGTTGCTGCCCCGCCTGCGCGACCCGGCCTACACGCACGTGTTCATCGTCACGTTGCCCGAAGCCACGCCCGTCCACGAGGCCGAACGCCTGAGCCGGGACTTGGCGCGCGCCGGCATCGAGCCCCATGCCTGGGTCATCAACCAGTCCTTGCTGGCCAGCGGCACGACCCACCCCGTGCTGTGCCAGCGCGGCGCCTACGAGGTGCCATTTATCCGCAGCGTGGCCGATGGGTTGTCACGCCGTTGCGCGTTGATACCGTGGCTGAGCGAGGCGCCAATCGGTGCCGCGGGGCTGGAGCATCTGGTAACCCATGAGCCTCGCGTCGAGGCACGCATGCCACTGGGAAGGTAAGGCCAATGAAGACATTGCCCATTGTTTGGCAGCGGCTGGTATCTAGCGGCGAAACCTGTCCGCGCTGCGCAGGCACGGGCGATGAAGTCAAGCGCGCCTACCAGCAACTGCGCCAGCAACTGAAGCCGCTGGGTATTGAGCCTGTGCTGGAAATGCGTGAAATTGACGAGGCCGCCTTCAAGGCCAATCCGTCGGAATCCAACCGCGTCTGGATTGCCGGCAAGCCGGTGGAGGAGTGGGTCGATGCGACGGTTGGCAGCAGCCCCTGCTGCTCGGTCTGTGGCGACAACGAGTGCCGCACCGTCGATGTCGGGGGCACCAGCCACGAGGTGGTGCCGCAGGAGTTGCTGGTCAGAGCCGGGCTTATCGCAGCGCTGACGATGAATGCGCAGCCTGTAAAAGAATTGCCTCGATGAAAGGCTCCCTCAAGCCCACTCAAGAAGGCCTGCGCATCAATGCCGATGTACCGCAGGAAAAGCCGGATGGGGTTCTGAGCATGCGGGCATCCAATCCTCTGTCTTGCCGCCCGGAAAGTTACGCGAGCAATGGATCCCGGAAGACTGTGGTCATGCGCGCTTAATATCCTTCGGACACAAAAAAACCGCCCGAGGGCGGTTTTTCTGCTTTGCTGACAGCGCACCCGTTACAAACGGCGGGCGGCGGTGCCGCCCGGGCTGTTTGCCTGAAGGGTCAGGCGGCCAGAGCCAGGGCTTTCACCTTGGCGGACAGGCGGCTCTTGTCGCGAGCAGCCTTGTTCTTGTGGAAGATGCCCTTGTCGGCGATCGTGTCGAGCACGGATTGGGCCTTGGCGAAGAGTTCGGTCGCCTTGGTCTTGTCGCCAGACAGAACAGCCTTCTCGACGTTCTTGACGGCGGTGCGGTACTTGGAGCGCAGCGAGGTGTTGGCTGCGTTCAGCTTGACGTCCTGGCGTGCGCGCTTGCGGCCCGAGGCCAGGCGGGGGTTCTTTTTCTTTGGCTTAGCAGATGCCATGGTATGTGTTCCTTGTGTCTGAGGATGATGTCAGCAAAGCCGAGCATTATAACCCGAAGCGTTCAAGGGCCTGCGGAGGCCCCTGAAGGCGGATTCGGGCAGTAAGCAGACGCAACGCAGGCAGGGGCCATGCTGGAGGGCCCTGCGGCTGCGAATACACTCCAGGCGGTGTCATTGTTCAAAGCCGCCTCCATCGTCTCCCTGTGGACCCTTGCCTCCCGGGTGACCGGCCTGGCCCGTGACCTGCTCATGGCGTCCATTTTCGGGGCCAACGGGTTCACCGACGCTTTTAACGTCGCGTTCCGCATTCCCAACCTCTTTCGCCGGCTGTTCGCCGAAGGGGCGTTCAGCCAGGCCTTCGTGCCCGTGCTCGCCGCCTCCAAGGCGCAGCATGGCGAGGAAGCCACGCACGGACTCATCAACAGCGTGGCCACCGTGTTGGCCTGGGTGCTGGCGCTGACCTGTGCGATAGGCGTCGCTGGCTCGCCGCTGCTGGTGTGGCTGCTTGCAAGCGGCCTGCGGCAGAACCCCGAAAGCTACCAGGCCGCCGTCCTCATGACGCGCTGGATGTTTCCCTACATCGGTTTCATGTCGCTCGTGGCGCTGTCGGCCGGGGTGCTCAACACCTGGAAGCGCTTTGCCGTGCCGGCGGCCACGCCCGTGCTGCTCAACATCTGCATGATCGCAGCCGCCTGGCTGGGGGCACCGCAGCTGGCCGCGCGTGGCATCGAGCCCATCTACGCGATGGCGGGGGGCGTGATGCTCGGCGGTATCCTGCAACTGGCCATGCAACTGCCCGCGCTCTACCGCATGGGTCTGTTTCCGCGCATCGGCGTGACCTGGCGGGCGGTGCGCGCAGCCTATGGCGATGAGGGCGTGCGCCGTATCCTCAAGCTTATGGCGCCAGCGTTGCTGGGCGTGGGCGTGGCACAGGTGTCGCTGATGGTCAACACCCAGATCGCTTCCTACCTTGCGCCCGGCAGCGTGACTTGGCTGTTCTATGCCGACCGGCTCATGGAATTTCCGACCGCGCTGCTTGGCGTGGCGCTCGGCGTGGTGCTTACGCCGCAGCTCGCGGCGGCCAAGGCTGCGGGCGACAGCGAGCGCTACTCGGCCATGCTCGACTGGGGCATGCGGATCGTGGTGCTGCTGTCAGTGCCCTGCGCGGTGGGGCTGCTCACTTTTGCCGAGCCGCTGGTGGCCACGCTGTTCCATTACGGTGCGCTGCGGGACAGCGATGTGGCCCATATCGCCAGTGCATTGGCGGGGTATGGGGTAGGGCTGCTGGGGCTCGTGGCCATCAAGGTGCTTGCGCCCGGCTACTACGCGAGCCAGGACATCCGTACACCCGTACGGATTGCAATCGTGGTGCTTTTCATCACCCAGCTGCTGAATCTGGCCTTGGTGCCGTGGATCCAGCATGCGGGCCTCGCCCTGTCGATCGGCCTCGCCGCGCTCGTGAACGCGCTGTGGCTGCTCGTGGGGTTGCTGCGGCGCGGCAGCTACCGGCCCCAGCCCGGATGGGGCCGGTTTGGGCTGCAGGTGGTGGCCGCCAGTGCGCTCATGGCTGTATTGCTGGTGTGGGCCACACAGTATTTCGATTGGATTGGACTGCGGGCCCACAGCGGCCAGCGCGCGGCCCTGCTTGCAGCAATCTTGGTGGCGGCCATGGTGCTCTACTTTGGGGCACTCTGGGCGGCGGGTCTCAAGCTGCGGCAGCTGCTGCGGCGCTGAGGTGTGGCGTGCAGGCGTTGGCTTGACGCCGTAGGTAACGCGTCTTACAACCAGCCCATGACGCTGAGCTATTCCGTTCCGACCGCGCTCGAGTATTTCGCGGCGCTGGTGCAGAGCGACGAGCACTTTCCACTGCTCGAAGCCGCTGCCTGCATTGCCCACGATGAGTACCCCGATCTCGATGTGCAGCAGTTGCTGGGCGATGTAGACCAATTGCTCGCACGCGTGCGCCGCCGCCTTGCGCCCGACGCGCCGGCCTTGCAGCGCCTGCGGGTGCTCAATCAGTTCTTCTATGGCGACTTGGGCTTCGGCGGTAACCTCAACAACTACTACGACCCCGAGAACAGCTACCTGAACGCTGTACTGCGCACGCGCCGGGGCATTCCGATTTCGCTCGCGGTGCTGTGGATGGAACTGGCACAGGGGCTGGGGCTGCATGTGCGCGGTATCGGGTTTCCGGGGCACTTCATGGTCAAGGCGCTGCTGCCCAAGGGGCAGGCGGTGTTGGACCCCTTGACGGGCCAGTCGCTCTCGCGCGAGGAGCTCACGGAGCGGCTGGAGCCCTACAAGCATGGTGGCAGCCTCATGGGGGGCTACGACGTACCGCTGGGGCTGTTCCTGCAGGCCGCCACGCCGCGCGAGATCCTCGCGCGCATGCTGCGCAACCTCAAGGAGATCCACCAGTCGCAACAGGACGGCCAGCGCCTCCTGGCGGTGCTGGACCGGCTCATCGTGCTGCAGCCCGACGCCTGGGCCGAGCGGCGCGATCGGGGGCTGCTCCATGCCGACTGCGGCCACACGCAGCAGGCCGTGGCCGACCTCGAGGCCTATATGGCCCACGCGGAGGAGGGGCTGGACAGCGATGCGATTTCCGAGCGCCTGTGGGCGCTGCGGCATTCGGGCGGCTGACGCAATCCCGCTGATCAGTCGCGGGTGCTGCGCAGGGCCAGCACAGCGGCGATGCAGGTGAAAAGCACCAGCACCACCACGATCACCCAGAAGCCGTGCCCGTTGTCCGCCAGCGGGATGCCGCCCACGTTCATGCCAAACAGGCCGGTGAGGATGTTGATCGGCAGGGCTAGTACCGTGACTACCGTGAGCACGAACAGGCTGCGGCCGTTGGCTTCTTGCACGATAGCCGCCACCTCCTCCTGCAACAGCTTGATGCGTTCCTGCAGGCCCTGCATGTCGCGCAGCACCACGGAAAACTCCTCGGAGGCATCCCGCAGCTCCTGCGCATCGTCCTCGGTGATCCAGGCGGGTGGGCGCTGCAGCAGCCGGAACAGCGCGGCCGGCTCGGGGGCCAACAGGCGTTGCAGGCGTACCAGCAGCCGGCGCAGCACGCCCAGGCGCGCGCGCTTGTGGTCCAGGCGGCCGGAGAGCATTTCGTCCTCGACGCGGTCGATGCGCTGCGTGACGCCACGCACGATGTCCACGAGCCCGTCGGCCTGGGTGCGCATCAACTGCTCCAGCAGAGCGGCACTCGAGCGCGGCGAGTGTCCATCGCGCACGGCCGTGCGCAGGGCGTCCACCGAGCGCAGGGGCTGGGTGCGCGCCGTGATGACGAGGCGCGGCGTGACGCCGATCCACAGGGTGGCTACGTCGAGGGGCTCGAACGCGAAGTCGAAATGCACATCGTTGAGTACGGCGATCAGCGTATCGTCGTCACGCTCGATGCGTGTGGAGTGCGAGCCTTCGTGCAGGGCCTCGAAGAAGGTGCCTGGGAGGGCCGCGTGCCGCTCGATCCAGCGCTCGGCCTGTGCGTGGCTGAGGTTGAAGTGCAGCCACAGGAACGCGCCCCGTGCCGCATCGCCGGGGCGGGGGTAGGCCTTGAGCCATTCGGCAGCCTGGGCCGAATCGATGGCCTGCACGGGCATGCCATCGCCCAGCAGATAGCCGCAGATCAGGCCCGCCGCGTCGCCACCATAGAGGGGACTGTGGGCATCGGATGTCGTCATGGAGCAGGGCAGGGCGAAGAAGGGACGGCGGCCATGGTGTTCCTTGTGTGTGACGAATGCGTGACGATGTGCGGAATTGTCATGTTCATGTCATGCATGCGCGCAACCATGGCACTTCATTCGCCCAACCCTGCTATGCCGTTTTCTTCCTCGATTGACGCCAATGAACTGATGCAGCGCATAGCCAACGATCTCATCGATAGCTATGACGAAGAACTCGAGCTGGAGATTGAAGACCGCCAGGTGACCGAGGACGGGGTGGTCGAGGTCACGGACAAGCAGGCGCGCCAGGCCTACTTTCGTGAGCTGTTCCGCCTGCAGGGCGAGCTGGTCAAACTGCAGGATTGGGTGCAGGCACACCGCCAGAAGGTCATCATCCTGTTCGAGGGCCGCGATGCTGCCGGCAAGGGTGGCGTCATCAAGCGGATCACGCAGCGGCTGAATCCGCGCGTGGCCCGCGTGGCAGCGTTGCCCGCGCCCAACGACCGGGAACGCACGCAGTGGTACTTCCAGCGCTATGTGGCACATCTGCCCGCAGCGGGCGAGATGGTGCTGTTTGACCGCAGCTGGTACAACCGCGCGGGCGTGGAGCGTGTGATGGGGTTTTGCTCCGACGACGAGTACGAAGAGTTCTTCCGCACCGTGCCCGAGTTCGAGAAGATGCTCGTGCGCTCGGGTATCCGGCTCATCAAGTACTGGTTCTCGATCACCGATGAGGAGCAGCACCTGCGCTTTCTGGGCCGCATCCACGATCCGCTCAAGCAGTGGAAACTCAGCCCCATGGACCTCGAAAGCCGCAAGCGCTGGGAGGAATACACCAAGGCCAAGGAGGTGATGCTGGAGCGCACTCACATCCCTGAAGCGCCCTGGTGGGTGGTGCAGGCCGTGGACAAAAAGAAGGCACGGCTCAACTGCATCACGCACCTGCTGAGGCAGATCCCCTACCAGGAGGTGGAGCACCCGAACGTAGTGCTGCCCGCGCGGGTGCGCCACCCGGACTACCTGCGCCAGCCCGTGCCCGACAGCATGATCGTGCCCGAGGTCTTCTGACCGGCAGTCGGGCCGGGGTGGCGGTGGAGTGCTCAGGCGGCCTTGACGGCCAGTACGGGGCAGGGGACGGTCATGAGGATTTCCTGGGCCATGCTGCCCAGAAGCAGCTTGCCCACGGCGGTGCGCTTGCGCAGTCCGATCACCAGAACGGACACCTGCAGAGAGTCGACCAAACCCAGGATCTCGTCGATCGTGCTGTTGCCGCGCACGAACTGCTTGAATTCGGCCTGGATGGGTAGCGTGGCCAGGCGCTCTTCGACGCGCTCAACTTCATAGCCGTTGACGATGGCGTCGTCCGGCCCTCCGCCGGGGCCTGCGTTGATGATCACGAGACGCTCATTGCGGCGTGTGGCGATTTCGATCCCTTTGTCCAGCGCGGCCCGGCCTTCTGGGCGGGCAACGTAGGCGACGAGAATGGTCATGCGTTGTCTTCCTTGCTGTGGGGTAAGTGAATAGCGGTGCGCCATTGCGCACCTGTTCAGGATAGCCCAACGCCATCGCATTTTCCATGCGGCATACCCGGGGTGGTGCGGAAACGCGTTTAGGGCAACGCTGAACAAGCCGTCGTAATTTGCTATGCGGCACTGAACGACGCA
>JAYSFC010000121.1:0-11304 GCA_041913505.1 Acidovorax sp.
TTCCATCGTTCCCTCGCTCCGCTCGGCTGACGCCTCCGGCCCGGCTTCCAGCTTCAGGCCTGCGCGCTTCGCTTGCCGTGCGGTCGGCGTGTGGGGAGGGCCGTTGCCATGTCCAGCCGTCTTCCCTGACTCCATCACCTTGTCCGCGACTGTAGCCCGCGGCCGTGTGCCGTCAAGGCGCGCAGGGCCGTGTCCTCGGCTGCGCCTGCGGGCCGCACCCACCCTGCGCTTGTTTCCTTGACGGCCCCCGTCCACGGGCTCCCTTTCGTCGCGGGCGATGAACTCAGGAAAGACGGTGGCAACAGGGCCAACCGGGTTCCTCGTGCCGACCGCACCGAACAGCCGAAAGGCTGGGCTCCGAATCTTGGAATCCGGTGTGCGGTGTGAACAGCAAACCTCTTTTTGTCAGGAGAAAGACCATGCAACTCGCATCCCGTTTCGCTTCCCGCTCCCCTTCGCTGCGCAGTGATTACCCGCTGTCCGATGACCAGATTCGCAGCGTGGCCCCGTCCATCTTCGCGGACGCCCCGCATGAGAGCCGTTCCGAACGGTATAGCTACATCCCGACCGCTGCCGTGCTGACCGAGCTTCGCAAAGAAGGTTTCCAGCCTTTCATGGTGACGCAAACCCGCGTGCGCGATGAAGGCAAACGCGAGCACACGAAACACATGCTGCGCCTGCGCCACGCCAGCCAGATCAACGGCGCGGAGGCTAACGAAATCGTGCTGCTGAACTCGCATGACGGCACCAGCAGCTATCAGATGCTGGCCGGAATGTTCCGGTTCGTTTGCAGCAATGGCCTTGTATGCGGCGACACCGTGGCCGATGTGCGCGTGCCCCACAAAGGCGACGTGGCCGGTTCCGTCATTGAAGGCGCTTTCGAGGTGTTGAGCGGCTTCGAGCGGGTGAAGGAGTCGCGCGACTTGATGCGCGGCATCACCTTGGACGATGGCGAATCCGAAGTGTTCGCCCGTGCTGCGCTGGCGTTGAAGTACGACGACCCGGACAAACCCGCACCCATCACCGAATCGCAAATCTTGATGCCGCGCCGGTTCGACGACCGCCGCCCGGACTTGTGGAGCGTGTTCAACCGCACGCAGGAGAACTTGACCAAAGGCGGATTGCATGGCCGCAGCGCCAACGGACGCCGCCAGCAAACCCGACCTGTGCAGGGCATTGATTCCGATGTGCGCCTCAATCGCGCTCTCTGGATGCTGGCCGATGGCCTGCGCCAGTTGAAAGCCTGAACCGCTCCCCCGCCGGAGGGGCGGTTCCCCTCCATTCCCTTGTTTCACACGATTGGAGATTCACCATGAACGCCATCACCCAAACCGAAGCCCGCGCCGTCAATACCGCCGCCGCTATCCCGCTGGAAGCCGCCGACCCGACCAAGAACCTGATTCTGGTTCCGCTGTCGCGGCTGGTGCTGCGGCCCACGGGCCGCAACGTGCGCAAGACCCCGCGCATGTCCATTCCCGAACTGGCCGCATCCATCCGGCGTGTGGGCCTGTTGCAAAACCTGATCGTGATTGCATCCGCCGATGGCGAGCATTACGAGGTGGTGGCCGGTGGCCGCAGGCTGGCCGCGTTCAAGCTGCTGGCGAAAAAGCACCGCATCAGCAAGGAATGGGAAGTGCCTTGCCTGCTGGTGGCCGATGGCACGGCCCGCACGGCCAGCCTCACCGAGAACGTGCAGCGCGAAGCCATGCACCCGGCAGACCAGTTCGAGGCGTTCGCCGCGCTGGTGGCCGAAGGCCGACCCATCGAGGACATTGCAGCAGATTTCAGCGTCACGCCGCTGGTGGTGCAGCGCCGCTTGAAGCTGGCGAACGTCTCGCCGCGCCTGATGGCCGACTATCGCGCCGATGCGGTGAGCCTTGACCAGTTGATGGCCCTTGCCATCACCGACGACCACGCCGCGCAGGAAAGCGCGTTCTACGATGCGCCAACGTGGCAACGTCACCCGTCCAATCTGCGCGAACGCCTGACCGAGCGCGAAATCGACGCCTACCGGCATCCGCTGGTGCGCTTCGTCGGGCTGGATGTCTACGAACAGGCGGGCGGCAGGGTTCGCCGTGACCTGTTCGCGGAAGGCGATGCGGGCGTGTATCTGACCGATGCCGCTTTGCTGGAACGGCTGGTGCAGGACAAGCTGGCGGGCATCGCCGCCGAGACAAAGGCCGAAGGCTGGGCCTGGGTGGATGCAGCACCCGCTGCCACCTATGCCGACCTGCAAGCTTTCCAGCGTGCGCCGAGGGAGCGCCGCGAGCCGAACAAGCGCGAGGCACAGCGCATCGAGAAGCTGCAAGCCAAGATGCAGGAAGTCGCCGAAGCGGTGGATGCTGCGATGGACGCCGATGACGAGAACAAGGCCGACGCCTTGCAGGAGGAAGGCGAAACCCTGGGCGAACAGTTGCAGGCGCTGGAGGATGGCTTGCAGGACTACAGCCCGAACGTGAAGGCCGCAGCCGGTGCCATCGTCACCATCGACCGCAACGGCGAGGCCATCATTCATCGCGGCCTGATGCGCGAGGCCGAGGCCAAGGCGCTGCGCACGCTGGAACGGCTGCGCCAAGGGTTCAGCGGCGAGGATGCCGAGAACGACGACGAAGGCGAGGACGACGAGCAGCCCAAGACCGCCGCCATGCCCGACCGGCTGGCGCAGCGCCTGAGCGCGCACCGCACCGCCGCACTGCAAATCGAAGTCGCACGGCATCCGCAGGTGGCGCTGGCTGCCGTGGTGCATGGCATGGTGCAGACCGTCTTGCAGGAAAGCCGCTACGGCCACGATCTGCCGCTGGGCGTGGGCCTCAAAGTGCAAGACCGGCTGGAAGGCATGGCCCCGGACTGGCCGGAATCGCCCGCCGCCGTGGCGCTGCGCGAACTGCAACAGGTGGCCGGGGAAGGGTTGCCGGAGGACAGCGCCGCACTGTTCGCCGCGCTGCTGGCGAAGCCGCAAGACGAACTGGTGCGGCTGCTGGCCGTGTGCGTGGCTTCCACGGTGGACGTGGTAACGCCCCGCGCCACGCCATACCAGCCCGGCGAGGAACTGGCGCAGGCCGTGGGCCTCGACATGGCCGCATGGTGGAAGCCGACCGCAGAAGGCTACTTCAAGCACGTTTCCAAGGCCGTGATTCTGGATGCCGTGGGCGCGTTTGCACCGGAATCCGTCACCCGGCTGGCGAAGCTCAAGAAGGCCGACATTGCCAGCGAAGCCGAGCGACTGGCCGATGGCAAGGGCTGGATGCCTGCGATCTTCAAGGCCACAGGCCCGCAGGATGTGGCGCAGGAAGCAGGCCCGGAGCAGGACGCCCCGGAGGATGCCGAAGCAATGGCGGATGAACCCGCCGAGGCGCTAGCCGCTTGACCCGCGCCGAAGGCGAGCGCCCCGGCCTCGACCGGGGCGCTTCGCTGCAAGGAGAAGCCCCCATGACCCGCATCACCACCAGCCGCCCACGCATGGCGGCGATCTACGCGCCCGGCACGGTACGCGCCCGCCGCTGGCACGGCGCAGGCGACGTGCGCGGCTACCGCCCGCCCTCGGGCTGGTCGGCCCGCGCCGACCTCACCGACATTCACCCCATCACGGGCCGCGCCTTGCCGCGCGCCGTGTGGTGGCTCATCGAGACGAAGGAATAACCGCGATCAGCACCGCGCCCAGGCCGTTCCGCCCTGGGCGTGGTGAAATGCAAAATCCAGGCGCGGCGGTGGCCGCGCCCGGTGTTGAAGGCCAACCTCCGAATCAGAATTGAGCACTGCAACCGTGCGCCCCTTAAAATGCGGCGCCCAAATCACTGAATATTTTGGCCAGATCATCCGAGTCTATAGGCCAATTCTCTCGGGTCTGGGCAGGCATTTTCTCGACGAGGAAGTACGCCAGGAGTACAGCAGGTTGATTGAAGAAATGTCGCTGGCCGTTTTGCTCTTTGATCTTTTCAAAAATGTAGTTCTTGGCCGTCAAGAATTCCTCGATACGAGCACTGGTTTCCTGCGGCAGAAACTCCATGAAGGCATCGACCACAAGCTGATTGGATCGCTCCTGGCCAGGCTCTAGGCCGGTGCCCTTCCTGTAGGTCGTACTTAGGTAGTCCAAGAGTTGCCGCTGTGGCTCGCTGGCGCTGGCGAGATCCTTCATGGCTTGCTCGAAGAATTCGTCTGTAGCTTCGATCAATGCCATGCTCTTGGCAACAGTGCGCTTGATGGAGGGTTTTGCAGTGGTCTTGGGCTTGTAGAGCGTGTCGTGGGTTAGTTCGCTATGAGCATGCTGCAAGAGCGTGCGGATTTGCACTTCACACGCAAGGCCCTCGGGGAGATTCACCCCATCGACGGACAGCTCCGCCTTGGAGCGCAGTACGTAGTGAACCGATTGATAGGAGAACTCCAAGGGCTTGGCCAACCGCTCCTCTTCGTAGTTCTTGTCCTTGGACCATGACCAGAATGCTTCGCACTCACGGCTTTCGATGATCGAGCAGAACGTATTGATGTGCGTGGTCAACAGTACCACGTACCGCATGCCCACCTTGTCAGTAATGTCCTCATACGGATTCTTATAGGGCTTGCTGCGGTACAGGGCCTTGTCAATCAAGCTGGTGTCGCCTTTGAGGCGAGGCACCATGGGAACCTTCAAGAAGTAGTCCAGCGGCGTTGGGGCAATGGCGGATACAAGGCGCCTTTCGATTTCCTGGTCGATGAGCTTGGCCCAAGCTCTGTATAAGGGCTTGTCAGCTTCCCATCGCGCAAGGATTTCTTGTTCGTTCACTCTTGGTCTCGGATGTGGTCGCGCACCGTGATCTTGGTCCACTTGGGCACGTTGCCGTGCTCATCGGCATCACCGTCGATGGACTCGATTCGCACGTAGTTCTCGAATTGATCTGCGGGAGCGGTGAGCTTGATGTCATGCCCGAATGTGAGTTTCCGCAGCCGCAATTGGCTTTGAACCTCAGAGAGATCCTTATGGATGGCCGTATTGGGAAAACTCTTTTGCCCCATATAGGCCGTGTATGCATCTTGCAGAGCTGCGTCTCCCAGATAATTTTGGGAGAACACGTCCACCTGAATCGTGGCGGCCTGATCCGTCTTCAAGTAGGTGGTTAGAGCATTCAAGAGGTCGATTTTTTTCTCCGAATCGACATTGGCATTGCGGATGAAATCTTTGGTCAGTGCGTGGAACTGTTTGGTCTGAAATGCACTGTTGGATGGAAATTCCAACCCCAGAAAAGACTCATAAAAATACTGCGCAGCAGCGAGCTTGTTGCCCTGAGTAATCAGGTCATCAAACAGAAAGGCTCTCCAGCCGGTAGTGGGCTCCTGGGGTGTGGCTGCTGCGGGATCTTGTCGCAGGAAGGCTCCAATCTTGTAGAGCTTGGCCTGGGGTGTGAGGATGAGTTCCTTGATGTATTCCAAGGTCAAATGCCCGCCCGCTTGCCGCTTGGTGAAGCCCCCATGGGGCTCGGCTTTGATGACGCACATGAAGGACTTGGCGGGGTTGCCGCAAGTTCCTTCGATCACCACGACGATGCCGCCAGGGATGGTGCGATTGGCCTGGGCAACCGCCAACTTGCTGGCAATGTTTTGGGAGATGTTTACGAATTGGGCATCGTTGCCCTGCGCCTCGACGATTTCTTTAGCTCTGTGCCAAGTGCTGTCGGCCCCGGACTCTCGGATCGTCATTTCGACACCGTGAGATGATTTCCCGAGAGCATTCGTGATGCGGGCTTGCAAGGCATCCCTCGCGTCTTGAGGGAGCACCAAGAGCTGGTTCCCGTAAGTCGGCTGAACCAAGGCCCTGTCCGCGCCTCGTGCAAAGACTTCGTGGATGATCAGACGGCCAATCGAGAGATTTTCAAAGGACATGAGAGCTGGCTGAAAGTATCTTGATGCAACGAAATTTGCATTAAGGATACAACGATGAACCTATGCAGCGAACTTCTGGGCACTCGGTTCGCTGCACGTTTTCACTGATGTGAGCGTGTCGGCGCGCAGCGCCGCCGGGCTTTCGGGCTGCGCCCCGTGCCGCCTTCGCCGTCACGGCCATTCGGCTTCAATCCCTCACGCCTTCGCGCCTGTGGCGCTGCGCGCTTCGCTTGCCTCCAGAGGAAAGCCCTGCGGGCTATCCCCGCCGCGCGATGCTTGGCGCCCCCCGATGCCGCCGAACCGGCTGCGCCGGATCGGCCCGGCCAGTGCCCCGCCGCGATGGGCGGGGCTTGTGGGGCTACGCCCCGGCTTGCTGCGGCGGGTTGTGCAAAAGCGTGCCGTCCTCGACGCTGGTGATTCGTTGCCTGTACGTCATGAAGGACGGTTCACCGACACACCTCCCGGCCTCGCCTGATGGAGCTTCCACACCACGCCTCAAGCATGTGCCGCGAGCTGCGGCTGGGGCGCTCTGGCCTTGTCGTCGGGGCATTGACCTGGCCCGCGTCAGGGCGCAAGCCAGTGAAGCCGTCACGCGGGGATGCCGAGTCGGCCACGTCTCCATTCGGGAGCGGGCGGCCTGTGCGTCCTTGTCTTGTTGTGAATCCTGGCGGTGGCGCGGCTGCGCCTTGGGCTTCATGGCCGCAACCTTCCAGCGAAAACAATTTCCCCTGCGCTGCGCGCATTCCTCGCGGGACAAATTCTTTTCGCTTCCAGGTTCTCCACGGTGTTGCGACCCCCTCGCTGTGCTCGGCGGTGCGGCCAGCCCATCCCCCGCCGGACGGATCACAACAAGGACGCACTGGCGCGACCTTGTTCAACCCGAAAGGAGAAATCATCATGGCCAACATCGGCACCTTCACCGCAGACAAAGACGGCTTCAACGGCCAGCTCCGCACCCTGACGCTCAACGTCAAGGTCAAGCTGGTTCCCAACGACAAGGGCAACAACGAGAGCGCCCCCGATTTCCGCCTGCAAGCGGCTGGCCACGACATCGGCGCGGCGTGGAAGAAAACCAGCGAGGCCGGACGCCCCTACGTGTCCGTGACCCTGGACGATCCTTCATTCCCGGCAACGGTCTATGCCCGCCTGATCGAGAACGAGGACGGCACGCACGACCTGATCTGGTCGCGCAACAAGCCCAAGGCGGCCTGACGGCCGCCCACCGCGCCCCGCCCATTGCGGCGGGGCGCGGTGCTGCTCATCGCAGCACCGCACGCACGAGGTTCGGCAACGGGTGTCTCTTGGCATGTTCGCCAGGGCCGGTATTCATCGGTCGATGGATGGCTCGCAACCCGTGGCGTAGCAAGCACAGGATGGCGTGTCGGCGCTGCAAGCGCCGCCGGGCTTTCGGGCTGCGCCCCGTGCCGTCAAGCCGTCACGGCCATTCGGCTTCAATCCCTCACGCCTTCGCGCCTGCGGCGCTGCGCGCTGGCGCTTGCACTCCAGGGGAAAGCCCTGCGGGCTATCCCCGCCGCGCGATGCTTGGCGCCCCTCGATGCCGCCGAACCGGCTGCGCCGGATCGGCTCGGCCAGCGCCTACGGCTGGGCCGCTGCTGCGAGCTGGCTTTCAGCCTCGCTCATCAGCACCGCCGTGCTGCATTCGAGCGCGCCGGCGATCTTGAAGATGATCGCCAGCGTGGGCATGTGCTCGCCGCGCTCGACCTTGCCCATGTGCGAACGCTCAATGCCGGCGAGGTGTGCCAGCGACTCCTGCGCGATGCCGCGCTCCGTCCGCAGCGCACGCACCGCCGCGCCGAAGGCTTGCGCCAGCTCGGCATCGTAGGTGGTGGCGCCGGTCGGCCGGCCGCGCTGGATGGATCGCTTCTGCATGGACAGAAGCGTCGATTCGCAGCACAATTAAAACCACGTTATCTTTAACTCATACATGCCTTTGGCCCTTATTCGTGCTTTTACGGAAATCCGCTTCTACGGTTTCCGACAGAGCCGGAAAGCCGCCAACGTGTCTTTGCGGATTTCTACAATGCCGCTTTTGCGCTTTCGTGTTTCAACGGCTTCCGTGGAAATCACATCCGCGCTTCGGCGTGGAAGCGCAAAACCGGCATTCCATGTTGGAACAGGAGCACCACGATGAACGCTCCCCTCGTCACCGATGCGCAGCGCGCCGCGCTGCTGGCGAACGGGCGGCGGGTTGCCGCCGCTGAACCGCACGACCCGTTGCCGGTCGTGCGGCTGTTCACTCCCGACGCGCACGCCATCTGGCTGCTGGCCTCGCTAGATCCTGCCGATGGCGATACGGCGTTCGGCGTCATGGACGTGGGCATCGGTATGCCCGAGCTGGGCCATATCAAGCTGTCCGACCTGACCTCCATCGTCGGCCCGAACAAACAGCCCGTGATGCGGGATTTGTATTTCCAGGCGGTGCACCCGCTGTCGGAATATCTGCGGCTGGCGCAGGAAAACGGTTCTATCGTCGATTGAACGTTCGCGCTCCGACCAAGCCGGGCGCATTCAGACTATTTCGGTCTTATTCCTGGCCCGCAGAGTCTGAATTCGCACTCTTGCATCAAACCGAATATCTGTGACTGAAACAGTCACGATCATTCACGCGGCTTGCGGCACGGTGTTTTGTGCCGCGTGACGTTTGTGGATCAGGCGGCCGTCGCATTCAGACGGATTTCGCAACACGCCGGAGCCTATCGGTCTTGACACCAGCAGTTACAGCTTAACCGGATTTCTACCTGGATTTGATGCTCCCGCATGTTTGACGCCGTGGCGACGTTCCTGCTGTTCGACAGGAGCTTTCGTCATGGTCAGCCCCCACCATTTCGCGCACTGGTATCCCACCGCCGCGTACCTCTACGTCCTGTGGCTGGATACGCTCGCACTGGCCTGGGAATACCTGCGCCGTCATCCTGATTACCGGCTCGACTGGCTGCGCCGCGCGCGACGCCCCGATGCTGCGCATCGTTGGGGCTTGCGCCTGCTGGAAGACCCGGCGCTGGATGCGCGTGACGCGCATCCGGCCTGGCAGCCCGGCCACGCTGCCGTGGTGCAGCTCCACCCCGATGCTGATCCGCCCGTGGATGCCGAATCCTTCGCGTTCTGGCGCATCCCCGGCCATAAGCAACTGCTCCATGACGGCAAACGGCTGGCGCTGATCGCGCACAGCCCAGGCCATTGCCTGCGCTTCGCGCTGGCGCCTGGCCTGGAAGACGGCATGGCTGTCGCCTATGCCGTGCGAACCGACGCCACGGCATCGCCGCGCTATCGCGCTTGCGGCACCACACTGGCGACTCCCGCAGCCGTTGCGTTGCCCAGGCCAGCACCGGTGGCGCTACTGGAACTGCACACCTTGCAGGCGCTCGACGCGACCCTGGCGGGCGCGTCCTTGCGCGAGGTCGGCGAAGGCTTGTTCGGCGTGGATGCCGTGGCCGACTGGTACGCCGACGGCGGCTTGCGCTCCAAGGTGCGCCGCCTGGTGCGGCGTGGCGATGCGCTGATGCGCGGCGGCTATCGCCGCCTAGCACAGCTTCCACCACTTGAGAAGGGTCGTTTTGATGCGGACGCGAAACGACCCTGAGCACGCGGGCCGCGTTTTTTGAGACTGCCTCCATCCGGTTGCGCTGTGTGGCCGGAGCTTTGAAAGCTATGGAGGTTCACACCATGCGTCCCGCTCCCTTGCGGCCTGCCGCCACTGTCTCGACCGCTGCCGCGCAGCCCCAACGCTATCTCACCAACGACGAAGCCGCCGAGTACCTGCGCCTGTCGCCGCGCACGCTGGAAAAGCAGCGCGTGATCGGTGGTGGCCCGCGCTTTCGCAAGTTCGGCCGCCGCGTCATGTACGCCGTGGCTGACCTCGATGCCTGGGCCGCCGACCGCAGCTTCGAGACGACTTCCGATCCCGAATACGCCGAGCACCACTCGGCCGACAGTCGTGCGCGCTGATCGGCGGCGCGTGGGCGGCCTTCGCCATGTCCAAACCCTTGCAGGAACGCGAACAGCTCGACCTGTTCCGCGCGCTGCCGGGCGACATGGCGCCACGCGACAGCCAGGATTTGATGGCCTTTCCGTTCTTCTCGCTGGCGAAGTCGCGGCGCACGGCGCCGATCGACTTCCGCGCGAGCAACGTGACCATCCGCGTGGAAGGCACAGCCGAGCACGGCATCGCCACGATCTGGGATGCCGACATCCTGATCTGGGCCGCCAGCCAGATCGTGGAAGCGCGCGACGCGGGCCTGCGGCCCTCGCGCTTGATGCAGGTACGCCCCTACGAGGTGCTGCGCTTCATCGGGCGCGGTACGTCGCTGCGCGACTACCAGCGCCTCAAGGCCGCGCTCGACCGGCTGCAATCGACCACGGTAGCCACGTCCATCCGCGAGACGACCGGCCGGCGCCTGCACCGCTTCTCGTGGATCAACGAATGGAAGGAACTGGCCGATGCCAGCGGCACGCCGCTGGGCCTCGAATTGATCCTGCCGGACTGGTTCTATGCGGGCGTGCTGGATGCCGCCCTGGTGCTGACCATCGACCCGGCGTATTTCCGGCTGACCGGCGGCATCGAGCGGTGGCTGTACCGCTTGGTGCGCAAGCACGGCGGCCGACAGCCGGGCGGCTGGCAATTCGACTTCCAGCACCTGTACCGCAAATCGGGCAGCGTGGCGCGCTACTACGACTTCGCCGCCGACCTGCGGGCGCTGGTGGCGCGGCAAGCCTTGCCGGGCTACCTGTTGGGCATCGAGCACGTATCCGGGATTTCCTCGCCGCTGCTGACGTTCCGGCCCGTGCCGCAGACGGCACGGGGATAACTTCGGGAGAGTCTGTGGATGGACTCGTGCTATCAGGCAACAGAGGTATCGTGCTATCAGGCAACGAATCCTCGTGCTATCAGGCAACAAAATCGTCCGCAAACCCGCGCCAGCATTGGGTTTGCGCGCCCTCTAACTTCCCTAACTTAAATTCTCTAACTTTTAGTAGAAGCGCCGCGCCACAGTGGACAACCGCCACGCGGCACGAAAAGCAGCAGCAACAGCCCGGCTTTCCAACACGGAGGGCCGCGCCATGATCGTCGCTCTGCTCAACCAGAAAGGCGGCGTGGGCAAGACCACGCTCGCCACCCACATCGCCGGCGAGCTGGCGATGCGCGGGCAGCACGTCGTCCTGCTGGACGCCGATCCACAAGGCTCATCGCTGGACTGGACGCAGCGCAGAAGCCAGCAAGGCTTGCCACGGCTGTTCAGCGCCGTGGGCCTCGCACGCGAAACGCTGCATCAGGAAGCGCCAGAACTCGCCAGGCGGGCCGATCACGTCGTCATCGACGGCCCGCCGCGCATCGCCGCCTTGGCGCGCTCCGCGCTGCTGGCGGCCGAGCGCGTGTTGATCCCCGTGCAGCCCAGCCCCTACGACCTGTGGGCCAGCGCCGAGATGGTGGCG
>JAYSFC010000122.1:0-8979 GCA_041913505.1 Acidovorax sp.
TCATCCCGGTGCAGTGGGACCGCTACGAGGCGCATCTGGTGGTGCAGATGGAACAAGGGCAGGGGTAGGAGACAACCCTCCCCCCTTTCGATTCACTGCGTGGGTCAGATCACTTTTTCTCCAGCCCCTGAAATTGGCGCTCCAGCCGCTCAATTTCCTGGTGCAGGCTGCTGTCCAGTCCCACGCGCTTTTCCATGGCGCGCACCAGCGGCATGATGAGCTGGCGGTAGGTGACGGACAGCGACAGCAGCGCATCCACCATGCCCGCAGTGGGCTGTGGGTCAGTCTGTGCCTGGAGTCGTGGGGCATTTTTCTGGTGGGCTTCGATGGCTGCCAAGGCCCGGGAGAGAATTTGCAGCATGGCGTGAAGCTGGCGCTGGTGTGAGTCGGCGCCTTGCTCAATGCTGTGGGTCAGGCGTGCAAGGGCTTGCGAGGGGGCCAGTGCCTCCACACTGCGGGCAATGTCCAGCAGACCGCGCGTCACGCGCACGCTGGGGTCGTCTTCGGCGCCGCCCAGCTTGCGCTGGCGCAGGTAGTCGCCCCGGATTTGGTCCCAGCGCTCTTGCTCTTCGGGTGTGGGGCGGCCGATCAGCTGGGCCAGTTGCAGCAGGTTTTCCTCGGCGCCGGTGGTCAGGGTCTGCGCTTCGCCACGGTAGTGGTCGCGCAGCAGGGAGTCCAGCTCATCGTCCTGCATCAATGGCGTGACCTGCGGTGCCAGGCGCGCCATGTTGCGGTAGCTGCCTTGCAGGCGGAACGGCGGCGCCTCGCGGTACCGGTCGTCCTGCGCGGCCGATGCGATGTAGGCCAGGTTCACCTTCAGCAGCACATCGCGCACCTTGAACAGGCGCTGCAGCAGGCCCTTGAGCTCCTGCAGTTCCACCGCGCTGTAGGGGTGGGCAAAGGCGGTGGTGTCGATGGCCTCGCCCTGCGCCATGCGCACCAGCAAGTGCACGTCCTGCGGCTCGCGCGCGGCCAGGGGCTGGGTGACGGGGTGGGCCGTCAGGCTGTTTTCGATGTACGACAGTGCAAACACCGCCTCGCGGCCCGAGAGCACGTCGCCCAGGTTGTAGATGTCGGCCCGGTTGGCCAGCATGTCGGGGATGCGGAACACGTCGCCCGACTCGGTGTACGGGTTGCCCGCCATCACGATGGCAAAGCGCTTGCCGCGCATGTCCCAGGTGCGGGGCTGGCCCTGCCACACGCCTTCGATGCGGCGGGTGCCGTCGGCCAGCGCGATGAACTTTTGCAAGAACTCGGGGTGCGTGTGCTGGATGTCGTCCAGGTACAGCATCACGTTGCTGCCCATGGCCAGGCCCAGGTTGAGCTTTTCCAGCTCTTGCCGCGCCGCGCTGTTGGGTGCAGTGCTGGGGTCGATGCTGGTCACGCCGTGGCCCAGGGCCGGGCAGTTGATGCGCACAAACACCAAGCCCAGGCGGTTGGCCACGTATTCCATCAGCGTGGTCTTGCCGTAGCCGGGCGGCGAGATCAGCAGCAGCATGCCCATGCGGTCGGTGCGTGCGCTGTCGCCTGCGGCGCCCAGTTGTTTGCTCAAGTTGTTGCCCACCAGCGGCAGGTACACCTCATCAATGAGCCGGTTGCGCACAAAGGTGGCCAGCGGCCTGGCCTGGAACTGCGCCAGGTGCAGGCGCGCTTTTTCTTGCACTAGCAGCTCGTGCCGCAGGGCCTGCAACTGCGTGAAGCCCTGCACCGTGTGGCTGCGGTGGTGGCGCACGCGGCGGCGGAAGTCGTTGAGGTTGAACGCCAGCGCGCCGTGCTGGATGCGCGTGTGTTCGCTGCGCAGCCCGGCCACCTGCGCGTCCAGCGTGGTGTTGATGCGGCGGCGTGGGCCCTGAAAGGTCAGCGCCGTGGCCGCGTCGTCAATCCAGGCCAGGCCCGGTGTGGTGCCATCGGCCGTGGCTTGTGTGGCCGCAAACGCGCGCAGCCAGCCGCGCGCCAGGCGCCAGCGCTCCAGCGGCTCGGCCGCGTTCAGATCGCGCTGCCAGGCGCTGGCCAAGCCGCCGTGGTCCAGCGCGCGCTGCAGGGCCTGCACCAGGTCCGCGCCGGTGTTGCTGATGACCCACTGGGGCGTGACGGGCGACAGCTCGGCGGTGCCGATTTCAGTCTGCGCCAGCTCACGTACCAGGTAGGCACCGGATTCTTCCACCAGGGTGCGCAGCAGGGCCTCGTCGCTTGCACCTTCCGTGTCGCCGGTGCCCAGTGCCTGGGCGAGTTCGGGCAGCCATTCAGCGGCCAGCACGGGGTGCTGCTCCACAAACTGGCGCAGGCCTTGCGCGGCTTCGGCCTCCAGCGTGTCGCGCAGGTGGGTTTTAGAAAAAAGCTGGGCAATGTGCTGTGCGCTGCGGGCGCGGCGCGCCAGGGAGTGGCGGCTTTCCTCGCGCAGGCCCAGGTGCCAGTAGAGCTTGGCCAGCGCGCGTTCGGCCGGGCCGTAGACCAGCAGCCCAGCCGCATCCTGGATGGGCGCCAGCACGCGCACGATGGCCAGGGCGTCATCGTCATGGATGCCGCGCTGGTAGCCCTCCTGGTAGCGGCTGGCGGCAAAGCGGCGCAGCGAATCCAGCAGCACGGCGGGCGCGGTGCTGGGCTCGGTGCCATCGGTGTGCGCATGCTCGGCCAGCTGCACCAGCAGCTCGTTCCAGCCGGGCTCGGCCTCGCCGCGCTGCTGGGCCTCCAGCCATTCGGCGGCCAGGTATTCGGCGCGCGCCAGCTGCGGCGTCTCCGACACCAGCGCCTGCTGCCAGAAAGGGCGCAGCGCCTGCAGCCGCGCGTCGTGTGCGGGGGCCAGGTAGTCGGTGCCGGTGATCTGCCAGGCCAGGCCATCGCCATGGGCGACCAGGGTCAGGTCCAGCGGCTGCTTGTTGATGGTGAAAGTGTGGCTGCCCAGCTTCAGGCCACCTTCGGTACCGGCCGACAGGTCGCGCTGGTCGCGCACCGCGCGCACGGCTTGGTCGCGTGCGGTTTTCAGGCGCGTGTCGATGTCGTCGGCCGCCACGGCTGCGCCCAGGCGGCGCAGCTCGGCCACCTGCTCGCGCAGCTTGGCCAGCATGGGGTCGGATGCAAAGTAGCTGTGCACCTGGGCCAGCTCGTTGAAACCGGCGATGCGGCGCGGCACGCCATCCAGCACGCGCGCAGCCGCGTCGGCCAGGGCCTTGGCGCGGCGCTGTTGTGCATCCACCAGGCTTTGGCGGCGGGCCGACAGGGCATCGTACACGCTTTCGCGCTGGGTGGCGATGTCGGTCAGAAACTCTTCCTGCTCGGCAAAGCGGCCTTCAATGTCTTCCAGTTGCGCCAGCAGGCGGGTCAGTGCTTCGTCGCACTTTTCGGGCGTGTCCGATAGCTCCAGCGCGTTTTCCACAGCCTGGCCGAACAGCTTGAACTGCGCGCCAAACTCTGCCCGCTGCTCGGCCGCGCCCAGGTTGCGTCGCCGTGCGCGGGCATCGGCGCGCAGACGGTTGATATCGGCATACAGCAGCGCAATGCGGTCGAGGATGGTGGTGCGCTGTACCGCATCGCCGCCGGGCAGGCTGCCCAACTGCTCGCTGAGCAGGTCGAGGCTGGCGGCTTCGGTATCCAGCGTGGTCAGGTGTTCGGCCAATTGGCTGGCTGTGGTGGCCTGGGGCAGCGCGGTGGCCACCTTGGCCAGGGCCTGGCGCTGGCCGTCAAAGGCTTTTTCGTCGGACAGGAACTGCAGCGCCCGCTCGCCCACGCGCTGCTGTTCGCCCGTGAGCTGCGCGGCCATCGCATCGATGTTGGCCAGATCGGCATAGCGCAGTTCACGCAGCAGGTGCAGCTCGCCCTGGCGCTGGCGCAGGCGGTCCAGCGCCTGCACAAAGTCGCTGGGGCTGCGCCACATCTGGCTGGCAATGGCGGTCATCAGCTCGCGCTGCTGGCCTTCGGCCTTGTGCAATGCGCGGGCCGTGTCTTGGCGGATGCTCTCGACCTTTTCAAACTCGCCCAGCGTGGCCTGCGCGGCCTGTTCGATGCCGCCCAGGTCGGCGGCAGCGTTCTGCACCTCGCCCGCATCGAGCCAGAAGTAGGCATCGCGTGTGCGCTGGCACTGGCGGATCAGGTCTTCGTACGCGGTGCGCGTGGGCGCCTGCTCGCGCACCATGCGGGCAATGCCCAGCAGATCCGAAATGCCGCGTACCAGGTCGGCATTGCCCACGCGCGCAAAGAAGCCCGTGCCCGCGGGTTGGCGGCTGGCGTGTTCTTCCGTCGCAAACGGGGTGCGCCACAGCTGCATGGGGTGCACGCGCGTGGCCTCGCCGCGCGCGGCCTGGAAGACCAGCATGCGCCCATCGGGGAAGGTGCTGTACCCGTCGGCCAGGATGGGCGGCGCCAGGGACTTTTCAATGAGGTTGTAGGTGAAGATGGCGTAGCAGCCCGCATCCAGCGTGGCCGGGCTGCCTTGCGGTGGCGGCACGGTGCCGTAGAAGATGTAGGCCACGTCCTCGCCGTTGGGCGAGCGCTTCATGCGCGTGAAGCGCAGCTGCTCGGTCAGCTCGGGCGGCAGGTCAAAGCGCTTGGTCTCGCCCGACTGCAGGTAGTACCCGCCGGGGAAGATGATGCCGTGGTCTTCCGGCAGCTGCATGCATGACGCACCGATCGCGTCGATGCGCACCACCTGCTGCGTGCGCTGGTTGAACACCAGGTAGCGCGTGGTGCTTTCGCGGTAGGGGCGCACCTGCAGCAGGATCAACAGGCCCAGCTTGGCATACGCAAACTCGGCATCGCCCAGCGCCTGGTTGGCGTCGTCCACGGGCTCTTCGTAGATGCCCAAGCCCGTCTCGGTGTTGTTCTCCACCTTCACGGTGAGCGTGCCGCCCACGGTTTCGACAAACACCGTGTCCAGCACATTGATGTGCGGGTGGGCGCCGCCCACATGGTGCTCGCGCGTCAGCGGCGTCCAGCTGAAGTCGTGGCTGGGCGGCGGCATGAGGTCGCGCTCGCCCCGGTTGTCCACATATTTGAGCGAGCCATCGCTCTCGCGCCGCCAGCGGAACACGCGAATGTCCTGCGCCTGCTGCCCGATTTGGAAGGCCGCCAGCAAAAACTCGGGCGTGGGCCGCAGCAGCTGCAGCGTGGCCTGCTTGTAGTAGGTGTACAGCTCATTGAAGTCCGCCACAAAACGCGGGTCGTCCAGAAAGCTGCCCGCCATGGGCACCTGCACCAGCTCATCGCTCTCGGGAGCTCCGTTCGCGTCGTGGTGCGCCAGCTCGTACAGCGCAAACACGTCCTCCACCCGCGTCTCGCGCCGGAGGCCCATGAACACGTTGTAGCCAAACAGCAGCCGGTTGCCGCCGATGTAGGCCAGGTCGCGCGCCACGCAGTTGTGCTCGGTGCGCGCACGCAGGCGCATCAGCAGTTGCTGGTCGCGCTGGCCGAACTGTTCAATGCGCGCCGCGTTGAGCGCCTGGGCCTTTGCCAGCAGCTGGTCGCCCTGGGCTTCCAGGCGCTTTTTCAGCAGCTCGTAGCTGCTGCTTTCGGCCACGCTGGTGTCGATGGCGGCATCTTGCGGATCGGGCGTGGTGGTCATGGAGATTTGGGGAAAAAAGTGGCTCTAGCGCTTATGCAATCTGCGCTGACAGCTATCAAATTCATGTTGCAAGCAGGCGGGAGAAAGACGCGTTGCGGTCTTGGGAGACGTATTTTTGATACCGCTCCTTGCAATACTCCTCGCGCTCGCCGATGGCCTTGTTCATCTTGGTTCCGTTGAACCAAATACTGCGCTTGCCCACATTGAGGCCGCTTTTGTTCTGCACTGATTCGGCGAGGAATTCGTCGGACGACATGAGCCAGAGCGTGTCCAGCTTCTCGGAATAGAAAACGAACCAGTAGTTGGCCCTGCGCTCGTGGGTGATGGCGGCGAACAGGGCTGCATCGCCGAGTGTGACGTTTTTGGAGCGTGCCTTGATCTGCACTTCGACAAAGCTGCCGTCGGGGCGTTTGATGACAGCGTCAATGGCATCGTCGTCCACCAAAGGCAGGTACACATCTAGGCCCTGTTTGAGCATCAGGCCTACGACCCAGTATTCGATGCGTTTCCCGAATCCGGCGGAGTGTCTGAAGGAAAGGCTCATGGCTGCATGAGAGGTTTGATGGTGATTGCTAAATAAAAAGTAGCTTCCAGCCCCTGATCTCATTGGATTTCAGAAGAAAAACCATCTGAGATCTTTGTATATCAAGCGCTAGCAGCTATGGTCTTTATTTGCGGAAGCTCTGTGCCAGCTGCTGCAGCGCCTGCTTCTGGCTGTCGGTGCCGGTTTGTATCACCCTCGCGATCAGGGCCGAAACGCTCAGGTTCTGGAGCTCGCTGGCCGATCCGCCTGCCGCGCCCAGGATCTGCTTGAGGTCTTCCACCACATCCCGATCGCCTGCGAGCTGATCCTTGAACGCCACTTGCAGCGTGTCGCTCTTGTTCACGGCCGCGTCGATGCCCTTGCCCACCGACAGCGCGCGCACAAAGCTGTCGAAGTAGTCGCCCTGGCCGCCCACGATGTCGATGCGCGCGTTTTTCAGCGCCACGCCCAGCACCTCGGCCTGCTCCTTGGCGATGTGCTGTTGCGCCTCGATCTGCTTGAGCGTTTCGAGGTGCGCGCGCTCCAGGCGCATGCGGTATTCCTCGTGCTCGCGGGTCTCGGGGCTCATGGCCTTCATGGCTTCGAACTTTTCCTTCAGGCCGCGCGCTTCGGCGTTGAACTTCACGTCGATGTTGTGCGCCTCGGCGTCGCCCATCTTGGCCAGGGCCTCGGCGTCCACGGTGCGTACCAGGGCTTCGGCCTGGCCGACCTTTTCTTTGCCAGCGGCTTCGGCTTCCATGCGGGCACGCAGGCCCACGGCTTCGGCCTGGGCCTGGGCTTCGATGACCTGGGCCTCGGCACGGCCTACCTTCTCCGTGCCGCTGGCCTGCGCTTCCATGGTGGCCAGCGTGGCGCTGGCGCTGGCCATCTGTACCTTGGCATTGGCCAGGCCGGGCGCAGCAGTCAGCGCTTCGATGCCTTCGGCCTCGCGCTTCTTGGCTTCGGCCTCGCGCTCGGCGACTTTCAGGCGGGCGTCGGCCAGCACCAGGTCTTCGGCGGCCTTGTGGCGGGCTTTGCGTTCTTGCGCCTCGGCGGTCTTCACTTCCATGATGACCTTCTCTTCGGCAGCCGCTTCGGCACCAATGACCACGGCCTTGCGCGTGCGGTCGGCTTCGGCCACTTCGCGCACTTCCTTGATGGCTTCTTCCTGCTCGGCCACGGTGCGTTCGACCACGATGCGCTCGCGCACCACGTCGGCGATGGCCTTTTTCTGCACTTCCACGGCCTTGTCTTTTTCAATGCGTTGGAGCGTCACTTCCTTCTCGCGCGCCACTACTTCCAGTTCTTGGGCGCGGGTCACGCGTTCCTGTTCGATCACCACGGCGCGTTTGCGGTTGTTCTCTGCCACTTCCTTCTCGCGCAGCACGTTTTCCTGCTGGACAGCCAGTTGCTGCTCTGACTGCAGACGTGCCATTTCGGAGCGGGTGCGCTCCTCGGCCTGGATTTTGGAGGTTTCGGCTTCTTCGCGCGCCTTCACGGTGGCCACTTCGCGCGCCTGGCGGGCGGTGGCGTCGGCCTGCTGGCGTTCCAGCTCCAGCAGGGCTTCCTGCGTTTCCACGTTCTTCTTCTTGATCTGCATTTCCTCGTTGCGGCGCAGCTCGTTGGTCACCACGTGTTCCACGGCCGTGAGCTGGGTGATCTTCTTGATGCCTTGCGCGTCGAGGATGTTGTTGGCATCGAGCTTGGACAGCGGCGTTTGCTCCAGGTAGTCGATGGCCGCGTCTTCCAGCACATAGCCCGACAGGTCGTCGCCAATCTGCTCGATGATCTTGTCGCGAAAACGGTCGCGCGCCTGGTACAGATCCACAAAGTCCAGCGACTTGCCCACCGTCTTGAGCGCCTCGGAGAACTTGGCCGAGAACAGGTCTTCCAGAATCTCATGGTTGGAGGCACGTGCGCAGCCAATGCCCTGGGCCACGCGCAGCACGTCTTCAGCCGTCTTGTTCACACGCACGAAGAATTTCACCTTGATGTCGGCGCGGATGTTGTCCGCGCAGATAAGGCCCTGGTCGCCCGAGCGGTCGATCTCGATCGTCTTGACCGAGATGTCCATCAGCTCGGCCTTGTGGATGATGGGATAGACCATGCGGCCGGTGAAGGTGACCTCGGGTTCCGAGCGCAGGGTGTTGATGATGAGCGCGTGGCCTTGCTCCACCTTGCGGTAGAACTTCGCGAACATGGCGAACATCGCCAGGATCAGGAAGACGAGGACGCCAACTGCAATCAGGATGACCATGAAGGATTGCTGCATGAGAACGCTTTCTGCGGAAAGGGTGGAACCAATGGGGAAGATGGAAACAGAGAAATAGGGAGACGCCGCGGCTTGTCTGCACTCATTCAGGGGGCAGGGGCATGACCAGGTAACGGTGGCTCCCGGAGTCGTACTCGGTGATGAGTGCGGTATCGCCGCGCTTCAAGGGGTTGGGGCTGGGCGACCAGACGCGGATGTTGATGCTGGCGCCGCGCTGTGCCACTTCGGCCCGGCCCTGGCGTTCGTCGACCACGCCGGTCAGTACCTTGCAGGTCTGGCCTACAAAGGAGGCGTTGCTTTGAGCGGTGTGGCTGACAAACAGGCCGCGCATTGGCCGCACGAGGCGTGCAGTGATGACGAGTGAGAGGGCTGCGGATACGCCCAGGATGAACAGGCCAGCCACCCAGCGCAGGATGTCTGTGGGGATCCAGGATTGCAGCGTGACGCCAGCCAGGCACGACAGCGTCCAGCCGACCAGCACCAGCAGGCTCACCACAATGGAGAATGGCACGCCGTTCAGGCCAAAGGCCACCACATAGCTGGCGATGGCGCCCAAGTCGTCGGCGCTGGCATCGGCGTGGGCCTCGATGTCCAGGTCGATGCCGCTGGATTCGAAGTCCACCATGCCCA
>JAYSFC010000122.1:9079-11084 GCA_041913505.1 Acidovorax sp.
GCGTGGGCCTCGATGTCCAGGTCGATGCCGCTGGATTCGAAGTCCACCATGCCCAGGATTGCCAGCAGCCAGTACACCAGCACTACGCCCAGCAGCACCGTGTAGATGCCGGTGGGAAAGCTGCTGGCCGTGGCCATGAGATTGGCAAACATGTGATTCCCTCCTGTGCCCCGTTGAGTTGTTTGTGGATCGAGGCTATTTTTTGAAAAACCGTGCAGCGGCTTTCAGGGCGCCGTCTTGCTGTTGCGCACTGCTCGGGCTGTTCTGGGCGCTGTGCCGGGTGCCTGCTGCTGCACGAATGCAATCAGCTCACGCGTTGCCGCCTCCTTGATGCCCAGCCGGTCGTCGGGTGCCAGGCCGTAGCGGTCGGCCAGCAGTGCATAGTCTGCAGCATCCAGTGTCACCGTGAGGCGAGGGCGCTTGGGCCGAGCGGCCACAGGCAGGTCTAGCACGCTACGGATTTGCGTGGAGGTAGAGACATTGGCGTGGAAGGCCGCCACGCGGATGGCCTCCATCACCGCCTCTTCCACATCAAAGGCCACCTGCACGGCTCGCAGCGCGGGCTCGGAGCCCTGCCAACGCACCGGTTTGCGCGGTCCGGGGCTCATGGTGTGGTGGGAGGTGTCGCGGCCGCGTGCCGTGCCTTGAGCCGCTCCATCACCTGTGCAGCGCGCACCTTGTCGCTGTCACCAATGCCCGCGTCGGCCAGCTTGCGCTCCAGTGCGCGGTGGCCAAATTCCTGGTCCAGCTGCTCGGCTGCGGTCATGCGGTCGGCCAGGTCTTCGTGGCGCTTCTTGATGCGTTCCAGTGAATCGCGCGCGCTGGTCAGCTGCGACCCCGTGGCCCCAATGCTCTCGGAAATGCTTTGCGTGGCGCGGTACACGCTCTCGGTGGTCTTGGCGATGCCAATTTCGCGCTCGTGCTCGCGCACACGGGTCTCGGCTGCACGGATCAGGTCCTTGAGTCGCGAGACCTGCAGTGCGTAGCTGGCGTGGGCCTGGGTCTGCGCGGCCATCTCGGCTTCGAGTCCCGCCACGCGCTCGGCCACTTCCAGCGCAAGGCCTTCTTCGGCCTTGTTCAGTGCCTGCAGGGCCAAGTCTTCGTGGCGCAACAGGTCGGTCTTGATGCGCTCGATGTCGCGCGCCGTCTGCATTTGCTTGGCCATCACGCCGGTGAGCTCGGTTTTGGCCTCGGCGATGCTGTTCTTGGCGTCGATGATCTCCTGCTCGTAGATGCGCGTGGCGTTGCTGTCAACCACGCTCTGGCCGAGTTCACGGGCGCTGCCGCGCAGCAGGGTGACTAGTTTCTTGATGACTGACATGGTGCTTCTCCTGTCGAAGTCGGTGGTAAAGGGGTGGGGAGCTCAGCGAAGAAAGTCGGACAGTGCGTCCAACGCATCGAGTGCGTTGTCGCTCAGCACGGCCACTTCGTTGGCGATGTCGCTGGCGCTTGCGGTGCGGGCCAGTGCGCCAATCAGGACAAACCGGCCACCGACGCGGCCGAATGCCGACAGCGGCACGGAGGGGTTCAGGTCCAGCAGTGCTTCCATGAGCTCGGCCCTGCGTTCTGGCCGGACATCAGTATCGTTCCACAGATAACAAAGGCAGATGATCTGCATGTCCGAGCAGGTGATGAAGATGGGGAGCTCGTCCCGTCCCTCGATGCTCACCTGCACTACGGGAACATCTCCGGTGATGGGTTGCAGCTGCACCGCAATGCCGCCCATCAGTGACGACGTCAGCACATCGAGGTTGTTGAGTTGATCCAGCAGGGTGGCCACGGTGTCTCCTTGTCTTCACGCGGTGGGGCAGGCCATCGCGGAACCGCTTTGCCTGCATGGATCGCAGAATAGGTGTCTTGACATATCATGTCAACGACGCAGTTGTGGCCAATTGTTAAATTTCGCACGCCGATCTGATATGGCGTGCAAGGTTTGGCGTGCGGCGTCAGATCCCCAGCGGGTCCACATCCACCAGCCAGCGCACCAGGCCTTTGTGCTCCGGCT
>JAYSFC010000123.1:0-11026 GCA_041913505.1 Acidovorax sp.
TCCAGGGGATGTGGCCGCGCAGCACGAACTGCTCGAAGCCGTTCATCAGCGTGGCCGTGGTCAGGCCGTACTTGAACCAGTTCTTGAAGTTGCGGTCTTTGTTCAGCTCGGTGTAGAGCCAACTGGCCTCGAAGGCCTGGGGGTAGGCCGTGAGCTCGTCGTGCTGGCGCCCGGCCACGACGGCGTCGTAGGCCGCCTCGGCAGCCAGCATGCCGGTCTTGATGGCGGCGTGGCTGCCCTTGATGCGGCCCACGTTCAGGTAGCCGGCATTGCAGCCCACGAGCGCACCGCCCGGGAAGACCGTCTTGGGCAGTGCGGTGATGCCGCTGGCATTGATGGCGCGGGCGCCGTACGACAGGCGCTTGGCGGTGATCTCGCCCTTCTCGTTCTCGAAGTAGTAGCGGACGTTGGGGTGCGTCTTCCAGCGCTGGAATTCCTCGAACGGGCTGAGGTAGGGGTTCTTGTAGCCCAGGCCGGTGACGAAGCCGATGGCGATCTTGTTGTCGTCGAGGTGGTAGAGAAAGGCGCCGCCGTAGGTGTCGTTCTCCATGGGCCAGCCAGCCGTGTGCATCACGAAGCCGGGCTGGTGGCGCTTGGGGTCGATTTCCCACAGCTCCTTCACGCCGATGCCGAAGCTTTGCGGGTCGCGGCCTTCGTCCAGGCGGTATTTGGCGATCAGCTGCTTGCCCAGGTGGCCGCGCGCGCCCTCGGCAAACACGGTGTACTTGGCGTGCAGCTCCATGCCGAGCTGGAAGTCGCCCGTGGGCTCGCCATCCTTGCCGATGCCCATGTTGCCCGTGGCCACGCCCTTGACGGAGCCGTTTTCGTTGTAGAGCACTTCGGAGGCCGCGAAGCCGGGGAAGATCTCCACGCCCAGCGCCTCGGCCTGCTCGGCCAGCCATTTGGTCACGTCGCCCAGGCGCACGATGTAGTTGCCGTGGTTGTGCGCGAAGGGCGGCAGGAAGAGGTTGGGTACGCGAAAGCCGGATTTCTCGCTCAGGAAGACGTAGGCGTCGTCGGTCACGGGCTGGTTCAAAGGGGCGCCCTTTTCCCGCCAGTCGGGGATCAGCTCGGTGAGCGCCTTGGGGTCCATGATGGCGCCCGAGAGGATGTGTGCGCCGGGCTCGGAACCCTTCTCGAGCACCACGACCGAGACGTCCTGCCCCTTCTCGGCAGCCAGTTGCTTGAGGCGGATGGCCGTGGCCAGGCCGCCGGGGCCGCCGCCCACGACCACCACGTCGTATTCCATGGCTTCGCGGGGGCCGTATTGGGCAAGGATTTCTTCGTTGGTCATGACGGTCTCATCGGGCGTTTGATAATGGGGAATTCTCGGAGGACCCGCACCGAGGCGGCTGTCCTGCGCGCGACCGATTGTATGCATGCGAAAAGCAACAATCGAACGATCGTTCTATTTTTATCGTGGGGAGACTCTAAATGGCCTACACCATCGACCTGTCCGGCCGCATCGCTTTGGTGACGGGAGCTTCCAGCGGCCTGGGCGCGCAGTTTGCGCGCACCCTTGCGCGCGCCGGCGCGGCCGTGGTGCTTGCGAGCCGCCGTGTGGAAAAACTCAAGGACCTGCGCGCGCGCATCGAAGGCGAGGGCGGCGATGCGCATGTGGTGGAGCTCGACGTAACCGACCTCGACTCTATCAAGGCCGCCGTGGCCCACGCAGAGACAGAGATGGGCTCGATCGACATTCTGGTGAACAACTCGGGCGTTTCCACCACGCAGCGGCTGCAGGATGTGACCGAGGCCGACTACGACTTCGTTTTCGACACCAACACCAAGGGTGCTTTTTTCGTGGCGCAGGAAGTGGCCAAGCGCATGCTCGCGCGCTCGCGTGGCGCCGCGCCGGGCAGCTTCACGGGGGGGCGCATCATCAACATCGCGTCGATGGCGGGGCTCAAGGTGCTGCCGCAGATCGGCGCGTACTGCATGAGCAAGGCGGCCGTGGTGCAGATGACCCGCGCCATGGCCCTGGAGTGGGGGCGCTTCGGCATCAACGTGAATGCACTGTGCCCGGGCTACATCGATACCGAGATCAACCACCACCACTGGGAGACCGAGCAGGGCCAGAAGCTCCTGTCCATGCTGCCGCGCAAGCGCGTGGGGCAGCCGCAGGACCTCGATGCGCTCGTCGTCATGCTTGCGAGCGACCAGAGCCATTTCGTGAACGGCGCCGTCATCGCTGCGGACGATGGTTTCGCGGTCTGACGCGGCACACCACCCGGGCATTACCACGGGCATCCTCGCGGGGCTGGGCGCGGGCGCGCTCTGGGGGCTGTCGTTCGTCGCGCCGCGCATGCTGGGCGGCTTCGCGGCGCTGGACGTGACGGCCGGGCGCTTCATCACCTATGGGCTGGTCGCCATGGCCATGATGGCCTGGGGGCTGCGTACACGCGCGCTGCCCACGGGGCGCCAGGCGCTCGCGGCGCTGGGCCTGAGCGTGCTGGGGTTCACGGGCTACTACCTGCTGCTGGTGCTCGCCATCCGTGACATGGGCGTGGCCTTGCCCGCGCTCGTCATCGGCACCATTCCCGTGTGGGTCATGCTGCTGGGCAAGCCGCAAGGGCTGCGCTGGGTGGCTCTGCTGCCGGGGCTGGCGTTCACGGTGGCGGGGCTGGTGCTCATGGCCGACCCGCAGGGTGGTGACGGCAGCGCAGGGCAGGTGCCGGTGGCCCATTTCGGGCGCGGGCTGGTGTTTGCGGCAGGGGCGCTCGTGAGCTGGACGGTGTTCGCGCTGCTCAATGCCGCGTGGCTCAGGCGCCACCCTGGGGTGCGCGCTGATGACTGGGCCAATTGGCTCGGCGTGGCCACGGGGCTCGGGGGGCTGCTGCTGTGGCTGGCCGTCGGCACACCTGCGGGCCAGTTGGCCGCCACACCGGGTGTGGGGTGGTTCGTGCTGCTGAGCTTCGCGATCGGCTTCGGCTCCAGCTGGCTGGCCACCGTGCTGTGGAACACGGCGAGCCAGCGCCTTTCGGCCAGCCTTTGCGGCCAGCTCATCGTGAGCGAAACGCTGTTTGCGCTCCTCTACGCATTCCTTTGGGATGCCCAGTGGCCCACGGCCGCGCAGTGGTCGGCCGTGGTGCTGTTCACGCTGGGCATCCTGGCATCGATCAAGGCACACCGATGAAGATTGAGATTCCCGAGCAGAAAAAGCTGGTCTACGAGATGCGTTTTCCCGTGCGTTGGGGCGACATGGACGCCATGGGCCACGTGAACAACACCGTGTACTTCCGCTACCTCGAGACGGCGCGCATTGAGTGGATGGTGTCCGTGGGCTGCAACCCTGACCCGCGCGGCCAGGGCCCCGTGATCGTCAATGCGTTCTGCAACTTCTACCGCCAGCTCGAATACCCAGCCGATGTGCTGCTCAAGCTCTACGTGAGCGATCCGAGCCGCACCACGTTCGAGACCTGGGGCACGATGGAGCGTGTGGACCGGCCCGGCGAGATTTGTGCGGCCGGCGGCGCCACGACGATCTGGGTGGATTTTCCGCAGCAGAAAGCCGCCACGCTACCCGACTGGATGCGGGTGCTGGTTTCGGCCTGAGCCGTCAATCGGAGGGCAGTGCGATGCAATGGGCGAGCGGAACGCCGCGCTCCTGCGCCGCGCCCAGCAACAGCACGAGCCGCAGTTCGGGCAGATAGCGGATCGCGGTCTGTGGCGCGCTGTACCCGTTGGCATCCGCCAATCGCTCCCGCAGGCGCAGCGCGCGGCCGCTGGGCAGGTGCTCGATAGTGAGGGTGCGCACGCCCGTGTAGAAGGTGCTGTCGATAAGACCCTCGGTGCCGAAGAAGCCGCCACCCACACGGGCCTTGCGGTGGCTACCGTCGAACGTGGTAGCGATGCGCAGGCGCCCATCGCGGCTGGTGCAGCTGCCTTCGAACGCGGCCGCACACTCCATCGGCAGAGGGTTTTGCTGCACGGTCACGGGCTGCACGGCAGGTGGCTGCAGTTCGCTGAGCGGTACTGGGGCCAGGCGGGCGCAGCTTGCGTCGGGCATCACCTGCCAGGCCGTGGCGCCGGGTGAATCCGGGATGTTCAGGCGTGGAATGCCGACGCCCGCGCCCAGGTAGTACACGGGCGCCACCCCGCCGCGCCGGTAGAGCGTGGCCGACAGCAGCGGTGAGCGCGCCCCTTCAGGCACAGCGAGCGCCAGAGAATGCACGGGCAGGGTGCCGGCCGGCGGTCCGAAACCCGCGCCGTGCGCCGCGCTGCAGACCGCGGCGGCGAGCGCCAGCGAAAAGGCCGCGGTGCGCGTGCGCATGGCGTCAGGCGGCGGGCTTGACCTTGGGTACCCGGCCCATCAGGAAGAACTCGGGGTTGGGCTGCATGCCCGCGAAGCTCGCCATGCGGTTGGACAGGCCGAAGAACGCGGTGATGGCCGCAATATCCCAGATGTCCTCGTCGTCAAAGCCGTGGGGGTGCAGGGCCTCGAAGTCGGCATCCTCGATTTCCTGCGCCTTCAGGCAGACCTTCATCGCGAAGTCGAGCATGGCGCGCTCGCGTGGGCTGATGTCGGCCTTGCGGTAGTTCACGGCCACCTGGTCGGCGATGAACGGCTTTTTCTCATAGATGCGCAGGATGGCTCCGTGCGCCACCACGCAGTACAGGCACTGGTTGGCCGCGCTCGTGGTGGTCACGATCATCTCGCGCTCGCCCTTGGTCAGGCTGCCTTCCTCCTTGAGCATGAGCGCGTCGTGGTACGCGAAGAACGCGCGCCACTCCGCCGGCCGCCGTGCGAAGGCCAGGAACACGTTGGGGATGAAGCCGGCCTTTTCCTGCACCTCGAGGATGCGGGCACGGATGTCGTCGGGCAGGGTGTTCAGATCGGGAAAGGGGTAGCGGGCCAAGCCATGTCTCCTGTTGTGATGCAAGCCCCGAGTATCGGGGATGCCCGCTGCGGCGCAGCCCCCTTCCTCATTGCCAGCCGAAGCGGCGCAAGTAAAAGCGCTTCATCAACGTGGCGAGCGCCATGTAGCCCACGAGGATGGCCACCAGCCAGGGCCAGAAAGCCAGGGGCAAGGCCTGCAGCTTGACGTACTCGGACAGCGGACCCATGGGCAGCAGGATGCCCGCAGCCATGATGGCCAGCGTCATGCCGAGGAGCGCAGGCGCGGCGCGGCTCTCGATGAAGGGCAGCTTGGGGGTGCGGATCATGTGCACGATCAGGGTCTGCGTGAGCAGGCCCACGACGAACCAGCCGGACTGGAACAGGGTCTGCTGGCTTTCGGTGGTGGCGCCGAAAACGTTCCACATGACCGCGAAGGTGGTGATGTCGAACACCGAGCTGATGGGGCCGAAAAACACCATGAAGCGGCCGATGTCGGCGGGGTTCCAGCGCAGCGGGGCGCGCACGAGCTCCTCGTCCACGTTGTCGAACGGGATCGTGATTTGCGACACGTCGTACAGCAGGTTCTGCACCAGCAGCTGCAGCGGCAGCATGGGCAGAAACGGCAGGAAAGCGCTGGCGACGAGCACGGAGAACACGTTGCCGAAGTTGGAGCTGGCCGTCATGCGGATGTACTTGAGCATGTTGCAGAAGGTCTTGCGTCCTTCCACCACGCCCTCTTCCAGCACCATGAGGCTTTTTTCGAGCAGGATGATGTCCGCCGCCTCCTTGGCGATGTCCACGGCGCTGTCCACGCTGATGCCGATGTCGGCTGCGCGCAGCGCGGGCGCGTCGTTGATGCCGTCGCCCATGAAGCCAACGATGTGGCCGCGCTCGCGCAGCGCATGCACGATGCGCTCCTTGTGCAGCGGAGAGAGCTTGGCGAACACCTGGTGGCTTTCGGCGGCAGAGGCCAGTGCCGCATCGCTCATGCGCTCCACCTGGCTGCCCAGCAGCACGCGGTCTGAGGGCAACCCCACCTGGCGGCAGACCTCGGCGGTCACGAGCTCGTTGTCGCCCGTGAGCACCTTCACGGTCACACCATGCTCCCTGAGCGCGCTCAGGGCTGGTGCGCTCGATTCCTTGGGGGGGTCCAGGAAGGCGATATAGCCGATGAGGGTGAGCTGTGCCTCGTCGGCCACCGAGTAGGTGGTTTGCGACGCGGGGATCTCCTTCATGGCCACGGCCACGACGCGCAACCCTTCCTCGTTGAGCCCGCGCGTGACCTGCTGCACGCGTTCGAGCATGGCTGCGTCCAGGGGCTCGTTGGAGGCGCCAGAAGCGGTGCCCGTGCGCACGCTCGTGCATACGGCAAGGATTTCCTCGACGGCGCCCTTGCAGATAAGCTCGTGGTGGTGATCGCGCTCGGACACGACCACCGACATGCGCCGGCGTTGGAAGTCGAAGGGAACCTCGTCTACCTTGCGATAGTCCTGCGCCAGCTTGAGCTCGGTCTGCAGTTCCACATGTTCAAGCACCGCGCGGTCGAGCAGGTTCTTGAGGCCGGTCTGGTAGTGGCTGTTGAGGTAGGCGAACTGCAGCACCTCATCGCTGCTCTGGCCAAAGATGTCGGTGTGCCGTTCCAGCACGATCTTGTCCTGCGTCAGCGTGCCGGTCTTGTCGGTGCACAGGACGTCCATGGCACCGAAGTTCTGGATCGCGTCGAGCCGCTTCACGATCACTTTCTTGCGCGACAGCAGCACAGCGCCCTTGGCAAGTGTGCTGGTCACGATCATGGGCAGCATTTCGGGGGTGAGCCCCACGGCCACCGACAGCGCGAACAGAAAGGCCTCGAGCCAGTTGCCCTTGGTAAAGCCATTGACCAGCAGCACGAGCGGCACCATGACCAGCGCGAAGCGGATGAGCAGCCAGCTCACGCTGTTGACGCCGGCCTGGAAGGCGGTAACCGTGGGGCTCGTCGCGGTCACACGCGTGGCCAGTGTGCCGAAGTAGGTGTGGTTGCCCGTGGCCACCACCACGGCGCGGGCGGAGCCGGACACGACGTTGGTGCCCATGAAAACGAGGTTGGCGGCTTCGAGCACGTTGCCATCCGTGTTGTTGCGCTCGGCGAATTTCTCCACGGGCAGCGATTCGCCGGTCATGGCGGCCTGGGCCACGAACAGGTCCTTGGCCGTGAGCACGCGGCAGTCCGCCGGAATCATGTCGCCGGCCGAGAGCACCACGTGGTCCCCTGGCACCAGCTGGCTGATGGGGACCTCCAGGTAGCGTACGGGGAGGGGGCCTCGCTCGGGTGTGTCCGGGTGCGGCGCCTGCGCACCGGCTGGCGCGATGTCGGAGCCTCGCCGCACCACCGTGGCCGTATTGCTGACCAGGGCCTTGAGCCGCTCAGCGGCGCGGTTGGAGCGCCCTTCCTGCACGAAGCGCAGCAGGGTCGAGAGGGCCACCATGGCGCCGATCACCACCGTGGCCTTGATGTCCTCAGTCAGGTAGGACACCGCTGCCAGCAGCGTGAGCAGCAGGTTGAACGGGTTTTTGTAGCAGTGCCACAGATGCAGCCACTGGGGCAGAGGCTTTTCGTGCTCCACCTCGTTGGGGCCGAAGCGGCGCAGTGCGGCGGCGGCCTCGGCATCGCTGAGCCCCTGCGCGTGCGAGCCCAGGCGCACCAGCACCCCGGGGATGTCGTCGCTCGCGGCGTGCAGCAGCTCGCGCGACGCGAGCCCGGGTGGTGGAGGAGAGGCGGTGCCTCGGGGTGAGAAGGTTTCCAGCAGCAGGCGGCGGCTGAAATGCCGTGTGACGTGCCGGGTCCGCAGAAAGCGCGCAAAGAAGTCTTGCAGGAAGTTCATGAGGGTCGTCCTAGAGCTCGGCAGGGCCTTGCGGGGAAAGGCGAGGGCAGGATATCGCACCGATTTGGCTTGGGTTTTACAGCGCCGGATGGCAGGGGCTGGGCCTGCGGCAGCGCGGTCAAGCCGGATACCTCCAGGCCAGCAGGCCCAGGGCTGACATGCGCAGCAGCGGGGATACGGCACTGCCGCCCTGCAGGCCACCCACATCGTGGTAGCGCGCACGGGCTTTCCGGGGTAGGTGTTGCAGAACACGGCTGCGCTGGGGCTCGGGCAGCGTGGACAGTGCGTCGGCGATGACACGGCCAGACAGATCACTCAACGCACGCGCAAAGGCCTTTTCGCCGTGGCGGGTGAGCAGTTCGCGCAGGGCGGTGGCTTGGTGGGCAGCGATGGCTGCGCGCACGGCGCGCTGCAGCTGGTCGTTAGGGCGTTGGAACAGAAACAGCATGGGCTTCTCCTTGGGGCGGCCGCTGGCCCCAGGGAAACCCCACGCGTTCAGGCGTGTGGGTGCCTCCGAGGCAGTGCCGGATTCAAAAACGGATTCGGGTTCGGTGACGGACGGGGCGCGCTGGGGCGCCAACTAGGGTCGGGGTCCATGGAGCCTCCTGGTGCGATGGGTGGAAACGGGCGTTCAGCGGGGCAGTGTGGCGCCCTGGAGAAAGCTGCGGATACGGTGCGTGGGCCAAGGCGTCTGGCGATCCAGGGCTTGGATAGCTTCAAGCCCACCCTGGGAAGGGATGTGCCGTGTGGCGGGTGCCTGCTCAGGGATGCACGCGCGCAAAGGCGCTGCCGAGTGCCGGAGGGCGGGGGCGGGCGTTGTGCATTGCATGGTCGTGCTCCTAAGTTGCAAGGAGCCCAGCGCAGGGGCGGCGCAAGCGCATTCATGCGAGGGTGCCGCACACGCAGGCACGGCAACGCAGAATGAAAAAGTCAGCGAAGCCAGTGCTTCGTGAAGTGGGATGGCGGAGCCTCTGCTGCGCAGGAGGCTGGAGCTATCGAGGGGCTGCGGCCGGCGGCGACCGACAGCCCGGAGCGGGGCGTCAGGAAGCCAGGCAGGCAGCGGCCATCACGGCACACTGGATTCGACTGCGACTACTGGCACTTTCCACGCACGGGCTCCAAAGTTGAGGTGCGCGATTATTGCACTGCAGCGAAGATCGCGTCAACGCGCACCAAGCGTCCAATGAAGGCAATTACTGCTTTTTTTCGTCCTGGGGCAGCGCTGGGGATGATTCGGGGGAGAACAGGTCCCACGCGGCCACGAAAAGCGCGGCAATCGCGGGCCCGATGACGAAGCCCGTCAGCCCGAACAAGCCCATGCCGCCTAGGGTCGAGATGAGCACGAGGTAGTCGGGCAGTTTGGTGTCCTTGCCCACCAGTAACGGCCGCAGGATGTTGTCGACCAATCCGATCACGCCTATGCCGTAGGCCGTGAGAACGATGCCTTGCCAGACGGCACCCGTGGCCAGGAAGTACAGGGCCACGGGGATCCAGATGATGCCCGCGCCTACCGCGGGCAGCAGTGACAGGAAGGCCATGAGCACCCCCCAGAGCACTGGCCCCTGAATGCCGAGAATCCAGAAGATCAAGCCACCCAGCGCCCCCTGCGAGGCCGCTACAACGATGTTGCCCTTGACAGTGGCGCGGATCACGGTGGTGAACTTGCTGGCCAGGGCGCGCTTGTGGTCCTCGTCGAGCGGCACGGCCCGCCGGATGCGCGCACCCAGCGCGGCGCCGTCGCGAAGCAGGAAGAACAGCAGGTACATCATGATGCCGAAGCTGATGACGAATTCCAGCGTGTTCTGGCCGATGTTCAGGGCCTTCGTGGCCAGGAACTGGCTGGCCTGCACGGCGGCAGAAGACAACTTCTCCTGCAGTTCGGTGAGCGAGGTGAGGTGCAATTGCGCGAGCAGGCGAGTGGCCCAGTCGGGCAGGGCTGCGATGATCTGCTGGAAGTAGCTACCGAAGCTGAGCTGTCCCGAGCGCAGGCGCTCGTAGATCTGTGCAGCCTCCTGAAGCAGCGATACGCTGAGCACCGCCACAGGCAGGATGGCCAGCAGTAGGCTCAGGCCCAGCGTGCTCAGTGCGGCAAGATTGGGGCGCCCCGGCATGCGCGCCAGCAGCTTGCGGTGCAGCGGCATGAAAAGGATGGCGAGCACCACGGCCCAGAATACGGCGCCGTGAAAAGGCCAGAGAATGGCCAGAAAGGCCACGGTAACGACCGCCAGCAAGGTCAGGAAGGCGCGGTTCTGCAGCTTGGATGAAGTCATGGGCCAGGATCGGGTTGCGGGAACCCGACTGTACGCGAGGCGTGGTGACGCCTCCGTGGCCCGCCGCGGCGTTCGGTGGCACAATAACGGCCGCAACCCCAGGCCCTTCCCCAGCCACAGTCGCATCCGCCAATCGGTTCAGCCGTGTCGCGGAAGGTTTCCCAACCAGCTAATGTCTCCCTCAGGGGGACGGAGGTCCGCGAAATATGAGCGAGACGACATCTGTCTATCAAGCCTACCAAGGCAATACCTACCTCTTCGGCGGCAACGCGCCTTACGTCGAAGAGATGTACGAGAATTACCTAGCCAACCCTGGCAGCGTGCCAGACAACTGGCGCGAATACTTTGATGCACTGCAACATGTGCCTGCGGCCAATGGCAGCGACATGCGGGACGTGCCCCACCTGCCTGTCATCAACGCTTTCGCGGAGCGTGCCAAGCAGGGCGGCACCAAGGTGGTGGTGGCTGCAGGAGCCGATCCCGACCTGGCTCGCAAGCGCACCGCCGTCCAGCAGCTGATCGCCGCATACCGCAACGTGGGTGCGCGCTGGGCCGACCTGGATCCCCTCAAGCGCACCGAGCGCCCCGCCATTCCCGAACTGGAGCCGTCGTTCTACGGCTTCAACGATGCCGACCAGGAAGCCGTGTTCAACACGAGCAACACCTTCTTCGGCAAGGAAAGCATGCCGCTGCGCGAACTGCTCAACGCGCTGCGCGAGACCTACTGCGGCACCATCGGCGCCGAGTACATGTATATCACCGACCAGGCGCAAAAGCGCTGGTGGCAGCAGAAGCTCGAAGGCATTCGCAGCAAGCCCAGCTTCAATGCCGACAAGAAGAAGCGCATCCTGGACCGTCTGACCGCGGCTGAGGGCCTGGAGCGCTTCCTGCACACCAAGTATGTGGGCCAGAAGCGCTTCTCGCTGGAAGGTGGCGAGAGCTTCATCGCCTCGATGGACGAGCTGATCCAGTGCGCCGGTCAGCAGGGCGTGCAGGAAATCGTGATTGGCATGGCCCACCGTGGCCGCCTGAACGTGCTGGTCAACACCCTGGGC
>JAYSFC010000124.1:0-10897 GCA_041913505.1 Acidovorax sp.
ACATTGATTCTACCAACAGCAATCAACAGAGGCAAATTCACCTATCCCATCATTCTTAATGAGAAGGTCGGGTGTTCGATTCATCTCTCCGGCACCAAATGAAAAGCCCTGATTCGCAAGAGTCAGGGCTTTTTTAATGTAGCCAGAACGTACCAGCAATGGCATTCGCCCGGCTCGGTCAAACTACGATCCGGCCTCCCAATGCCTGAAACAGTGCTGCGCTGTCGACAAGCCGCTGGGCTTGGGCCGAGATCAGGCCGATTCGATTCTGCTGCGCTTGCTGCTGCGCAATCAGCAGTTGAACGTAGCTGGCCGCTCCCAGAGCGTACTGGCGCTCGATGGATGCCAGGGAATCACGCGCCGCAGCGTCTGCCGCCGCCAGAGCAGCCAAGGTTTGGGCATCATGATCAAGGGCCTTCAAAGCATCCGCCACGTTGCGCAACGCGTCGAGCACCACCCCTTGATAGTTCGCCGCTGCCGCATCGAGGGCAGCTAATGACGCACGCTTTTCCGCTGGCAGCCCCGGGTTGAAAAGCGGCTGGGTTAGTTGCCCCAGAACGCTCCAGACAGCGGAGCCGCCACCAAACAGCGCCCCCGCGCTCAATGCCTGAGAGCCGAGGTTGGCGCTGAGGTCGAGCTGCGGGTACAACTTGGCGACAGCCACGCCGTACTCAGCGTTGGCGGCGTGCAGCAGCGCTTCCGCGGCCTGGATATCAGGGTGGCGGCGCACCAGTTCAGACGGCAGAACCACCGGCAATGCCGCTGGCAGTTGGAACTCGTCCAGCGTGAAGGCAGGCATCTTCGCCGCACCAGGGGCCTGCCCGGAAAGTAGGGCCAACAAGTGCTCGCTTTGTTCGAGCTGTTTGCGCAGCATCGGCAATCCCGCGCGTGTCTGCTCCAACTGGGTCTGCAAGGGCAATACATCGTCGGGCGCCGCGTGGCCGAGCCCCACCCGTTTGCGGGTCAACTCCACCTGCTCGTTCTGGGCCTGGATCATCGCTTGCGTGGACGCGATCTGGCCAGCAAGTCGGGCCCGGGTAATCGCCGTTGTGGCAATGTTCGTCGCCAGAGTCAGATAGGCACCGTCCAGTTCGTAGCGCCGGAATTCGGTACGGGCGGCCAACGCTTCCAGGGCTCGGTGGTTGCTACCGGCCAAATCCAGCCGGTAGTGCACGCCGATGCTGGCGTTGTAAGCGGTAAATTCGCGCGCCTCGCCCGCCAGGCCCGGGTTGGGGTTCTGGCGCTGCCGCTGCGCAGCCAGGCCGGCATCAACCTGCGGATAGAGCGTCGATCCTGCGCGTGCCGAATAGACTTCCTGCGCCTGCCGCAGCGTGGCCTTGGCGGAAGCCAGGGTAGGGTTGGCCTGGAAAGCCTGATCGATCAAGGCGTCGAGCCTGGGAGAGCCCAGAGCCCGCCACCATGGCGCGCTCGCATCAGCACCTGCGGCGAAGCGTTGTGCCTCTCCAAGGGGTATCGCCGCAGATGCCGTTTCGGCAGGCAAGGGCGCTGCCGTGTAGCCCGGCACATCGGGGGGCGCGGGGCGATGGAAATCAGGGCCCACGGCGCAGCCGGCCAGCAGCCCTGCAAGAACGGACAACATGGCTGCACGGGCAGGACGGTGATGGCCCCTCTCGGAGCCGCGCGCCACGTCGGCATTGCTCATACGGATACTCCACGAACGGACTGAGCCGTGCAACGAATAAAGAGGTCAGTCAAAGCCACGTCCTTCCCCGGCCTCCTCATGGGTCACGCCGTCGCGGATGTGGTAGATGCGTTTGAACGTCGGGATGATCTTTTCATCATGGGTGACGACGATGATCGCGGTCTCATAGCGCCTGGCCATGTCGTTCAGGATGCGGATCACCGCCATTGCGCGCTGGGAGTCCAGTGGCGCAGTCGGCTCATCGGCCAGGATCACCGGCGGCCGGTTGACCAGGCCTCGGGCGATGGCCACGCGCTGCTGCTCGCCACCGGACAACTGCGACGGCATGGCCGGCGCACGGTGCTGCACGTCCAGCGCGGTCAACAGTTCCAGCGCATGCCGACGCGCCTGATCATTGGGCACACCGGCCAACATGGGCAGCAGTGCCACGTTGTCGGTCGCGTCCAGGAACGGAATGAGGTATGGCGCCTGGAACACGAAGCCAATCTTGTCGCGGCGCAAGGCGCGCAGATCGCGAACCTTCCAGCCATCGTCATAGATCACCGTATCGTCCAGCGTCATGCGGCCGGACGTGGGATCGATCACCGCGCCCAGGCACTTGAGCAGCGTGCTTTTGCCCGAGCCGGACGGTCCAATCAGGCCGACCACTTCACCGGGCGCCACATGCATGTTCACATCCTTCAAGGCGAGGAACGTAGTGTCGCCCTTGCCAAAGCGCTTGCTCAGATTTTCGATGCGGATGCCCCTGTTGCTCATGCTCTCACCCAATCGCTTCGGCCGGATCGACCTTGAGCGCCATGCGAATGGCGACGACGCTGGCCAACACGCAAATCGCGAGTACGCCAAAGAAACCTGTGATCGAGTCGGCCGGCACCAGCAAGACGTACCTCGGGAACAAAGGCGCGGTGAACGTGGCGGTGATCCTGCCAACCACGAAACCAATCACGCCGAGCACCAGGGACTGCTGCAAGATCATTGCCGCGATGGTGCGGTTGCGCGTGCCGATGAGCTTGAGAACGGCGATTTCCCGGATCTTGTCCATGGTCAGCGTGTAGATGATGAAGGCCACGATGGCCGCACTGACCAGCGCCAGGATGGCCAGGAACATGCCGATCTGCCGGGCCGACATGGCAATCAACTTGCCCACCAGGATGCCCTCCATCTGCGCGCGGTCATACACAGTGAGCCGCTTCCAACGGCGGATGGGTTCAGCCACCTCCTGCGTTGTGAATTCGGGCCGGATACGAACCAGAACCGCGTTGACAGAACTGTTGCTGGTCTGCGAAGCGATCACCGCATCAAGCAAGCCGGGAACCCCAGGGCGGTTGAAGGCAGGACTGGCCTCGGTGCGCCTGCGCTGCATCAGGATCGCGTCGTTGTCCTTGAGAAACTGCGCCGCCTGCGCATCCTTGAGCGGAACGAAGACCATGGGGTCCCCGCTCGACGAGACCATGCGACGCGTCAGGCCGACCACGGTGTAATGGTTGCGGCGGATCTTGATCACATCACCCAGTTGAAACCCGGCGGCGAGGTCGGCCACCGCCTCGTAATGGCTGCGGGTGATCTGGCGGCCGGCGACAAGGTGCGGCGGCCAACCGGGAACCCCTGGATCGCCCGCCGTGATACCCACCACCATCGCCCTCACGTCCTGCTCGCCCTTGCCGACCTGCATGGTCAGATAGGTGATGTTGGCCGCCTGCGCCACGCCAGGCATGGCACGAATGCTTCGCCACAGGTCATCCGGGATGCTGGAGGACTCGGCGTAGGGGCCCAAGGTGTCTTTCTGCACCACCCAGAGATCAGCGCCACTGTTGTCCAGCAGAACCTTGCCGTCGTCCACCATGCCCCGGTACACGCCGGCCATGGTCAAGGTCACGCCGATCAGCAGCCCCAAGCCGATGCCGGTAAAGATGAACTTACCCCACGCATGCAGAATATCGCGCCCGGCCAGGCTGATCATGGCGATACTCCGCGCAGGCGATCCACCACGTGGATGCGACTGCTGGCCGTGAGCGCTTTCTCGCTGTACACGACAAGACGGTCACCCGGTGCAAGCCCCTTTTCCACCTGCACGTGACCATCGAGATTGGCACGGCCAAGCGTCACCGGAGCAAACGAGAGGTTGTCCCCCGTGAGTTTCCAAACGCCGCGCTGGCCCTTGACCGTGCGAATGGCCGCATTCGGAATCGTGGGGGCTGCCGGCAACTCAGGCAATTGCACGGTGACTTCGGCCAGTTCCCCAATTGGCGGCAACGGCGAAAGCTGTGTATCAAAGACGAGCTTGGCCAGTGTTTCCTCCGTCACCGCGTCGGCTTGCGGTTCAACCCGCTGCACGCGGCCAGGCAGGCTTTGGCCCCTGCGCGAGCGCAGCACGATCCGGGCAGGCAAGCCGGCGGCCAAGCCTTCGGCACTGATCTGATCGAAGCGGGTATCGACCCACAGGCTGCCGGGGTCAATGACCTCCACCACCGCCTGGCCGGCCACGACGGTGGTGCCCGGCTCGGCAAGGCGTGTGGTGACGAGGCCGGCAACGGGTGCTACCAGCCGGAGGTTGCCGCGCTGTGCGCGCAGCGCCTCCAGTTCGGCACGCAGGCGGCTGGCATCCTCGCGCGCCGCCCCGTGTGCAGCGTTTGCCACCGCCAGTTCCTGCCGCTTGGTCGCGGCGTTTTCTTCACTCGTACCGCGAATGGCCAGGAGTTGCTCGTAGCGTCCTGCCTGCGTCTGCGCGAAGGCTTGCCTGGCCTCGGCCTGGAGCAAGGCCGCTTCGGCGCTCTTGATCGCGGCCTGCTGCGCGCCAAGGCGCGAATCCAGATCCACCGGATCCATCTCGCCCAAGACCTGGCCTGCCTTGACCGATTCACCCACATGCACATCCAGCCGCTTGACCCGCCCAGCGTAGGTGGGGCCGATCTTGTAGGTGTAACGCGCCTGCACCGTACCGATGCCGAACAACGCAGGCCCAATCGTCCGCGACTCCACGGCGGCCACCGTCACCGCGACCGGCGCCAGCGGCCCTGAGCGCAAGGCCGCATAGGCAAACAACACCAGCAGGGGAACAATGACAACGACCAGCGCAAGCGTGCGGCGCTGCAAGGGCGGAAACTTCATGATGCGCTCCTGACGATGCCACGGCGGTAGATGGAGAAAACCCCCGGAGCATCACGGCGGATGCGGGCCACATCGCCAGCAATCAGAGACTGCATCACCAGACCCTGGATGGTGCCGATGAACAGCACGACAGCGGCGTCTGCATCCAGCTTCGCCTCCACCTCGCCTTGCGCCTTGCCAACTTCGAGCAAGCGGCGCAACCGCTCGCCATAGTGGCGGATGAAGGTCTGGACTATCTGCTTGGGTAGGGATTCACCCTGCCGTTGCAGTTCGCCGAAGAGCATTCTCGGCACACCTGGGTGCTCGGACACAAAGTCGATATGCGCCATGAAGATCGCCTCAAGGGCCGCGACCGGGGACTCAGCGCCCTCCGCGGCCTTGTCCACCCGGGCGAGCATGCGTTCGGTGACCCAGGACATCACAGCCTGCAGGATGGCATCCTTGGTCGGGAAGTGACGGAAAAGCGCCCCCTGGGTCAGCCCCATGCGTTGCGCAATGGCCGTGGTGGTGATGTCACTGGGGTTCTGCTCAGCGGCGAGATGGATCACCGCCTCCACCGTGGCCGCCCGCCGCTCGTCCGCAGGAAGGTGATTGTGGCGTCCATTCATTGCTCAGCCTTAGAAGTAAGTAATTTATTACTATCTTATAACCAGACAACCAAGGGCGCAAGAAGAAAATGAGCGAATGCGCAAATGAAGCGCGCACCATAGGTGAAAGCGTCGGCGCAAGATGCCAGAGAAAAGGGGACACCCGCGGTCCGGCCACAAGGCCCTGCAGGCCGATGCGGGATGCAGGCGCCGCACACCCCAAAGCCTCAATGGGCCCGGTCGGCTGCGGCCATATCGGTTCGCCGGCGAGCCCCCCTCATCAGACCAAGACGGGCCAAAGAAAAAAGGGTTGCAGCATTTCTGCTGCAACCCTTTGATTTCATCGAAAAAAATGGTCGGCGTGGCGGGATTCGAACTCGCGACCCCTTGCACCCCATGCAAGTGCGCTACCAGGCTGCGCTACACGCCGACAAGACTTAGATTATATACACAAATTTAGCCCTAAAAAGAAAGAAGGGCTCGAATCTCAAATAATTCCTGACGGACCGCCTGCGCGTCGATGACACGGCCTTCCCCATCCACTTCGAAGGCCATGGAATCCATTGCAAGCACGGCTGCGGCCGGCACATCAGCCTCGGCCGGTGCATCGGTTGGCTGGCCTTCGCGCGCAGCCTGGGCAAGCTCCTGCAGGCGGTTGCGCGCACCGCTGATCGTGAAGCCCTGGTCGTAGAGCAGATCACGGATGCGGCGGATCATCAGCACCTCGTGGTGCTGGTAGTAGCGGCGGTTGCCTCGCCGCTTCATGGGCCGCAGTTGGGTGAATTCCTGCTCCCAATAACGCAGGACATGCGGCTTCACGCCACACAGCTCCGCCACCTCACCAATGGTGAAGTAGCGCTTGGCGGGGATGGAAGGAAGCATGGTGCCCATGGAGCAGCGCAGTCGCGAACGGGAAAGCTGATTAGCGTACTGCAGTCATGCAGCCAGCGCCAGCTACCTTGGCACAAAGTGGCCGACTATGCCGCAAAAAAGTCACGTCAACCCTCGCCGCCGGCATTCTGGATCTGTTCCTTGAGCTTGCTGCTCGCATGGAACGTGACCACGCGCCGCGCCTGGATGGGGATGGCCTCGCCCGTGCGCGGATTACGCCCCGGGCGCGGGGCCTTGGTGCGGATCTGGAAATTGCCAAAGCCCGACAGCTTCACATCCACCCCGTCCACGAGGCTTTGCGAGATCAGGTCGAAGAAGGCGTCGATCATGTCCTTCGACTCGCGCTTGTTCAAGCCGATCTGGTCGAACAGCAGATCGGCCAGCTGGGCCTTGGTCAGCGCGGGCGTCTCCAGGCTCTCCACCGCAAATTCGATCACGTCAGGGCTCCTGTTGGGGTTGTTCAGCATCACACGCGCAGCCTTGCCCCCGTGCGGGCCGAGAGCTGCGCCACCACCGCCTGCACGGCAGCCTCGATCTCGGCCTCGGTGAGCGATGCGGCATCGCTGCCCAGCGTAAGGCGCACGGCCAAGCTCTTCTCACCGACGGCCAAGCCGCCCGCGGCGCCAGCCTTGGGTCGATAGACATCGAACAGCACGGCAGCGCGCAGCGTGGCAGCCGGCACGGCCGATTCGATCGCCGCCATGAGCTCGGCGTGCGTCACGCGTTCCGCCACGACCACGGCCAGATCGCGCTCCACGGCCTGGTGCTTGGCCACGGCGCGGAACTGCGGCACGGGACGCTGCAGCACGGCGTCCAGTTCGAGCTCAAACATTACCGGAGCCTGCGGCAGGTCCCAGGCTTGGCGCCAGCGCGGATGCAGCTCGCCCACATGGCCGATCTCGCGGCCGAAGGCGAGCACGCGGGCGCAGCGGCCCGGGTGCATTGCGGGGTGATTGCCAGGTTCAAACGTGGCCTGCACGGGGGCCAGCAACGCCTCGACGTCGCCCTTCACATCAAAGAAGTCCGCCCCCTCTTCCTTACGGCCCCACTGCAGCTGGTCCGCCGCGCCATAAGCCATGCCCGCCACGCGCATGGGCTGGTGGAAGCCCTCAACCGTGGTATCGCTGCCCTTCACGCTCGCGTCACGCAGGAACACGCGGCCCAACTCGAACACCCGCACGCGGTCGGCCTTGCGGTCCAGGTTGAACTTCAAAACTTGTAGCAAAGAGCCCAGGAGTGACGAGCGCATCACGCTCATCTGGCTCGCAATCGGATTCAGCAGCTTGATCGGGTTGGGGTTGCCGGCCAGCTCATGCTCCCAGCGCTCCTCGACAAAGCTGAAGTTGATGGTTTCCTGGTAGCCCAGGCCCGCCAGCTCACGGCGCACGGCGAAGGGGCTGCGCGTGGATTCAAGCGGCAGCTTGGCCGTGATTGGCGCCAGCGGCGGCGTGGTGGGCAGTTGGTTGTAGCCCACCATGCGCGCCACTTCCTCGATGAGGTCTTCCTCGATCACGAGGTCGAAGCGGTACGAGGGCGGCTGCACGGTGACCACGCCATCGCCCTCGATCACGGGCAGGCCCAGGCGCTGGAGTGCCTCCACGCATTGCGTTGCGTCGAGCGGCATGCCGATGACCTTGGCCGCACGCGCAACGCGCAGCGTGACGGGCTGCGGCTGGGGCACGTTGACGCACTGGTCGTCCATGGGGCCGCAGACGGTCTCGGAGGTGCCGCAGATGTCCACGACAAGTTGCGTGATGCGCTCAATGTGCTCCACAGTGAGCTGTGGGTCTACCCCGCGCTCGAAGCGGTGGCCCGCATCGGTCGAGAAGTTGTAGCGGCGCGAGCGCCCCGCGATCGCCTTGGGCCACCAGAACGCGGCCTCGATATAGATGTGCTTCGTATCGTCGGACACGGCGGTGGCGTCACCGCCCATGATGCCGGCCAGCGACTCGACCTCGCGCTCGTCGGCGATCACGCCCACCTTCTCGTCCACCGTGACGGTGCTGCCGTTGAGCAGCTTGAGCTGCTCGCCCGCACGGCCCCAGCGCACGTCGAGCCCGCCGTGGATCTTGTCGAGGTCGAAGATGTGGGACGGACGGCCTAGCTCAAACATCACGTAGTTGGAGATGTCCACGAGCGGCGCCACGCTGCGCTGACCACAGCGCGCGAGGCGGTCCACCATCCACTGCGGCGTCTTGGCCTGCGTGTTGACGTTGCGCACGATGCGGCCCGAGAAGCGGCCGCACAGGTCGGGCGCGCTGATCTTCACGGGCAGCGTGTCGGCGTGGCCCACGGGCACTGCGGGGAAAGCAAGCGCCTTGAGCGGTGCGCCGGTGAGCGCCGAAACTTCGCGTGCGATGCCGTACACCGACAGGCAGTGCGCCAGGTTGGGCGTGAGCTTGAGCGTGAACAGCGTGTCATCCAGGTTCAGGTATTGACGGATGTCCTGGCCCAGCGGCGCGTCGAGTGGCAGCTCCAGCAGGCCTCCATGGTCTTCGGAGAGCTTGAGTTCGCGTGCCGAGCACAGCATGCCCTGGCTTTCCACGCCGCGCAGCTTGCCCACCTTGATGAGGAAAGGCTTGCCATCTTCACCCGGCGGCAGCTCGGCCCCCACGAGGGCGCATGGCACCTTGATGCCGACGCGGGCGTTCGGCGCGCCGCACACGATGTTCAACAGCGCGCCCTGCCCTGCGTCCACCTGGCACACGCGCAGGCGGTCGGCGTTGGGGTGCTGCACTGCCTCCTTAATCTCGCCCACGACGATCTTCGTGAACGGCGGGGCTACGGGTTGCAGCTCTTCAACCTCCAGGCCGGCCATGGTGAGGGTTTCGGCCAGTTCGGCGGTGGACAAAGGCGGGTTGCAGAACTCGCGCAACCAGGATTCTGGGAATTGCATAGTCGGACTCTTGTGCTTCTCGAACGGGATCGCGCCGGAACAGGGTGGTGGGCGCAAGATCCCTGACTGGGGCTCTACGGAATGGCTGCGTTCAGCGGAACTGCGACAGGAATCGGATGTCGCCGTCGAAGAACAGGCGCAGGTCGTTCACGCCATAGCGCAGCATGGTCAGGCGGTCCGGCCCCATGCCGAAGGCAAAACCGATGTACTTTTCGGGATCGAGCCCCATGTTGCGCACCACGTTGGGGTGCACCTGGCCCGAGCCAGCCACCTCGAGCCAGCGGCCGGCCAGCGGCCCGGTCTGGAACTGGATGTCCACCTCGGCGCTGGGCTCGGTGAACGGGAAGAAGCTCGGACGGAAACGCAGCACCAGATCGTCACTCTCGAAGAAGGTGCGGCAAAAGTCCGTGAACACGACCTTGAGGTCCTTGAAGCTCACGTTCTCGCCAATCCACAGGCCTTCGCACTGGTGGAACATGGGCGAGTGGGTCGCATCGCTGTCGACGCGGTAGGTGCGGCCCGGGGCGATGACGCGGATCTCGGGCATGGGCTGCCCAGCATCGAGCAGCGCGCGGTGCTTCTTGACGTGCTGCACGGCAAAGCGCACCTGCATCGGGCTGGTGTGCGTGCGCAGCAGGTTGGGCGCCTCGGGCGTGCCACCTTCCACGTAGAAGGTGTCGTGCATGGAGCGCGCGGGATGGTCCTCGGGCGTATTGAGGGCTGTGAAGTTGAACCAGTCGGACTCGATCTCGGGGCCCTGCGCCACGTCAAAGCCCATGGAGCCGAAGATGCGCTCGATGCGCTCGAGCGTGAGGGAGACGGGATGCAGGCCACCCTGGCCGCGCTGGCGGCCCGGCAGGCTCACGTCGAGCGCCTCGGCCTTGAGCTGAGCCTGAAGTTCGGCATCGGCCAGGGCTTGGCGGCGCGCATTGAGCGCGGCCTCGATAGCCTGCTTGGCGACGTTGATGGCGGCGCCGCGGGATTTCTTTTCCTCGACCGACAGCTGGGCCATGCCCTTCATGAGCTCGGTCACACGGCCCGACTTGCCCAGAAACTGGGCCTTGGCGTTTTCCAGCTCCGCGGGGGTGGCGGCTTGCGCGAACAGTTGCTGCGCGCTCTCGATCAGGGAATCCAACTCGTTCATACCGTTCTTCGACTCGTGAAATAAACAAGGGCTAGTGCCTTTTCAAGCCCTAGCCCTTGCTGTTAGTGCGCTGGTAGCTACAGAAAAGATAGCTACCGATCGTGTCCTCAAGCAGCCAGCTTGGCCTTGACTTGCTCCACGATGCTGCCGAAGGCAGCCTTGTCGTGCACCGCGAGGTCGGCCAGCATCTTGCGGTCGATCTCGATGGATGCCTTCTTCAGGCCGTTGGCGAACTGGCTGTAGGTCAGGCCCAGTTCACGTGCAGCGGCGTTGATACGGGCGATCCACAGCTGGCGGAACACGCGCTTCTTGGTACGGCGGTCACGGTAGGCATATTGCCCAGCCTTCATCACCGCCTGCTTGGCGATGCGGAAGACGTTGCCGCGGCGGCCGCGGAAACCCTTGGCCAGAGCCAGAACCTTCTTGTGACGGGCGCGAGCCGTTACACCACGTTTGACGCGAGGCATGTGTTTTCTCCTTGTTCGTCAGTGAATTACAGGCCAGCCATGGGCAGCATCTGTGCCATGTGACCCATGTTGGTCTCATGCACTGCAACTGCACCGCGCAGGTGGCGCTTGTTCTTGGTGGTCTTCTTGGTCAGGATGTGA
>JAYSFC010000125.1:0-10872 GCA_041913505.1 Acidovorax sp.
CCTGCACCATCGGGAACACGTTCTCGGTGGGGTCGGTGCGGAAGTCCATGAACACCGTGCGGTCCTTGAGCTTGCGCGCCTCGCGCAGCGCGGGCTCCACGTCTTGCGGGCGCTCGATCAGCATGCCCACGTGGCCATAGGCTTCGGCCAGCTTCACGAAGTTGGGCAACGCGTCCATGTAGCTATGGCTGTAGCGGCCGGAGTACTCGATCTCCTGCCACTGGCGCACCATGCCCAGGTAGCGGTTGTTCAGCGACAGGATCTTGATCGGCGTGTTGTACTGCAGGCAGGTGGACAGTTCCTGGATGTTCATCTGCACCGAGCCTTCGCCCGTGATGGTGAACACCTCGGCCTCAGGCTTGGCCAGCTTGATGCCCATGGCGTAGGGAATGCCCACGCCCATGGTGCCCAGGCCGCCGGAGTTGATCCAGCGGCGCGGCTCGTCGAACTTGTAGAACTGCGCGGCCCACATCTGGTGCTGGCCCACGTCCGAGGTGATGTAGGCCTCGCTGTCCTTGGTCATGTTCCAGAGCGTCTCGACCACGTACTGCGGCTTGATGACTTCCTTGTTGCCGCGGTCGTACTTCAGGCAGTCGCGGCTGCGCCAGTTCTCGATGGTGCTCCACCACGCGGACAGGGCGGCCTCGTCCGGGCGGCTGCCCGCTTCGCGGACCATGGCGATGAGCTCGGTGAGCACATCCTTGACGTCGCCCACGATAGGGATGTCGACCTTCACGCGCTTGGAGATGCTCGACGGGTCGATGTCGATGTGGATGATCTTGCGGTCGTTCTGCGCAAAGTGCTTGGGGTTGCCGATCACGCGATCGTCGAAGCGCGCGCCCACCGCCAGCAGCACATCGCAGTTCTGCATGGCGTTGTTGGCCTCGATCGTGCCGTGCATGCCCAGCATGCCCAGGAACTTGCGGTCGCTGGCCGGATAGGCGCCCAGGCCCATCAGCGTGTGGGTGACCGGGTAGCCCAGCATGTCGACCAGGGTGCGCAGCTCATTGCAGGCATTGCCCAGCAGCACACCGCCGCCCGTGTAGATGTACGGGCGCTTGGCCGTCAGCAGCAACTGCAGGGCCTTGCGAATCTGGCCGCCGTGGCCCTTCTTGACGGGGTTGTACGAGCGCATTTCCACGCTCGCGGGATAGCCGCTGTAGGCCACCTTCTTGAACGAAACATCCTTCGGGATATCGACCACCACCGGGCCGGGACGACCCGTGCGCGCGATATGGAAAGCCTTTTTCAGCGTCATCGCCAGGTCGCGCGTGTCCTTCACGAGGAAGTTGTGCTTGACGATGGGGCGCGTGATGCCCACGGTGTCGCACTCCTGGAAGGCATCCAGCCCGATCGCGGGCGTGGGCACCTGGCCGGAGATGATCACCATGGGGATGGAATCCATGTAGGCCGTAGCGATGCCCGTCACGGCATTGGTGAGGCCCGGGCCAGAGGTCACGAGCGCAACGCCCACATCGCCCGTGGCGCGCGCATAGCCGTCGGCCGCGTGCACGGCGGCCTGCTCATGGCGCACCAGCACGTGCTGGATGGTGTCCTGCTTGTAAAGCGCGTCGTAGATGTAGAGGACGGCACCGCCCGGATAGCCCCACATGTACTGGACGCCTTCGGCCTGCAAGGCCTTCACGAGGATCTCGGCGCCCATCAGGTCCTGGGTGCCGGTGGCGGATTGGGGAGTGGCGGCGGCTGCGATTTCAGCCTTGGAGATTTCCATGATCAACCTTTGCGAATTTCTCTGACGAAAAACCTAGGGTGCCCCTGGCCTGAGCCCTTGTGGGGCCGGTGCGGGACTTAAGGCCAAGGACATGGGCGAGATTGAATAGCTGCGCCGGACCGTGACCCGTTTGCCTTTTGAATTGCAGCAAACATTATCGCACCGCAACACGCCTCAACGCACACCACCACAAAAAAATAGGCGCGCGATGCGATAATCCGGGCCCTTGGCGTGCCGGCCGTGCTCTCGCGCGGCCGGCACAGACTCCCGACGGGCTGATTTCTCTTGGCAACGGAACAAGAACTCTCCGACTTCCTCAAAAGCGTGGAAAAGCGTGCATACAAACGCTCGCTTTACCACGTGCGTAACGAGGAGGCAGCCCTGGACATCGTGCAGGACAGCATGCTCAAGCTGGCCGAGCACTACGGCGACAAGCCCGCGGGCGAACTGCCCATGCTGTTCCAGCGTATCCTCTCCAACTGCACCCTGGATTGGTTCCGCCGCCAGAAGACGCGCAATGCCCTGTTTTCGAGCATGAGCGACTTCGAGGGTCCAGGGGAAGATGGCGCGGATTTTGATTTGCTGGAAGCCTATTCCGGCCCCGAAGGGGGAGAAGCCGCACAGAGCGCCGAGGACCTTACCCAGCGAGCGCAGGTGCTGCGCGACATCGAGGCCGAAATCCAGGAGCTGCCAGCACGTCAACGCGAGGCGTTTTTGATGCGTTATTGGGAAGAGATGGATGTGGCTGAGACGGCCGCCGCGATGGGCTGCTCGGAAGGCAGTGTCAAAACGCACTGTTTTCGTGCCATCCAGACCCTCAGCAAGGCACTGAAGGCCAAAGGAATCGAATTATGAACACCGCAACCAACGCCCAGATCGAACAAGCCGCCGACCGTTTTGCCCGGCGCGTGACTGCGCGCCTGAGCGCGGGCAACGACGACCTGCCCTACGATATCTCCGAGCGCCTGAGGGCCGCGCGTATGCAGGCGCTGGCCAAGCGCAAGGTAACTGCGCCCGTGCGCCAGGTCCAGGCCGCCCCCACCGTGGTGCGCAATGGCCGCACCGCCGCTCTTGGCTGGGGTGGCGAGGGTGGCAATTGGTGGCGTGCCCTGGTGTCGGCCGTGCCGCTCACAGCACTGCTCGTGGGCTTGGTAGTGGTGAATGTCTCGCAGGAAGAGCACGGCACCACCGAAGTGACCGAGGTCGATACTGCGCTGCTGACCGATGACCTCCCGCCTTCGGCCTATGCCGACCCGGGGTTTGTGCAGTACCTCAAGACCGTCAGCCACCCTGCTACTGCAACCCGCTGACCCCGCCACTGCCCATCTGAATGCCTTTGCCGCCAACCGCCAACGCCTCTTTCCGCTTGCCCGCCCTGGTTCTGGCTGCCGCGTTGCTCGGCGGCTTGGCGGTGGTCGGCTGGCAGGTGGTGCAGCAGGTGCGAATGGCACCCAGCGCGGTTCCCTCTTCGGTGACCTCCGCGCCCAAAAACGGAGCGCGAGAAACGCGCACCGTCAGCCCCTCGCCCGAGCCCTCGGGCCCCGGCTGGGTCGAACTCAGCACTGCGCAGAAGCTGGCCCTCTACCCTCTGGCAGAGCGCTGGGCCACGATGGGTGAAGCCCCCAAGCGCCGCTGGCTCGCCCTGGCTCAGACTTTCGGCTCGCTGCCTCCGGAAGAGCAGGAAAAGTTGCACAGTCGCATGACCGACTGGGCCAACCTCAGCGCGCAGCAGCGCAGCCAGGCACGGCTGAACTATGCTGTCACCAAGCGCCTCGCGCCCGACGACAAACGGGCCCAATGGGAGGCCTACCAAGCCCTGAGCGAAGAAGAAAAGCACCTGCTGGCCGCACGCGCCGCGCCCAAGCCCTCGGGTGCGGCTACGGCACTGCGCCCTGTGTCGCCCAAGAAACTCGCGCGCGTTCCTGCCGCCACGGCAGCCCAAGGCACTGCGCCCAACCTGCCCAAGATTCCTCCGGTGGTCGACCTGCACCCCCGCCCGGCCTTGCCCGTGCCGCAGCCCGCGGCACCATTGGAGCCGCGGCCGGCCACACCCGCTTCCGCTGTCGAAACCACCCCCGTGGCGGTTCCATCGGCCACACCGGCCCCCTTGCCGCCGCTGGTGCCCGCCTCCAACGGCGAGCCTGTGCCGCAGCCATCGACGGTGGAGCCCCCCCCCACCCCCAACCCCAACCCCTACCCACAGCGCTGAGCCCCGCATGCCCGACACCACGGCGACCACCGCACCCACCACCGCTGGCGCCACGGGCCTCCTGGCGCCCCCTTTGCCGCGGCGCATGGCATGCTGGCTCTACGAAGGCATGCTGATGTTCGGCGTGGTGTTCATCGCAGGCTACCTGTTCGGCACCTTGAGCCAGACGCGCAACGCGCTTGACAACCGGCATGCGCTGCAGGCCTTTTTGTTCGTGGTGTTCGGCATCTATTTCACATGGTTCTGGTCCAAGGGGCAGACCCTGGCCATGAAGACCTGGCACATCCGCGTGGTGGACCGCGCCGGCCAACCGCTCACCCAAAAGCGCGCCCTGCTGCGCTATGCGCTGAGCTGGCTCTGGTTCATCCCCCCCCTTGCAGCCATGGCGCCGTTCGGACTGTCCGGCGGCGAGGCGGCCGTAGTCCTGCTGGGCTGGGTGGCCGTCTGGGCGCTGCTGAGCCGCTTTCACCCCCAGCACCAGTTCCTGCACGATGCGCTCGCGGGCACCCGGCTCGTGCACACCGCGTCCCGCACCTAGCTGACTGCTATCCCTTCCTGTCCCGAAAAGTGGGCACGGCTGCGCGACAATGGCACCCCATGTCCTCCCTATCCAAGCCGCCTGAATCCGCCTCGACCGCCAATCCGCAAAAGGCCCGTACCGGGCTCAACCGCATCTGGCACGCAACGGGCTACTCCATTGCAGGTCTGCGTGCGGGCTGGGACGAGAAGGCGTTCCGGCAGGAAGCCATTGCCACCGCTGTCCTGCTCCCCCTGGCGTTCTGGCTGGGCCGCGATTGGATCGAGGTGGCGCTGCTGACTGGATCGGTGGTGCTCGTGCTGATCGTCGAGCTGCTCAACACGGGCATTGAAACAGCCATCGACCGCATCGGCCCCGAATGGCACGACCTGTCCAAGCGCGCCAAGGACATGGGCAGCGCCGCCGTACTGCTGGCGCTGCTGCTATGCGGTGGTATCTGGGCTGCGGCCCTGTTGCAAAGGTTTCTCCATGGCTGAACCGGCTTTTTCCATCTGTGTGTATTGCGGCTCGCGTCCCGGCGAGAACCCCTTGTTCGCCGAGACGGCCCGCGCCGTGGGCCGCTGGATCGGCCAGCATGGCGGCCAATTGGTCTATGGCGGCGGCCGTAGCGGGTTGATGGGCGAGGTGGCCGAAGCCACGCGCCAGGCTGGCGGACGCGTGGTGGGGGTGATTCCACAAGCGCTCGTGGACAAGGAGCTCGCCAACCGCGCCTGCGACGAACTGCACATCGTGCAGACCATGCACGAGCGCAAGGCCATGATGGCCGAGCGCAGCGACGCCTTCGTCGCCCTGCCTGGCGGCATCGGCACCTTCGAGGAATTGTTCGAGGTCTGGACTTGGCGCCAGCTCGGCTACCACGACAAGCCCATTGGCCTACTCAACGTGGCGGGCTACTACGACGGCCTGCTCTCGTTCCTGCACACGAGCGTGGCCAACGGTCTCATGGGCGAGTGGCAGATGGGCCTGATGCAGGCCTGCAGCGACACCGACGCGCTGCTGCGCGCCCTGGTGCAGGCCGCGGGCAGCAACATGGAGCAGATCCCGCTGCGCTCGGTGATCTGACAGCGGCCGCCGCCAGGCGGTGCTTCAGATTGCGGCGTCGTCCAGGTCGCCCGTGCGGATGCGCACCACGCGCTCCACGGGCGCCACGAAGATCTTGCCGTCGCCGATCTTGCCCGTGCGCGCCACGTTCACGATGGCGTCCACGCAGCGGTCCACATCTTCAGACCGCACGACCACCTCGACCTTCACCTTGGGCAGAAAATCCACCACGTACTCGGCGCCGCGGTACAGCTCGGTGTGGCCCTTCTGGCGGCCAAAGCCCTTCACCTCGGTTACCGTGAGGCCGTTCACGCCGCATTCGGCCAGGGCTTCGCGGACCTCTTCGAGCTTGAAGGGCTTGATGACGGCGGTGATCATTTTCATGGCGGGGAATCCTCGGAACTATCGATACAAACTGGGAGGGCAACGGGCTTTTCTCAAGCGCGGAACTTGCTCGTGATGGGGTAGCGCCAATCCTTGCCGAAGCTGCGGTGCGTCACCCGGATGCCCACGGGCGCCTGGCGGCGCTTGTATTCGTTGAGCTTGATCAAGCGGGTCACCCGCTCCACATCGGCCCGGTCGTAGCCGGCGGCAATGATGGCCTCTATCGGCTCGTCATTTTCCATGTATCGGGCGAGGATCGCATCGAGCACCTCGTAAGGCGGCAGGCTGTCCTGGTCTTTCTGGTCGGGCCGCAACTCGGCACTGGGCGGGCGCGTGATGATGCGCTCGGGGATGGGGTTCGTGCCCGTACCGTACGGATCATGGGCATTGCGCCAGCGCGCAAGGGCGAACACCGTCGTCTTGGCCACGTCCTTGATGACCGCGAAGCCGCCCGCCATGTCGCCATAAAGCGTGCAATAGCCCGTGGCCATCTCGCTCTTGTTGCCGGTGGTCAGCACCACGGCGCCGAACTTGTTGGACAGCGCCATGAGCAGCGTGCCGCGGATGCGCGCCTGCAGGTTTTCCTCGGTCGTGTCCTCGGGCAGACCCGCAAACTCCTGCGCCAGCGCGGCCTTGAAGGCCTCGAACTGCGGTTTGATGGCGATCTCGTCGTAGCGCACCGAAAGGCGCTGGGCCATGTCGCGCGCGTCGATCCAGCTGATGTCGGCCGTATAGGGCGAGGGCATCATCACCGTGCGCACCTTGTTCGCACCCAGCGCGTCCACGGCGATGGCCAGCACCAGAGCCGAGTCGATGCCGCCCGACAACCCCAACAGTGCACCCGGAAAACCGTTCTTGCCGATGTAATCGCGCACGCCCAACACCAGGGCGTCCCACAGGTCGGCCTCGGCCTCGGGCACGGGGGTCACATCTGCTTCAATTTTGAGAGCACCCTGCGACCGTTGCACTTGGACATGCACGAGTTTTTCCCGAAAACCCGGCGCACGGCCCGCCACCGAGCCATCGGCCTGCAACGCGAACGAGCGGCCCTCGAACACCACCTCGTCCTGCCCGCCCACGAGGTGGGCGTAGACCAGGGGCAAACCCGTTTCGAGCGCGCGCGCGCGCATGGTCTGCTCACGCTGCACACTCTTGCCGATGTGGAAGGGCGAGGCGTTGATCACGGCCAGAAGCTCTGCGCCCGCGTCGGCTGCACGGCGCGCGGGGCCCTCGAACCAGGCGTCCTCGCAGATCAGCAAGCCCACGCGCATGCCGTCCACCGTGAACACACAAGGCGTATGGCCCGGCGTGAAATAGCGGCGCTCGTCGAACACCTGGTAGTTGGGCAGCTCCTGCTTGGCATAGGTCTGCTCCACCACGCCATGGCGCAGCACGCTGGCGGCGTTGTGGCACAGCGCGCCTTCGGCGCGGCGCTGCGGATGGCCCAGCACGATGACCATGCCTTCCAACCCTGCGGTCTCGCGGGCCACCGCTTTCACGGCATCATCACAGGCGGCCAAGAACGCGGGGCGCAGGTACAGGTCCTCGGCCGCATAGCCGCAGATGGCCAGCTCGGGCGTGAGCAACAGGCGGGCGCCGGCCGCATAGGCCTCGCGCGCGGCCGCAATGATTTTTTGCGCATTGCCGGGCATGTCACCCACGACAAAATTGAGTTGCGCAGTGCAAATGGAGAGCGTCATGAGCAGGACGACGGCCGCCACGGCCGCAGAAACAATCGCCAAGCCGGCCCGCAGGCCCCTGTGCACTGACTGCGCGGGGAGCGGGCGTGGCTGAAGCGTCCATTATCACCCGCGTATTCCCTTCGCTGCAGGCCGTGGACGCACGGGCCTGGAACGATTTGCTTGCACGCCAGCCCCACGCCACGCCCTTCATGCGGCACGAGTACCTCGCGGCGCTTGAAGCCAGCGGCAGCGCCACGCCCGAGACAGGCTGGGCAGCCCGCCCCGTCACGCTGTGGCGCGGCGAGCGCCTCGTGGCGGCCTGCCCGCTCTACGCGAAGGACCATTCGTATGGCGAATACGTGTTCGACTGGGCCTGGGCGCGTGCCTACGACGAGCATGGCCTGCCCTACTACCCCAAGGCCGTGGTGGCCGTGCCCTTCACACCCGTGCCCGGTGCGCGCCTGATGGCCGAAGATGCCGCCACACGCGAGACACTGCTCGGCGCGGTACGTGGCTGGTGCGAGGCGCAGGGGCTGTCGTCACTGCACCTGCTGTTCGCGGCCGACGAAGACATCGCAGCCAGCGCTGCTGCCGGGCTCATGCAGCGCCATACCGTGCAGTTCCATTGGACGAACCAGGCCTATGCCGACTTCGATGCTTTCCTGGCCGCGCTATCGCAAGACAAGCGCAAGAAGATCCGCCAGGAACGCCGCAAGGTGCATGAGGCTGGTGTCACGTTCCGCTGGGCGCGTGGCGCAGACATCGCGCCGGCCGACTGGGACTTCTTCTACCGCTGCTACGAACGCACCTACCTCGAGCACGGCAACCCGCCCTATCTCACGCGCGACTTCTTTGCACGCATGGCGCAGCAAATGCCGGAGCATTGGCTGCTGTTCGTGGCCGAGCGCCAGGGTCGACCCATCGCAAGCAGCCTGATCGCGCTCGGCACCGACGCCCAAGGCGCCACCGTAGCCTATGGCCGCTACTGGGGCGCGCTGCAGCGCGTGGATTGCCTGCATTTCGAGGCCTGCTACTACCAGCCGATCGCCTGGTGCATCGCGCACGGAGCGCAGCGCTTCGAGGGCGGCGCCCAGGGTGAGCACAAGATGGCCCGCGCGCTGATGCCCGTGCAGGCGCACAGCGCGCACTGGCTCGCGCACCCGGCCTTCGCCCAGGCCGTGGACCGGTTTCTAGCGCGCGAAAGCGCGGGCGTGGATCAGTACCTGGACCTGCTGCACGCGCACAGCCCGTTTCGCGCAGGCACCTAGAAGCTGGCCCAGTTACCCTCCCCCGCGCCCCCTTTGACCGACAAGGCCATGGCGAGCTTGCGCTCAGGGACCCGGGATACCGGCTTGGGAGCCGGGGCAGGCGCCAACCGCACGGGCCGCGCCGGCGCTGCGCTGGCCGCAGCCCCCTGCGCGAGCTTGAACACAGCCACGGTATTCACCAGCTCCTGCGCCTGCTGGCTCAGGCTGTTTGTGGCGGCAGCCATTTCCTCCACCAGCGCAGCGTTCTGCTGGGTGACCTGATCCATCTGCGTAATGGCCTCGCCCACCTGCGCCACGCCCGCGCTTTGCTCGCTGCTGGCCGCACTGATCTCGCCCATGATGTCCGTCACCCGCCGGATCGCCGTCACCACTTCGGTCATCGTCTCGCCCGCCTTGTCCACCAGCTGCGTGCCCTGCTCCACGCGTTCCACGCTGGCCGTGATCAGGCCCTTGATTTCCTTGGCCGCTTCGGCGCTGCGCTGCGCCAGGCTGCGCACTTCACCCGCCACCACGGCAAAGCCCCGGCCTTGTTCACCCGCGCGCGCCGCTTCCACCGCCGCGTTCAGCGCCAGGATGTTGGTCTGGAACGCGATCCCGTCGATCACCCCGATGATGTCGGCGATCTTGCGCGAGCTGTCGTTGATGCCGCGCATCGTGTCCACCACCTGGGCCACGACTTCCCCGCCCTGCGTGGCCACCGTGGAGGCATTGAGCGCCAGCTGGTTGGCCTGGCGCGCGTTGTCGGCGCTTTGGTGAACCGTAGAGCCCACCTCCTCCATCGAGGCGGCGGTTTCTTCGAGCGCGCTGGCCTGCTCCTCGGTGCGCGCCGACAGATCGTTGTTGCCCGTGGCAATCTGCGCGCTGGCTGTGGCCACGCTCTCGGCGTTGCGGCGCACCGCACTCACCGTGGTGGCCAGGCCATGCTGCATGCGCTGCAGCGCACGCAGCAACTGGCCTGTTTCATCCTGGCTCTGCGCCAGAATCTCGCGGCTCAGGTCGCCACCAGCCACCCGGTCCGCCGTGTCGACGGCTTGCGCGAGCGGCCGGGTAATGGAGCGCGTGATGCTGATGCCCAATGCAATCGCGATGAGGGCGGCTACGCCACCGGCCAGCAGCACGTCGCGCTGCATGGCGCGCGCATCGGCCGCGGCAGCTTGCTCGGACGCATTCGCGAGCTGGGTCTGGAATTCACTCTGTTCATGAAGCGCGGCCATGTAGGCCAGTTGCACAGGGCGCATTTGCTCCAGGAGCAGCTTGAGCGCCTCGTCACGCCGCCCCTGCATCGCCAGCTCGATGAACTGCTGGTTGAGCGCGCGAAACGCCGTGCGCTGCTGGGTCATGCGCGCCAGGGCTTCTTTGCCTTTCTCAGAAACGATCAAGGACTCGAGCAATTTGAAGCGCTCATCAATGATGGCCGACGCCGGAGCCATACGGTCACGCTCCTGCCGGATGTCGGCCTCGCTGGTGAAGAGCACCATGTTGCGTGCGGCACGCGCCTGCAGGTTGAGCTGCTCCGCCGCTTCGTTCAAGGCCCGCATGATCGGGATGCGATTCCCCGTGATGTCCTTGAGAAGCTCCTGCTGGTGCGCGCTGCGCGCCATGACAATGGCCCCCAGCGTCACGATCAGTAAAACCATCGCGCCGAAGGCAATGGACAGGCGCAGAGAGATTTTCAGATTGCTCATGATGACCTTCTCGTTGTGAAAAACCTGTCTGTCCCCGCCAGCGCCCCCCTAGCGCCTAGCCACGCCAGGTGGCGCCGCCACCGGTATCGCTCTTCTTTTAATAGCTTGCAGCGAACGCACCACAAGCACTTGCGACGAATTTCTTCTTAAAAACTCTCCCAATCTCCTTCTGCAGAACCTGCGGCACTGGCTGCAGACCGCTTGGCCGCCGGCTCTTTGGCGACAGGCGCTGCCAGCCCCGGCGCCGCAGCAGGCGCCACCGGCGGCTTGTGCGCCATCGCAGCGGGCTTGGCCTTCGCGGGCACGGCCGGTGCCGCCGCCCGCACCGCCGGT
>JAYSFC010000126.1:0-10415 GCA_041913505.1 Acidovorax sp.
TGAGCTGGTACGACAACGAGTGGGGCTACTCCAACAAGTGCCTGGAGATGGTGCGAGTGGTTGCGAAGTAATTACGCGGACAGGTCCACAAGGAAAGGGGGCGCTTTTGGCGCCCCCTTTTCATTTTGTGACCGTGACAATCAGTCGCCTACCAATACGGTAGCTACTCAGATGACGGGTAGACCAAGACTCTCGAGGTACTGAAATGTGCCGTCGAAAAAATCAGGCGATCGAGTCGGGTCATCGAGATCACCTTGTGGAACCACGATCACCATACCCTGGCGAGCTCGAGTCAGCAAAACGCGATAGGCATTCTTTTGATAGGTCCATCGATCGGGTTTGACAATTCTTTGCCAGCGACTTCCAACAAATGAATGGTGGGTCCATTCGTCGCCGTGAAATCGGAAATCCCCGTCCCATACAACACACGTCCAGTCCAATTCAAGCCCTTGAACATGGAACTCGGTCGCAACATCCTCCAGGTAATAGGAGGATCGCACATCCATTTGTTCATCCAGGAACCAGTGCACCGGGTCTATCGGCGTCCGTACATCAATTGCATGTGGTTTGAGACGCTCAGCTTGAGAGGACACCACAATTCCATACCGCTCCGTGCCGCGAGCTTGGGCGCGTAACCAGTTCTTTGCCGTGCTCAGGTTTCTGGTGACATAGATTGGATACTTGTCACGGATTGACTGCCAAGCCTTTCGCGCATCATCGTGATTGATGTCAAGAACCGCCTTGACCCAAGCCGACACATGCTCTGCACGAAACGAACGCATAGAAATGCTCAGGTGCAGGTCTTCGTTGAAAGTCACACTGGAAAGTCGGGTGAGAGGCTCCATCAATGCGTTGTTGCCGTACTCGCTGTCATGCAGCTGAGGCGAAAGATGGACTTCCCAATGGGGGAATGACCGTTCTATTGAACGAATCCACTCACTGATGCCGGCCTCGCCGGTATTTATTTCCTGCCCTCCTCCAACAAGGCAGACCACTACAGCCCAGTCTCGATGCCGGTCCAAACAAGAGATCAGGAACTCAGGCTCGGACATGGTGAAGTTTGGAACCCCCTTTTTGCGCTGCATGAATGCAGCTGTTTGTTCCTGATTCCAAGCCCGTTGCGCCTCGTCAAAGATGGCAACATGTTCAACGGGCGGCCGTTCTGAGTCTTTCAGGCAGTCATCACGAAAGTGGTGTACGTTCTGAATGAACTCTTTTACTGCCTGGCGTGCCTGACTTTTGTTTGTACGGGTTCCACGATCGCGATCGCGAGCGACACGATCACGCGCCAGGGCCTCGTGAAGAATATTCACGAGTGGACCGTTGCCACTTAAATAGACGGAATACAGCTCGGCCGAAGAATCGGTATGCAAGGTAGCGATATTGAGCCCAACAAGCGTCTTTCCGGCCCCCGGAACACCAGTAATCAGGCAAAGAACCTTACGCTTGTTCCGTTGAGCATGCTCGTGAGCCGCTCAATAGCTGCCGATGTCATGCTCAAGTTGCGAGCGCCCGCATCACTGCGAGAGATGCTTCCGACGTTGTGGCCTGCATAAAGGGCCATCGCTGCTTCAACAATGGTTGGGGTGGGAGCATATCGACCGGACTCCCAAAGAGCATCGTCAATCTGATGCCCAGAGCAGGTGTCTAAGCCCGATTGGATGACATCTGGCAATTGATCCAGATTGATAGCGATCGGCAAACATAACCCATCGCGATTTGAGTCAACCTCGACCCTGAAGGGCTTTTGTTCGGCTTCAGTCGCTATCAGGATCGGGAGCACCGAGAGCTGATGACTCGTCTCGTGAAAGTTCTTTAAATCTAGCGCGTAGTCCCACACTTGCAACATCGCATGTCGCGGGTGTGCACGCTCGCCGACTTTGTACTCCAGAACGAAAATGACATGATCGATTAAGAGTACGACGTCAATGCGTTTCCCCATCCGCGGAACGTCATACTCGAAATAGACTTTCCCGCGATGTCGCAACGGTGGTAAGACGCGCTGTAAATGGCGAATCTGAACTTGCCACGCCTGCGTCTGTGTAGGCTCGATCGCAAATGGGGAGTTTGAGGTGAGCTCCCCTAAAACGGCCTCGACCGATTTCTCCAAAAAATGGGCGATATCGTCCGAGTAGTACCACCGTCGAATAGCAGCTTGATCTTTCATATCAACTCAGGTGGTTACCAACGGGCCAGCCAAGCTGCGAAGACATGAATCAAGCAGCTCACTAGTGGTGATGCCCATGCGCCCCGTGCGCATGGCCGTGGGCGATTTCTTCGGCGCTGGCGGCGCGCACTTCCACGATCTTGATCGCGAAGCGCAGCACCTTGCCGGCGTGCGGGTGGTTGCCGTCGAGCAGCACCTGCGGACCCTTGATCTTGACCACGTTGAACACTTGCTCGCGGCCGTCTTCGCTCATGCCGCGCAGCTGGCCGCCCACTTTGACGCCGGGCGGGAACTCGCTCTTGGGGATGGTGCGCACCAGGCCCTCATCGCGTACGCCGAAGGCTTCTTCCGGTTGCAGCACGAGGTTGGTGCTGTAGCCGGCGGCCTGGCCTTCCAGCGCGGCTTCCAGCTTGGGGAAGGTGTTGCCGTAGCCGCCGTGCAGGTAGGCCTGCTCGCCTGATTCGAGCGGCTTGCCCTGCGCGTCGGCGACGCTGTAGCGGATGGTGACGATGGTGTCTTTGCTGATCTGCATGAAAAAATCCGAATCAAAACGGGCTGTAGCCCTTGTCAATATTGCGTGGATAGCTATGGTTTTGATAGTTATCCAAGGTGCTTGCCGACGATGCCGGCGAGCTCGAACATGGTGATCTGCGGCTTGCCAAACACCGGCAGCAGCTTGGCGTCGGCATTGATGGCGCGCTTGTTCTGTGCGTCCTGCAGGCCGTTGGCCTTGATGTAGTCCCACAGCTTCTTGACCACCTCGGTGCGCGCCACCGGCTCGTTGCCGATGACGGCGGCCAGCGCCGCGCTCGGCGCCTTGCCGGCGGCGGGTTTGCGCGGCGCCTTGGGTGCCGTGGTCTTGGTGGCGGATTTGGCGGTTGCCTTCTTCGCCGGTGCCTTTTTCGCTGCGGTTTTCTTGGCAGCCGGGGCCGCTGCAGACTTGGCCGCGGTCTTGCGCGGCGGGAACTTGCTGGGCGCGAACTCGAAGTTCACCTTGCCGGCCTCGGCGTCCCACGCCAGCATGGCCTTGAAGGGGCGGCGCGTGCGCATGGAGACGAACTTGTCGAGCATGTCGGTCTTGCCGGTGGCCAGCAGCTTCATCATCTGCTCACGCTCCACCGGCTGCTGCAGGATGATCTGGCCGCTCTTGAAGTCGCAGCTCGGCGTGGGCTGGGCGGCGGTGGGCACGCTCTTTTCGCAGACGTAGTTCTTGCCGTGGTCGTAGACTGCGCCGCCGCACTTGGGGCAGGCGCCGAGCGATTCCTTGCCTGCAAAGTCCACCAGCTCACCGGTCTCGGACTCATCTTCGTTGCCGAAGTCGAACTCCAGTTTCCAGTTCTTCTCTTCCTCGCTGTACTTGAGGATGATCTCGGCCACGAAAGGCCAGCCGGCCTTGGAGCGGAAACCGTCCAGCGGGCCGATGTGCTTGTCGCGCAGGAACTGCTCCACTTCCGCCACCTCGAAGGTGCGGCCGGCGGGTGTCTTGCCGAAGGAGAAACCGCAGCCTTCCGAGTTGCCGTCCTGGCCGGTGCAGGCGTAACGACGGTAGTTTTCCTTCACCACGCCGCCGCAGTTGGGGCAGGGCGTGGTAAGTGTGGCGTAGTCGCCGGGCACGGTGTCGCGGTCGTATTCCTTGGCCTTGCGCACGATGCGCTCGGTCATGTCGGCGATCTCGCGCATGAAGGCGTCGCGAGAGAGGCGGCCGTGCTCCATCTCGGCCAGCTTGTATTCCCACTCGCCGGTCAGCTCGGGCTTGGAGAGTTCTTCCACGCCCAGGCCGCGCAAGAGGGTCATGAGCTGGAAGGCCTTGGCGGTGGGAATCAGCTCACGTCCTTCGCGCAGCATGTACTTCTCGGCAATCAGGCCTTCGATGATGCTGGAGCGCGTTGCCGGCGTGCCCAGGCCCTTTTCGTGCATGGCCTCGCGCAGCTCGTCGTCCTCGATCAACTTGCCGGCGCCTTCCATGGCACTCAGCAGCGTGGCTTCGGAGTAGCGTGCCGGCGGCTTGGTCTTCAGGCCCTTGGGCTCCACGCTGGCCGTCTGCACCTTCTCGCCCGGCTGCACCGGCACCAGCATCTTGCTGCTGCCTTCGCCCGGGGCCAGCTCGTCTTCGGCTTCCTTGCCGTAGATGGCCAGCCAGCCCGGCTTGACCAGCACCTTGCCCTCGGTCTTGAAGCTGTGGCCGGCGGCACTGGTGATACGGGTGGTCACCTGGTATTCGGCGCTGGGGAAGAACACCGCCATGAAGCGGCGCACCACCAGGTCGTACAGCTTCTGCTCGGCATCACTCAGGCCGCTGGGGGCCTGCAGCGTGGGGATGATGGCAAAGTGGTCGCTGACCTTGGCGTTGTCGAAGACGCGCTTGCTCGGCTTGATGTAGTTGTTGTTCAGTGCGGTCAGCGCATGCGGCGCCAGGTGCTTCATGCCGGAGCCGGCCAGCATGCCGAAGGTCTCCTTCACCACCGGCAGGTAGTCCTCGGGCAGGTGGCGCGAATCGGTACGCGGGTAGGTCAGCGCCTTGTGGCGCTCGTACAGACTCTGCGCCAGCGACAGCGTGGTCTTGGCGGAGAAGCCGAACTTGCCGTTGGCCTCGCGCTGCAGGCTGGTCAGGTCGAACAGCAGGGGCGAGGCCTGCGTGGTGGGCTTGCTTTCCTCGGTGACGCTGGCGGGTTGGCCCCGCACGGCGTCGGCAATGGACTGGGCCTGGGCCTGCGACCACACGCGGTCGGCCTTGGCCTCGGGGTCTTCGCCCTTCTTCCACTGGGGGTCGAACCATTTGCCGGGGTAGTCGCCCGCCTGGGCGCCGAAGCTGGCGTGGATTTCCCAGTAGTCGCGGCTCACGAACTTGCGGATCTTTTCCTCGCGCTCGACCACCAGCGACAGTGTGGGCGTCTGCACCCGGCCCACGGTGGTGAGGAAGAAGCCCCCGCCCTGCGAGTTGAAGGCCGTCATGGCGCGCGTGCCGTTGATGCCCACCAGCCAGTCGGCCTCGGAACGGCTGCGTGCGGCGTCGGCCAGCGGCAGCATCTGCTGGTCGGTGCGCAGGTGCTCAAAGCCGTCGCGGATGGCCTGCGGCGTCATGCTCTGCAGCCACAGGCGGCGCACCGGCTTGCCCAGCGGCTTGCCGCCGCCGGCGTACTGCTCGATCAGGCGGAAGATCAGCTCCCCCTCGCGGCCCGCGTCGCAGGCGTTGATGAGCTGGCCCACGTCCTTGCGTTTGGCCAGCTTCACCACCGCGTTCAGGCGCGTCTTGGTCTTGTCCACCGGCTTGAGTTCGAAGTGCGGCGGGATCACCGGCAGGTGGGTGAAGCTCCATTTGCCGCGCTTGACGTCGTACTGCTCGGGGGCCTGGATCTCCACCAGGTGGCCGACGGCACTCGTCACCACATGGCTGTCGCTTTCGAAGTACTCGTCATGCTTCTCGAACTTGCCCGCCACGGGCGTCAAGGCGCGCACGATGTCCTGCGCCACGGAAGGCTTTTCGGCAATGACCAGCGTTTTCAAGGAGGCGGTACTTTTCATCTGACTACAATCCAGTTCTCGCGCGCGCATGCGCGCGCCCATACGGATTCACCTTACCAAATTTTTCTGACGTGTCCAAGCAAGCCCCTGTTTCTTCCAGCCGCCGCATCCAGACCCGCCGCTCCGGCGTCCATGGCAAGGGGGTGTTTGCGGTGCAGGACATCGCCGAGGGCGAGACCCTTATCGAGTACGTGGGTGAGGTGATTTCCTGGGCCGAGGCGCAGCGCCGCCACCCGCACGACCCCAAGGACCCGAACCACACCTTCTACTTCCACGTTGACGAAGACCACGTCATCGACGCCAAGCATGGCGGCAACTCCTCGCGCTGGATCAACCACTCCTGCGATCCGAACTGCGAAGCCGACGAGGTGGAGGGCCGCGTCTTCATCAAGGCGCTGCGCAACATCAAGGCCGGCGAGGAACTGAACTACGACTACGGCCTCATCATCGACGAGCCCTACACCAAGAAGCTCAAGGCCGAATACCCCTGCTGGTGCGGCAGCAAGAACTGCCGCGGCACCCTGTTGGCGCCGAAGGACGACGAACCGAAGAAGGCCAAGAAGAAAGATAAGAAAAAGAAGGCCGAGGCCAAGCAGGAAGCGGTGAAAAAAGACAAGCCCGGCAAGGACAAAGCCAAGAAGGCCAAGGCGGACAAGGGCAAGCCCGGGAAGCACAAGGGCAAAGGCGGCAAGCGCTGAGCCGCCCCGTCCCCGGCAGTCGCAGGCAGACACGATGACGCAGCGCGGTCTTGCCCTCAACTGGCCGGCCGAGGCCATCTGGGAGGCGGTGGCACCCGCCCTGCCCGGCTTCACTGTCGAGGTGCTGCCGACCATTGACTCCACCAACACCGAACTCATGCGCCGCGCGCGCGCCGGCCAGATCGAGCCGGTGCTGCTGGTGGCCGAGGCGCAGAGCGCCGGCCGCGGCCGCCTGGGCCGCCAGTGGCAGGGCGCCACGGCGGCCGACGTGGGCGCCACCCTCACCTTCTCTCTGGGCCTGCCGCTGCAGATGGCCGACTGGTCCGGCCTGTCGCTGGCCGTGGGCCTGAGTGTGGTGCAGAGCCTGCACCCGGCGCTGCAGCTCAAGTGGCCCAACGATGTCTGGCTGCAAGGGCGCAAGCTCGCCGGCATCCTGATCGAGACCGCCAGCGTCGGTACCCTGCGCTACGCGGTGATCGGCATCGGCATCAACATCGCCCCGCGCGATGCGGCCGGCCTGAGCACCCCGCCGGCCTGGCTGCAGGAACTCGAACCCGGCTTGGACGCCCCCACGGCGCTGCAGCGCGTGGTGCCGCCGCTGGTGCAGATGCTGCAGCGTTTTGCCCAACACGGTTTTGCGCCGCTGCGCCCGGCTTATGCCACGCGCGACGCGCTGGCCGGCCGTCCCGTGCAACTGAGCGACGGCACCCAGGGGCTGGCCCAGGGTGTGGACGACGACGGCGCCCTGCTGGTGCATACTTCAGCGGGACTGGCCCGCATCAACAGTGCCGAGGTCAGCGTCCGTCCTTCCGCCTGAACTGCCACTGAATCCGTCCGAAGCAATGCTGCGTCTCCTTGTCCTTGTGCTGGTGCTGCTCAACGCGCTGTACTACGCCTGGTCGCACGAGCTGCTGCGCGACTACGGCTTCGGCCCCACGCCGCAAAGCGAGCCGCAGCGGCTGGGCCAGCAGATCCGCCCCGAGGCCGTGCGCATCCTGCCGGCCGAGGAGGCGCGCCGTCTTGAACCGGCGGCGCAGGCACAACCCCAGCCCAAACCGGCAGAGTGCCTGCAGGCCGGCCTGTTCGACGACGCCCAGGTGACGGTGCTGCGCCGCGCTCTCGAAGGCGCGTTGCCGCCCGGCTCCTGGCTGCTCGACGCCGCGGTAGAACCAGCGCGCTGGATCGTCTACATGGGCCGCTACCCGAACACCGAGGCGCTGGCGCGCAAGCGTGCCGAGCTGGCCAACCTCAACCTGCGTTTCGAGCCGCTGATCAACCCCGAGCTGGAGCCCGGGCTGTCGCTCGGTGGCTTCACCACCCAGGCCGCTGCCAACGACGAGCTGGCCGCACTCAACCGCCGTGGTGTGCGCACCGCCCGCGTGGTGCAGGAGCGTGCCGAAGTGCGCGGCAGTCTGCTGAAGATCCCGGCAGCTGACGAGGCCCTGCGCGCCCGCTTGGATGAGGTCAAGTCCGCCTTGGCCAACAAGCCCTTGCGTCCCTGCAATCCTTGAGTCCCGGGCCCGCTTGATTCCTGACCTGATCTGAGGCGCTTGGCCGGCATCAGCGAGCCCATGCGGTGCTGGATGCCAGCTCAATCCGTACACTGATTCAAAAATGCTGCTTGTGTTGACTGTGTCGGCTTTGTAAACTGCACCCCATGAAAAAGGCAAACTCATCGAAAGATGAGGGCGCAAAGTCTCCGGTCTAAGGGGTGCAAACCCTAGGATAGCGGGATTGCCAGAGTCTCTACCCATCGGCCCCTGTCACGGCCGGTGCGGCCTATGCCCTGCAATCCCCTGGTGAACTTGGCGCTGAATCACACACAGGGTTCAGGGAGGCGGAACGGGTGCCATGCACACTGTTTCGATACATCAAATGACGCACACCATTGCAGGGCATGGCTGCGCAGTGCATCTTGGCGAGCTTGTCAGGATGCGGGCGGGCGACCACGGCATCAACCGCCGCATGACGGGTGGTCTTCTGGTTCGGTCAACGATCGAGCCGAGTGATCAGGCTTGGCCTGCACGTCTGCACGTTTCCAGCGTGAACCTCAACAACGAAAGCGTGGCGGGAGCCCGCGATGCACAGATGCATGCCGACCACGCGGACTTGCCGCGAAAAGCGTGCGTTGGTTCAACGCCAATGGCGATAGCGCAGGCATGCTGGATGTGCGGTATCGGGGGTTTGTAGTGGTGGAGACCTTGACGGGAGCAAACAGACATGAAGCCATCTGTTGACCGAAGCGAAGGAGGTAAGGAACAAGGCGCTTCCTTATCCAAGCGGAGTTTTTGGGATGCCACGATCACACTCCGGCAACTACGCAACGGGTTGATTTTTTTTCTGGTAGCTAGCACTGTTTGGTATGTCTGGACGTTCTTTAGATTTGCCGCGCACAGCGAAACAGGCGGTATAAATGCTAGAAGTTCGCCGTACTTCGACTCAATCCCCCCGGAATGTTTGGGCGCATCTGATAGACATGTCCCCACAGTTGGGGCGGAGACTCTATTGGATAAGTTCGCATTACGTCTCCGCCCACTACGTATCCCCGCGGAGAAATACTTAACTTCCGACTACGGACGGATACGCTGCCTCGGGTATGCGGTGCTGACGGGGCTCCATATGACCGATCCGCTGGACGCCAACTTTGTTGATACCTATACCGACGCCCAGGGCAAACCTATTGTGCGCATCACAGTGGAGTACCTGCAGACGTACTCATACAGCCCCTCTCGTCATAAGCTACTGAAAGAGGAGGAGAAGAAATGAGCGTCTTCTTTTGCGCTTCCAGTCGTTGGTGCGGGGGGGCGCCTTCAACCCAACTCGAAGCGCACGCTGAAACGCGCGCCGGGCGGCGTCTGGCCCGGGCGTGTTTCGTCCACCGTGATGGTGGCTTGGTGTTGGTGCGCGATTTCCTGCGCAATGGGTAGGCCCAGGCCGGAGCCGTCGGCCTCCACGCCGAGCGCGCGGTAGAAGGGCTGGAACACCAGTTCACGTTCGGCCAGCGGGATGCCCGGCCCCGAGTCTTCCACCTGCAGCAGGATGACCTTGCCGAAGGGGTCGGCCAGCACGCGTGCGGTGATGACGCCCGGGTTGTCCACGCTGGAGGGCGTGTAGTTGATGGCGTTGTCGAGCAGGTTGCGCACCAGTTCCTTGAGCAGCGTGGGATTGCCTTCCAGCGTCACGCCCGGGGTACCGGGCTGTGCGCCTTCGTAGCCGAGGTCGATGTGCTTGTCCATGGCGCGCGGCACGCAGTCGCGCACCACGTCCATGGTCAGCCGGGCCAGGTCGCAGCTTTGCCGGCTGATGGCGGTGTTGCCGCTTTCAGCACGGGCCAGCGCCAGCAACTGGTTGACAGTGTGGGTGGCGCGGATGCTGGAGCGGCCGATCTGGCGCAGCGACTGTTTCAGCTCTTCCGCGTTGGTGCCTTCACGCTGCGCCAGGTCGGCCTGCATGCGCAAGCCGGCCAGCGGCGTCTTGAGCTGGTGCGCGGCATCGGCCAGGAAGCGTTTTTGCGTGGCGATGGAATCTTTCAGGCGTAGCAGCAGATCGTTGACCGAGGCCACCAGCGGTGCGACTTCCAGCGGTACGGATTGCACGTCAAGCGGGCTGAGGTCGTCGGGCTTGCGCGCGCGGATGCGCTCTTCCAGCCGGTTGAGCGGCTTGATGGCCTGCACCAGTGCTAGCCACACCAGCAGCACGGCCAGCGGCAGCGTGACGAACTGCGGCAGCATCACGCCCTTGATGATCTCTGCCGCCAGCACCGAGCGCTTGTCCAGTGTCTCGCCCACCTGTACCAGCGCCATCTTGGCACCCGGCAGGTTCAGCGGTACCCACATGTAGGCGACCTTGATGTCCAGGCCATGAAATTCGGCATCGCGCAACCGCACCTCGCCGGGGATGACGACCTCGTCGTCCGGCGGTAGGGGAAAGTCGCGCTCGCCGCTGAGATATTCGCCACGCGCACCGAGCACCTGGTAGTAGACGGTGTCGTCGTCGCTGGCACGCAGAAGCTCGCGCGCGGGCAGCGG
>JAYSFC010000127.1:0-10401 GCA_041913505.1 Acidovorax sp.
GCTGGCCATGATCTTCGAGAAGGCCAGCACGCGCACGCGCGTGAGCTTCGAGGCGGGCATGTACCAGCTCGGTGGGTCTGTGGTGCATCTCACCACGGGCGACAGCCAGCTCGGCCGCGCCGAGCCGATCGAGGACAGCGCCAAGGTCATCAGCCGCATGGTGGACCTGGTGATGATCCGTACATTCGAGCAGACGAAGATCGAGCGCTTTGCCGCCCACTCACGGGTGCCCGTCGTCAACGGTCTCACGAACGAGTTCCACCCCTGCCAGATCCTCGCGGACCTGTTCACCTACATCGAGCACCGCGGTTCCATCCGCGGCAAGACAGTGGCCTGGGTGGGCGACGGCAACAACATGGCCAATACCTGGCTGCAGGCGGCCGAGCTGCTGGACTTCAAGGTACACCTGAGCACGCCCAGCGGCTACGAGGTCGACGCGGCCGTGGCCGGCGTGTCGAACAAGGACTGCTACCAGGTCTTCAAGGACCCCATGGACGCCTGCCGCGGTGCCGACCTCGTCACCACCGACGTGTGGACCAGCATGGGCTACGAAGCCGAGAACGAGGCGCGCCGCCTGGCTTTTGCCGACTGGTGCGTGGACGCCGAGATGATGGCCGTGGCCAGACCCGATGCGCTGTTCATGCACTGCCTGCCCGCGCACCGCGGGGAGGAGGTGGAGGCAGACGTCATCGACGGCCCTCAGTCCGTGGTCTGGGACGAAGCGGAAAACCGGATGCATGTGCAAAAGGCACTCATGGAGTACCTCTTGCTGGGCCGCATGGCCTGATTCACGCGTTACGGCGCGACACAGAGAAGGTCACCGTCTGGGTGGCCTTTTCTTTTTCTGCACCGGTTCCGCACCCGGCGCCCTCGCTGCTGGCGCAGCCATTGCAGCCCCCGCATCCCGGCGCATCGGCCAGCGCGGGATGCACGCGCCGCAGACGTTGGCGCCAGGGCGCGGGCAGAAAGCGCCACACGACATAAAGCGCAGCCAGCATCACGATCACGGCAACGATGATCTCTTGGGCCATGGTTCAGCCTCCTCCAAGCGCCAGTGCCAGCCGGTAGGTGATGAAACTCGCTCCGTAGGCCAGCGTGAACAGGTAACCCACCATCAGCAGCGGATAGCGCCAGCCGTTGGTCTCGCGGCGCACCGCCGCGATCGTCGAGATGCACTGCGGCGCGTAGATGTACCACACGAGCAGCGACAGCGCCGTGGCCATCGACCAGCTGCCCGCGATCAGCGGCCCGAGCTGCTCGGCCACCTCGTCGCCCGTAGCGGAGAGCGCGTACACCGTGCCGAGCGCACTCACAGCCACCTCGCGCGCGGCCATCCCGGGCACGAGCGCGATGGCGATCTGCCAGTTGAAGCCGATGGGCGCCACCAGCACCTCCAGCACGTGGCCGATGCGGCCCGCAAAGCTGTACTGGATGGCCGAGCCCACCGCCCCCGCGGGCGGCGCCGGGTAAGACGACAGGAACCACAGCAGGATGGAGACGGCCAGGATGATGCCGCCCACGCGGCGCAGAAAGATCACGGCCCGCTCGTACAGGCCCAGCGCCAGGCTGCGCACGCTGGGCCAGCGGTAGGCCGGCAGCTCCATGAGCAGCGGCGTGGGGCCCGCGCTGCGCCGCGCGAACCGGGCCACGGCGGCCACGGCCATCGCACTCACGATGCCGCCCACGTAGAGCGCGAACAGCACCAGCCCCTGCAGGTTGAAGACCCCGCCCACGGTGCGCGCCGGGATGAAGGCGCCGATGAGCAGCGCGTACACGGGCAGACGCGCCGAGCAGGTCATGAGGGGCGCGATCAGGATGGTGACGAGCCGGTCGCGCCAGCTCGAAATAGAGCGCGTGGCCATGATGCCGGGCACCGCGCAGGCGAAGCTCGAGAGCAGCGGAATGAACGAACGCCCCGACAGCCCCACGGTCCCCATCACGCGGTCGAGCAGGAAGGCCGCGCGCGGCAGGTAGCCCGAGTCCTCGAGCGCGAGGATGAAGAGGAACAGGATCAGGATCTGCGGCAAAAACACCAGCACGCTGCCCGCGCCCGCTAGCACGCCGTCGGTGAGAAGGCTACGCAGCACGCCCTCGGGCATGTGAGCACCCACCCAGCCGGCCAGCGCCGTAACGCCCTCCTTGATCGCGTCCATGGGTAGCTGGGCCCAGCTGAAGACCGCCTGAAACATCAGGAACAGCGCGGCTGCAAGCAGCAGCATGCCCCACAGGGGGTGCAGCGCCACGGCGTCGATGCGGTCGTCCAGGCGCCGCTGCACGGGAGTTTCGCGCACGGCCAGGCCCATGACACGCTGCACCTCGCGGTGCAGGTCGAGCACGCGCTGCGCCGGATCGGCGCTCAGCGCAAGGTCCACGGCCTGCGGCGGTGCGGGCTTCACGGCATCGAGCCACTGCAGCAGCTCCTGCGCGCCGTCCTGGCGTACCCCCACGGTGGCGAGCACGGGCAGGCCCAGCGCGCGCGACAGCGCCTCGCGGTCGATGGCGATGCCCTGGCGCGCGGCCATGTCGCTCATGTTGAGCACCAGCACCATGGGCAGACCGAGCGCACGCGCCTCGAGCACGAGGCGCAGGTTCAGTCGCAGGTGGGTGGCGTCGGTCACGCACACGAGCAGCTCGGGCGGCGCCTCGCTGCGGTGCCGGCCCGTGACGATATCGCGCGTGATGGTTTCGTCCAGGCTGTGGGCGTTGAGGCTGTAAGTGCCCGGAAGGTCCAGCACACGCACGCGGCGGCCACCAGCCGTGTGCAGCAGGCCTTCCTTGCGCTCCACGGTGACGCCGGCGTAGTTGGCCACCTTCTGGCGCGCGCCCGTCATGAGGTTGAACAGCGCGGTCTTGCCGCAATTGGGGTTGCCCAGCAGCGCGATGCGCAGCGGCGCGGGGGTGGCGGTCATGCGGGGGCTTTCACAGGGTCTGCACGCGCACCATGGCGGCCTCGTGGCGCCGCAGTGCAAACGTGGCCTGCCCCACGCGCACGGCCAGCGGATCGCCTCCCGGAAAGCCTGCGGCCACGATGCGCACGGGCTCTCCGGGCAGGAAACCGATCTCCATGAGCCGCAGCAGCAGCCCCTGCTCCTGCAGGTCGCGGGCAGGCGCCAGGGCCACAACCTGCGCAGACACGTTGCGCGCCAGGGTATCCAGCCCCATGCCCAGGGCCTGCGAGCCAGGCCTTGGGCCCGTATTCAGGCCGAAAACAGGCCCGGCGGCATCTTGGATGAACTTCATCGCGCCATTTTAGTTAAAACTAATTCTCATTACCATGCCCACTCCAACTTCCTGGAGCGACCACCTCCATGGGAGCACAATCGCGGGCTGCATTCCCTGCCTTATCTCATGACCCACCCCTGCCTGACCTGCGGCGCCTGTTGCGCGAGTTTTCGCGTCGATTTCTCCGCCTATGAGACACAAGAGCACGGCGGCAGCGTGCCCGATGGCTTGGCCGAGGAAATCAACGACAGCCTGTGCCGCATGCGCGGCACCGACCATGTGCCGCCGCGCTGTGCGGCGCTCACGGGCCGCCTGGGCGAACGCGTGGCCTGCGGCATCTATGAATGGCGGCCCTCGCCCTGCCGCGAATTCGAGGCTGGCAGCGACGCCTGCAACCGCGCGCGCCGGCGCCATGGCCTCGCAGAACTGGACGGCGGGCCTTACTAGGGCCTGTCAACCCAGCGGCACGGGCAGGCCGCCCACCTGGCCCTTGAATTCCTGCAGCGAGAAATGCGTGCGCACATGCCGCACGCCGGGCAGCCGGTGCAAGCGCCGCTGCAGCAGCTCGGAATAGGCATCGAGATCCCGCGCCACGACCACGAGCAAAAAGTCCTCGGGCCCCGAGATGCCGTGGAACATCACCACCTCGGGGATCGCGCAGACGGCCTCCTCGAACGCCACAGACGACACCTCGGTCTGGTGGTCGATCCCCACCATCACGAACGCCAGCACGCCGAACCCAAGCGCGCGCCGGTTGAGCACTGCGTGGTAGCCGCCAATCACCCCGTCGTCCTCCAGCCGCTTGACGCGCCGCCAGCACGGCGACTGCGAGAGGTGGGCCATCTGTGCGAGCTCGCCCGAGGTCAGCCGCGCGTTGTCCTGCAGCGCGTGCACCAGCTGGCGATCGATGCGATCCAGTTCGGTCTGCATGATTTATTCCTATTTCTCCATGCAAAGAATGGATTATCCAAATTTAACCAATCTAATGGATAACCATTTGAAATTGCAGCGCCATCACACATAACATCGCGCACCAGCACCGCCGCCGCCCCGAAACAGGAGACCCGCCCCATGACCCCGCGCCCACTGTGGGACATATCTGCCCCCGTGCATGCCGGCAGCCCCGTGTTCCCCGGCGACACACCCTACCGCCAGCAGTGGTGCGCCACCATCGCGCCAGGCTGCCCCGTGAATGTGAGCGCGATTACGCTCTCGCCGCATGTGGGCTCGCATGCCGATGCGCCGCTGCACTATGACGCGCAGGGCGCCGCCATTGGCGCCGTAGCGCTCGATGCCTTCATCGGCCCCTGCCGCGTGATCCACGCGATCGGCGCGGGCCCGCTCATCACCTGGGAGCACATCGCGCATGCGGTGCACCGCATGCCCCCGCGCGTGCTGGTGCGCACCTACGAACACATGCCCGTGGACCGCTGGGACGGCGGCCTGGCCGCCTACGCTCCCGAAACCGTGGAGCGCCTGGCAGACCTGGGCGTGGTGCTCATCGGCATCGACACCGCGAGCATCGACCCAGCCGACAGCAAGACCTTGGACAGCCACCAGGTCATCCGCCGCCGCAACCTGCGCGTACTCGAGAACCTCGTGCTCGACGCCGTGCCCGAGGGCGACTACGAGCTCATCGCGCTGCCGCTCAAGCTCACCACGGCCGACGCCTCCCCCGTGCGCGCTGTGCTGCGTGCCCTGGGCTGATTTTTACAACCAAATCACCCTAGGTCCTTTCATATTCTGCGGTTTAAGCTACAAAAATAGAAGCATTCATGACCACCTTGCAAGACTGCCAGGCGCTCGACGCGAACGATCCGCTGCGCCCGCTGCGCGACCTCTTCACCCTGCCCCCGGGCATGATCTACCTCGATGGCAACTCGCTGGGCGCCGCGCCGCGTGCCGCCGCCGCGCACGCGGCCACCGTGGTGCAGCAGGAGTGGGGCCAGGGCCTCATCACCTCATGGAACGCCGCGGGCTGGGTGGACCTGCCCCAGCGCCTGGGCAACCAGTTCGCGCCCTGGATCGGCGCGGGCCCCGATGAGGTGGTGTTCACCGACACCACGTCGATCAACCTCTTCAAAGTCCTCACGGCCGCAGCCCGCGTGGCACGCGAGGATGCCCCCGCGCGGCGCAAGCTCATCAGCGAGCGCAGCAACTTCCCCACGGACCTGTACATCGCGCAGTCGGTCTGCGCCGAGTACGGGCTCGAGCTCGTGCTGCTCGAGCCCGAGGAGATTGCCGCCGCGCTCACGCCCGAAGTCGCCATCTGCCTGCTCACGCACGTGAACTACCGCACGGGCGCCATGCATGACATGGGCGCCGTCACGGCGGCCGCGCACGCGCAAGGCATTCTCTGCGTATGGGACCTGTGCCACAGCGCGGGCGCCGTGCCCGTGGACCTGAAGGGCGCGAACGCCGACTACGCCGTGGGCTGCAGCTACAAGTACCTCAATGGCGGCCCTGGCGCGCCCGCCTTCGTGTGGGTGCACCCGCGCCATGCCAACCGTTTCTGGCAGCCGCTGTCGGGCTGGTTCGGCCACGCCGCGCCGTTCACCTTCACGCCCGGCTACGAGCCCGCCGCGGGCATCCGGCGTTACCTGTGCGGCACGCAGCCCATCGTGAGCCTGTCGCTGCTGCAATGCGGGCTCGACACCTTCGAGGCCGCCCGGCCGCTGGGCGGCATGGCGGCACTGCGCGCCAAGTCGCTCGCGCTCACCGATCTGTTCATCCAGTTGGTACAAGAGCGCTGCGCGGGCCATGGCCTGGGCCTGGCCACGCCGCGCGCGCATGCGGCGCGCGGCTCCCAGGTGTGCCTCACGCGGGACACGGGCGCCTACGCCATCGTGCAGGCGCTCATCGCACGTGGCGTGGTGGGCGACTTTCGCGCCGGGTCCGGTGCGAAATCCCAGAACGGTAAGGACGATGGAGGCACGGCCTCCCACAAAGACATCCTGCGCTTCGGCTTCACGCCGCTGTACATTGGCTTCGAGGACGTCTGGAACGCCGTGGAGCAGCTGCGCCAGGTGCTGGAAAGCGGCGAATGGCAGCGCCCCCAATTCAACCAACTCAACGCCGTGACCTGAGCCATGACCTGCCCCCACGCCCCCCAATCCGACAACGACCCGGCCACGCCCTCGCCCGAATCCATTGTGCGCGAGGAGCATGCCCAGCTCGATTTCAGCCGCAGCATGAGCTATGGCGACTATCTGCAGCTCGACGCCGTGCTCACCGCGCAAAACCCCCTGTCGCCCGCGCACGACGAGATGCTGTTCATCGTGCAGCACCAGACCAGCGAGCTGTGGATGAAGCTCATGCTGCACGAACTGCATGCCGCCACGGCCCATATCGCGCGCGACGAACTGCAGCCCGCGTTCAAGATGCTCGCACGCGTCTCCAAGATCATGGAGCAGCTCGTGCATGCCTGGGACGTGCTCGCCACGATGACGCCGCCCGAATACAGCGCCATGCGCCCGTACCTGGGCCAATCGAGCGGCTTCCAGAGCTACCAGTACCGCTGCATCGAATTCGCGCTGGGCAACAAGAACGCCGCCATGCTCAAGCCCCATGCGCACCGGCCCGATCTCCTGGCGAAGGTGCAGGCCGCCTACGAGGCCCCCTCGCTCTACGACGAGGCCCTGCGCCTGCTTGCCCGGCGCGGCCTGCCGATGCCCGCCAGCCACACCGAGCGCGACTGGACCCAGCCCTACGAAGCGAACGACGCCGTGGAGCAGGCCTGGCTCGCCGTCTACCGCGACCCGCAGAAGCACTGGGACCTGTACCAGCTCGGCGAAGAACTCACCGACCTGGAGGACGCGTTCCGCCTCTGGCGCTTCCGCCACGTGACCACGGTGGAGCGCGTGATCGGCTTCAAGCGCGGCACGGGCGGCACGGGCGGCGTGAGCTACCTGCGCAAAATGCTCGACGTGGTGCTGTTCCCCGAGATCTGGAAGCTGCGCACGGACCTGTGAATGGCGCGTGCCGGCGCTCAGCCGTGCAGCGTCGGGTGTTGCGTGGTGCGCTCCACCCCTTCCTCGGTCTGCGCGTCCCCCGGCAGGCAGCGTGCCAGCAAGGCGCTGGAATTGTCGTGGCCGCTGGGCATGCGCTGCTCCACGGCCGCTTGCAGACGCTCGCTCCATTGGCGCACATCGGCGCTTTCGCCATGCAACCGGGCCAGCAGGTCTTCGTCGAGCAATTCCCACACGCCATCGCTGCACAGCAGGATCCCGTCGCCGGGCTGCAGCTCGATCGGCTCGGTGCTCACGTAGGGCACGATGCCGTCCTCGTTGGCGCCCAGCGAGGCATACAGCACATTGCGCTTGGGGTGCTCGCGCAGCTTGTCGGAAGGGTAAAGGCCCGCGTCGATGAAGCGCTGCACCAGGCTGTGGTCCTGCGACTGCGCGCGCACGCTCTGCCCCCGGAAGACGTAGCAGCGCGAATCGCCCAGGTTGCACATCAGGGCCTGGCGGCGGTGGTAGTTGATCAGCAGGCCCACGAAGGTTGAGGCCATGCGCGCCAGCTCCGGCGCCTGGTGCTGCCCCTCGCGCACGGCAAGCTCCGCCCGGCGCATGCAGCGCAGCAGGGTCTCGGGCGAGAACACAGGCAAGGCCGTGAACTCCGCACGCACAGCGTCGAGCGCCGTTTTGGAAGCCACCGCCCCGCCGCCCTGCCCCCCGGCCCCGTCGGCCAGCACCAGCAGGCGCACGGCGCCGAAGGCCTCCAGGTCATCCAGCCGGTCTTCGTTGTAGTGGCGGCCGCCATCCAGCGAAAAATGGGCGGTTTCCAGACTCAGGCCATGAACGTCCCTCATTGCCCCTCCCCTTGTGTTCGGATGTGGGCGCGGATGCGCTCGGTTTCGGCTTCGTAGGCCTCAAGAAAGGCGCGGCCAAAAATGCTCTGGAAATCGTCCTCGGCCTCCTGGCGGATTTCGGCATAGCGCTCCAGGTACTGCTCCCACAGCCGGGTCTTGCGCATGGCGGGCAGCAGGCTGGCCAGCACCGAGCCTTTGGCAAGGCGCTCGTCCAGCAGCTCGGGGGAAAATTTGTGCAGTACCTCCTGCAAGGCCGCCCGCGTGCCGGCGATCACCCCCACCTCATGGGCCCGCAGGTCCTCGAACGCATCGCGCATGGCCTCGTCTCCACGCATGAAGCCCGGCAGGCGGCTGTGCAGCATCTGCTGCAGAGCGGCGCTGGGGTCGTTCAGGAACTTCAGCGGATTGTTGGCCTTGGCCGAGATGATGGTGACGCTGGCCTGCAGCTCACGCTTGGTGGCCGCCCGGGCCGACAACATGTCCACCGCGCCGGCCGTGGCACTGCGCAACAGGCTGCCGATCAAGGCCATGGTCTCGGGGGTGAGGCCCTGCGGCAGGGCCTGCGGCGGCAGCCGCGCTCCTTGCAGAAACGCCGCGGTCAGCGCAGCCACGTCAAGAGCCGACGCAGGCAGGGGCTGCGGCGGCACGGGTACGGCCGCGGGCGCCACCGGCTCGAATGCTATGCCGCGCGGCGGCTGGAAGGCAGCGCCGATTTCCGGCACGTTGTCCCGCATGGGGTCCCCCGGCATGGGAACGGCGGACGGCTGGCCGAACAGCGCGAGCGGATCGGACTCCCCCGGCGACCCCGGCCGCAGCAACCCCAGATGGTCGGCCTCCGCACCGGCCCCCAGCCCTCCCGCCGTCCCCGAGAACAGCGTATCGATCGACGGGGCCTGCAAGCTTTGCCCCGCTGGCGCGGTGGCGGGAGGCAGCAAGCTCGCCATGGGGTCGGCCGCGTTGCGCTGGGTTTGCGATGGCAGCTCGAATGGGTTGAAGTCTTCGGGAATCAATACACGGCCAGCCGCTCCGGCAGCGCCGGGCACCGGCATCGAAGGCGCCTCAACGGCGGCGGGGGCCACGGGCGGGGCCCCGAAGCCCAAGGCGGCAAAAGGATCGTTGAGCTCAGGGGCCACGGGCGCACCGATCGGCGGGCTGCCCCCCCCTGCATCGGGCCAGAAGGCCGCGAACGGGTCGACCGCTGACGGCAGCGCCGAAGAAGGCCCCGGGTTGGGCGGCACCACGCCCGCCGCTGGGGCCGCAGGCACCGGCGCCGCCGGCCCGGCGCAAGCCGGTGGATCCATCCCCGGCGTAGGGCCCTGCACCAAAGCCGCGCCGGCAGCCCCGCCCAGTAAATCGGCCAACGGATCCATGCCTGGCGCAACCGGCGCGGGGACCTCCAGCGGCATGGCCGCAGGTGCTTCCCAAGGCACGGCGGGCGCTGGTGGTGCCAACGACGCCGGAGCAGGCGATGCCTCAACGGGCAGGTCTACCGCCGCAGGCTCCAGCAGCACGCGCAGCATGAAGGGGCCGATCTCGAACAACATGCCCTGGGTGAGCGCCACGGTCTGGCCACAGTCCAGTTCGCGCTCGCCCACCACCACGGGCAGCGAGGTGCTGGCGTTGGTCAGCGTCGGCACGCCCGCGGGAAAGGTGATGGCCGCATGCAGGCGCGAGACGCGCCGGTGCTTGTCCTCGAGCACGAGGCTGTTGCCCGCATCGCGCCCCAGGTTGCCCCCTGGGGGCTCGAAGCGGCAGCGCAGGGGTTCCGGGAGCGGCGCGCCGTCCAGCGAGACGACCTCAAGCGTGACCGTGGGCATGGATGTGTCTGGCCTCCCCCAGCGTTGGTGCGGCGGTGAATGGTGTGCCGTTTATTGACCTTATTTGGCGGGCGCTGCCCGGGCGGCGCGGCGCGCGCGCTCGAACTCCCGGCTCCAGGCCGGATGGCCGCGCTCGGCTGGGGCCAGGCTGAAGTCCGGGTCTAGCTGGAAGGCTTGCTCAAACGACTTGCGGCATTGCGTGGCGGCCTTGTTCAGGCACTGCGCGAAAGCCAGCGTCTTGAGCGCCCGCACACGCAACGGCTTGTCCAGCGCGATATCCGTGGAAGGCGGCGTGAGCAACCGGATCGCCAGCCCGTACTCGCCGCGCGAATAGGCAGCGATGCCGCTATCGATAGCCTTCTCGCTGAGCGAAGGCTCTTCGGGTGGCGGCGCAGGCGGTGGTGGCGGCGCAGGCGGCTCTGCGGCAGGAGGGGGCGCGGGAGGTGCCTCCGGCGCGGGCGCAGGGGCTGCGCACGCGGCGAGCAAAAGGGCCGCGGCCAGCACGGTCAGGGGGGCGGATCGCTTGAGCCAGGAATGCGACATGGGTAACCT
>JAYSFC010000128.1:0-10299 GCA_041913505.1 Acidovorax sp.
ACTACACCGACCTGGTCTGCCACGAGATGCTGCCCGCGCTCGCGGCCGAGGGGCTCGTGGATGCGGTGGACGTATTTTGCGAGCGCATCGCGTTCACGCTGGCCGAGACCGAGCAGGTCTTTCAGGCCGCGCGCGCGCTCGGCATCCCGGTCAAGCTGCACGCCGAGCAGCTCTCCGACATGGGCGGCGCGGCGCTCGCGGCGCGCTACGGCGCGCTGTCGTGCGACCACATCGAGCACCTGTCGCAGGATGGCATTGCCGCCATGCAGGCCGCCGGCACCGTGGCCGTGCTGCTGCCCGGCGCCTACTACACGCTGCGCGACACGCACCTGCCGCCCATCGAGGCCTTGCGTGCAGCGGGCGTGCCCATGGCTGTGTCCACCGACCACAACCCTGGCACTTCGCCCGCCCTCTCTTTGCTGCTCATGGCCAACATGGCCTGCACGCTGTTCCGCCTCACGGTGCCCGAGGCGCTGGCGGGCATCACCACGCATGCCGCGCGCGCGCTGGGTTTGCAGGACACGCATGGCCTCATCGCGGCGGGGCGGCCCGCCAACTTCGTGCTGTGGTCCGTGCGAGAGGCGGCGGAGCTGGCCTACTGGTTCGGCCACAACCCGGCGCGCACCATCGTGCGCCAGGGGCGCATCGTGAAAGGGGCCTGAGCCCATGGCGGCGCCAAGCGACTTCCTGGCGGCGCTGGCCGATGCGCTGGGCGCCGACGGCGTGCAGTCCGGCGACGCCGTGCCCGCGCGCCACCACACCGACTGGAGCGGCACGGCCCCCGTGGCGCCGCTGGCGCTGGTGCGCCCGCGCAGCACCGGCGAAGTGGCTGCCCTGCTGCGCCTGTGCCATGCCCACCGCGTGCCCGTGGTGCCGCAGGGCGGGCTCACGGGGCTGGCGGGGGCCGCCGTGCCTTGCACGGGCGGCGTGGCCCTGTCGCTGGAGCGCATGAACGCCATCGAATCCGTGGATGCGCGCGCCGCCACGCTCACAGCACAGGCGGGCGCCACGGTGCAGGCCGTGCAGGAGGCGGCGCTGGCCGCGGGCCTGCAGTTCGGCGTGGACTTCGGCGCGCGCGGCTCGGCCCAGGTGGGCGGGGCCATTGCCACCAACGCGGGCGGCAACGGGGTGCTGCAGTTCGGCATGATGCGCGAGCAGGTGCTGGGCCTGGAGGTGGTGCTGGCCGACGGCACGGTGCTGCCCATGCTGCGGCCCATGATCAAGAACAACACGGGCTACGACCTCAAGCAGTGGTTCATCGGCGCCGAGGGCACGCTGGGCGTGGTCACGCGCGCGCTGCTGCGCCTTCGGCCGCTGCCGCGCGCCAAGGCCACGGCGCTGGTGGCGCTGCCCGGCTTCGATGCGGCGCTCTCGCTGCTCGCGCGGCTGTCGGCGCGCTTTCCAGGCGCGCTCTCGGCCTTCGAGCTCATGTGGCGTGACTTCATCGCGGCCTCGCTCGCCTGGCAGGGTCTGCGCGAGCCCTTCGATGCCCAGCACCCGCTGGCCGTGCTGGTGAACGTGGACGGCCAGGACGAAGCCGGCCTGCGCGAGGCGCTGGAATCCGCGCTGGGGGAGGCCCTGGAGGCGGGCGAGGCGCTGGACGCCGCCATCGCCCAGTCGCAGGCCCAGGCCGCCGCGCTGTGGAAGATCCGCGAGGCCACGGCCGAGCTGCCCGCGCACATGCACCCCCCCATCAACTTCGACGTGAGCCTGCCCCTGGCCGATATCGGCCGCTTCGCCGAGGCCTGCCGCGCCGCGCTGTCGGCGCGCTGGCCGGGCCACCACACGGTGTTCTTCGGCCACGTGGGCGACGGCAACCTGCACCTCACGACCGACGGCGCCACGGTGGGCGGCAAAGCATCGGCCGTCGAGGCCCTGGTCTATGAACAGGTCGCGGCTTTCGGCGGCAGCGTGTCGGCCGAGCACGGCATCGGCCTGCACAAGAAGCCCTACCTCGGCGCCAGCCGCACGCCGGCCGAACTGGCCGCCATGCGCGCCATCAAGCAGGCGCTCGATCCACACCATCTTCTCAACCCCGGCAAGGTCTTCGATCTATGAACGCTATCCATGCCCTCGCGCGGCCCGAAGTGCCGCCGCTTCCGCCCTACAACGCGGGCCTGTCGTCCGAGGCCGTGCGCGCGCGCTACGGCGTGAGCGAGATCGCGCGCCTGGCGAGCAACGAGAACCCCTACGGCGCGAGCCCCGCCGTGGCCAGCGCCCTGGCCGGCCTCGCCACGCGCGTGGGCACCTACCCCGACGCCAACTGCACCGCGCTGCGCGCAGCCATCGGCGCGCGCACGGGCGTGGCGCCCGAGGCCATCGTCATCGGCAACGGCTCCGAGGACATCCTGCAGATGCTGTGCCAGGCCTTCCTGTCGGCGGGCGACCGCGTGCTCACGCAGCGCCCGGCCTTCGGCCTGCACGAGATCTACCCGCGCATGATGGGCGCGCAAGTGGAGCTGCTCGCGCTCACGCCCGAGCTCGGCTTCGACGTGGACGCCTGGTGCGAGGCGCTGGCGCGCGGCCCCAAGATCGCCATGCTGGCCAACCCGTCGAACCCCGTGGGCTGCATGTTCACTGCGGCCGAGATGGAGCGCCTGCTGGCCGCCACGCCCGCGCACACGCTGCTCGTGGTGGACGAGGCCTACTACGAATACGCCCGCCACGCCGAGGGCTACCCCGACGTGCTGGCCCTGCTGCGCGGCCGCGCCATGCCGTGGATCGTGCTGCGCACCTTCTCCAAGGCCTGGGGCCTGGCGGGCCTGCGCGTGGGCTACGGCCTGGCCAGCGACGCGGCCCTGGTGCAACTGCTCGACCGCGTGCGCACGCCCTTCAACGTGAACCATGCGGCGCAGGCCGCGGCGCTCGCGGCCTGGGGCGATGAGGCGTTCATGCAGCGCGGCGTGGCCGAGACCGTGCGCCTGCGCGGGGTGCTGGCCGAGCGGCTGGCGGCGCTGCCAGGCGTGCGCATCGCTCCTTCGGCCACCAACTTCCTGTTCCTCGACATCGGCCGCCCCAACGCGCCCGTGAACGAGGCGCTGCTGGCCCAGGGCCTCATCGTCAAGCCCTGGAAGGAACCGGGCTTCGAGCATTTCATCCGCGTCTCCATCGGCACCGAGGCCGAGAACGAGCGCTTCGCGCGGGCGCTGGCGGGCATTTTGGCCGCCTGACTTGTCTATACAGGAAAGACGGCACGAGCAAAGCGCCCACCGTGTTCCTCACCTTGTTCCATCTATGACCGACACCGATTCTTGCGTTTCCAATGCCCCGCCGGCGGGAAGCCTGTTCGCCGAACACGCACTGCTGCCCGGGGGGTGGGCGCGCGATGTGCTGCTGCAATGGGATGCCGCGGGGCGGCTGCTGTCCGCCGAGGCCGGGTCTGCTGCGGGCGCCGCGCCGCGCGCGGCCGGCCCCGTGGTGCCCGGTATGCCCAACCTGCACTCGCATGCGTTCCAGCGCGCGTTCGCAGGCCTGACCGAGTACCGCGCCGAGGCGCAGGACAGCTTCTGGAGCTGGCGTAACCTCATGTACCGCTTCGCGGCGCAGATTACGCCCGAGTCGCTCGAGGCCATTGCGACCTGGCTCTACGTGGAGATGCTCGAGGCGGGCTACACCTCGGTCTGTGAGTTCCACTACGTGCACCACGACCCGGACGGCCGCCCCTATGCCGATGATGCCGCGCTCTCGCTCGCGCTCCTGCGCGCGGCGCAGCGCGCGGGCATCGGCATCACGCTGCTGCCCGTGCTCTACCAGACCAGTGGCTTTGGCGCCAAGCCGCCGCGCGCGGACCAGGCGCGCTTCATCCGTAGCACCGACAACATGCTCTCATTATTGGAGCGCCTTGTGCCCGCTGCACAAGCACAAGGAGCCGGTTTGGGCCTGGCGCCGCATTCGCTGCGCGCTGTGCCACCCGAGAGCCTGCGCCTGGCCGTGGAGGGGCTCACGGCGCTCGATGCGCGCGCACCCATCCACATCCACGTCGCCGAGCAAATGCAGGAGGTTCAGGACTGCGTGGCCTGGAGCGGCCAGCGCCCCGTGCAGTGGCTGCTCGACCACGCGCCCGTGGACGCGCGCTGGTGCCTGGTGCACGCCACGCACATGACGCCCGAGGAGTACGCGGGCGCCGCCCGCACGGGCGCCGTGGCCGGTATCTGCCCCACGACCGAGGCCAACCTGGGCGACGGCATCTTCGATATGCCGCTGTGGCAGCGCCACGGCGGTGCCTGGGGCGTGGGCTCGGACAGCCATGCCTGCGTGAACGCGGCCGAGGAACTGCTGATGCTCGAATACAGCCAGCGCCTGTCGCTGCGCCAGCGCAATGTGCTGGCGGCCGCGGGGCAGCCGCAGGTCGGCACCGCCATGTGGCAGGCCGCCGTGCAGGGCGGCGCGCAGGCTGCGGGCCGCCCCGTGGCGGGGCTGGCCGTGGGCCAGCAGGCTGACTTTGCCGTGCTCGACGCCGGCCATGTGGCGCTCGCTGGCCTGCCGGTCGAGGCCATGCTCTCGGCCCATGTGTTCGGCAGCCACCGCACCAGCGCGCTGCACAGCCTGTGGGTGGGCGGCACGCAGTGCGTGGCGGCTGGGCGCCATGCGCTGCACGACAGCGCCGCCCAGGCCTTCGTAGCCGCGCGTGCCGCCACCATCGCTCCCTGACTGTTCCATCGACACCCGTAGACTCACGCCATGACCGATACCGCTCCCCCGCCGTTCACGTTCCACCAGGGCACAGCGCCGCTGCTGATCTCCATGCCCCATGTGGGCACGCACGTGCCGCCCGCCATCGTCGCGCGCTTCACCGGCGAGGCGCGCCACGTTCCAGATACCGACTGGCACCTGGAGCGCCTCTACGGCTTTGCCCGTGAGCTGGGCGCCTCGATCCTCGTGGCCACGCACTCGCGCTACGTGGTGGACCTGAACCGCCCGCCCGACGGCGCCAGCCTCTACCCCGGCCAGAGCGTGACGGGCCTGTGCCCGGTGGACACCTTTGACGACACGCCGATCTACGCTGATGCGGCCGATGTGCCCGACGCTGCCGAGGTGGCGCGGCGCCGCGATGCCGTGTGGGCCCCGTACCACGCGCAGCTGCGCGCAGAGCTCGACCGCATTCGTGCCGCGCACGGCGTAGCTGTGTTGTGGGATGCGCACTCGATCCGCTCGGTGCTGCCACGCTTCTTCGAGGGCAAGCTGCCCGACCTGAACCTGGGCACGGCCGACGGCGCAAGCTGCGCCCCGGCCCTGGCCGAGGAACTGCTCGCCATCGGCAAGGCCGCCACGGGCTACACGGCGGTACTCAACGGCCGCTTCAAGGGCGGCCACATCACGCGCCACTACGGTTGCCCGGCAGACAATGTGCATGCCGTGCAACTCGAGATGACGCAGTGCAGCTACATGCAGGAGGCGATGCCGTTCGACTACCTGCCTGAGGTGGCGGCCGGCATCCAGCCACACCTGCGCCGCATGGTCGAGGCCGCGCTGGCATTCGCGCGGGCCCGCGCCCGGGCCTGAGCAACCGGGGATGCCATTGCATAGGCCGTTCGTCATGCAATAGGCCACCGGTTGCGATAGCATGTGCGTATGAGCGAAATGCAATCCGGCAGCCTTGCTGAAGGCAACATGCCTGTTCAGCACGCCAATGAAGGCGGCGTGTTCCGCATGCCGCTCTTTCGGCCCGGCACGCGCGTGCGCTTCAGCGGACGCCATGAGACCGTGAGCCACATCGTGGTGCGGCGGCAGCTGCTGGCGGTACACCTCGTGGGCCATGAGGCCCCTGTGCGGCCCGACCAGCTCGAACTCGAGCCCACGCTGTTCTCCACCGTGCGGCGGCCTGATCCTCTGCTGTACTGAGCCATGCCCCGGCACCCGCTGGGGCGGGGCCGTGCGGGCGTTCCCCCGCTATTGCGCGTCGGGGGCGGCTGGCGGCCGGAAGTCCGTGCTGGGCGCTGGCGCCGGGCGGAAGGCCATGCTCTGCCCCAGGCGTACGGGGTGGGCCGGGCCCCAGGCCTCGTTGAAGCGCAGGGGGCCTTGGGGAAACAGCAGTACCACGGTGGAGCCAAGCAGGAAGCGGCCCATCTCGTCACCCTGGCGCAGCGTGATGGCGCGCTCGGTGTAGTCCCAGGTGCGCAGCCGGCCCGTGCGCGGCGGGTTGACCTGGCCGTGCCACACGGTGGCCATGCTGCCCACGATGGTGGCACCCACGAGCACCATCACGAAAGGCCCTTGCGGCGAATCGAACACGCAGACCACGCGCTCGTTGCGCGCGAACAGGCCGGGCACGCCGCGCGCGGTGGTCGGGTTCACCGAGAACAGGTCGCCCGGCACATGCACCATGCGCCGCAGCCGGCCCGTGCAGGGCATGTGGATGCGGTGGTAGTCGCGCGGGCTCAGGTAGATGGTGGCAAAGTGGCCGTCCTGGAACTGCGCCGCAAGTTGTGCGTCGCCCCCGAGCAGCGCGGTGGTGGAATAGTGGTGGCCCTTGGCCTGGAAGATCTGGTCCCGCTTGATGGGGCCGAGCTGGCTCACGGCGCCATCCACGGGGCACACCAGGTCCGCTGCGGCCAGAGGCCGTGCTCCAGGACGCAGCGCACGCGTGAAGAAGTCGTTGAACGTGGTGTAGGCGGCCGGGTCGGGGTTGGCGGCCTCGGCCATGTCCACGCCATAGCGCGCGATGAAGCGGCGGATCACGGCTGTAGTCCAGCGGCCCCCGCGCACGCTGGCCAGGCGCCCCATGAGGGTGGTGAGGGCCTGCTTGGGCAGGAGGTACTGCGGAAGAACGGCGAGGCGGTCGGACACGGGCGGTGAAGCGGCGCGGGCCGCGGTATGGGGGCAAGAGGGTGGAGGGCGCGCGCCATTCTATCGGCGTGCTGTGCGAGCGTACCCGATGCGCAAGGGGATATGGTGGAATGCGCCTGCGGCGCGCCGAGCGCCCAGGCGCGCTCCGGGGGCATGGCAGGCAAGGCACAATGCGCAGCCATCCGAATTGCGCGCCCCTGCAGTGGGCATGGCGCAATTGCCGCTGTCGAGTCGATGCCATCTTCCGAATTCCCTAACCTTTCCTCCACTGCGGCGCGCCGCCGCTGGCTCCGCAACTTCTGGCCCACCCCGCTGGGAATCGATCGCCGCGAGCGTTTGCGCATGGTGGGGGGCGTGGTGCTTGGCGTCCTGCTCACGGCGCTGTTGAGCCGCTGGTGGTCGCAGGCGCTGGGGTTGCCGGGGCCCTGGATGATCGCCTCGCTCGGAGCCAGCGCGGTGCTGGTGTTCGGCATGCCGTCAAGCCCCCTGGCCCAGCCCTGGCCTGTGCTCGCGGGCAGCATGTTGTCGGCCGTGGTGGGAGCCTTGTGCGCGCTCGTCATGCCCGACGCGGTCTGGGGCAGCGCGCTGGCGGTGGGGCTCTCGATCGCGCTCATGCTGCCGCTGCGCTGCCTGCATCCGCCGGGAGTCTCCATGGCGTTGTTCGTCGTGCTCAACCACAGTGATGGCGTGCATCTGGCGGTTTTTCCGGTGCTGTTCAACGTGCTGGTTCTGCTGGCCGCGGGAGTGGCCTACAACACGCTCACGGGCAGGAGCTATCCGCATCCGCAACGCGTGCAGGCTGCGCCCGGCGCGGCGGAGGGCTTTACCGCTGCCGATATCGACGCGGCTCTGTCGCACTACAACCAGGTGCTGGATATCAGCCGCGCCGACCTCGAAGGGCTTTTGCACCAGGTGGGCCGCGCGGCTTTCCAGCGCACGCTGGGCGAGCTGCGCTGCGCCGACATCATGTCCAGGCCGCCGTTTGCCGTTGAAGCCAATGTGGCGCTCAAGGAGGCCTGGGCGCTCATGCGCCGCGAGCAGATCAAGGCCTTGCCGGTGGTGGACGGCGGGCGCCTGGTCGTGGGCATCGTCACCGTGGCCGATTTCATGCGGCTTGTGAATCTGGACGTACACGAGGGCCTGGGCCAGCGCCTGCGCACCCTGGTGATGGGGCGCAGCGGCCAGCCCAGCGAGGTGGGCGGCATCATGTCCCAGCCGGTGCAGGTGGGGCGCATCGACCAGCATGTGATGGACCTCGTGCCGCTGTTCTCCCAGGGGGGGCACCATCACATTCCCATCGTGGACGGCGGGCAGCGCCTCGTGGGCATCATCACGCAGACCGATCTGGTGCGTGCCCTGGCCAAGGCCGTGCAGGCTTCGAAGTAGGCAGCATCGGGCGTAACGCGATACAATTGACAGGCTCATGCACAGCGCCTTGCCTGTCCACTGAAGCCGTCTCCCCTGGCCTTCGTCTGATCTGCGCCCCGGGTGCAGCGACTCCCACCGCCCGCACGCACCGTGCTCCGAGTCCTTTTTCAGGACGGCACCGGCCGTTGCGGGCGCCCGGCTGAACAGGCGCCGCCGAGACCCGAATATTTGTATTGAGAGATTGAAATGGCCAAAGAAGAACTGATCGAAATGCAGGGCTCCGTCACGGAAGTCCTGCCCGATTCGCGCTTTCGCGTAACGCTGGACAACGGTCACCAGCTGATTGCCTATACCGGCGGCAAGATGCGCAAGCACCACATCCGCATCCTGGCCGGCGACAAGGTTTCGCTGGAGATGTCGCCCTACGATCTGACCAAGGGCCGCATCACGTTCCGCCACCTCGCTGGCCGTGGCCCGGGCCCCTCGGGCACACCGTCGCGCTGAGCTGCGCCGAGCAGTTATTGGCAAACCTGCGCAAATGTTCCCATCGAAGCCCGAATGGGGCTGAGCGCAGGGTAGAATGCTAGTTGTCGGAGCGTAGCGCAGCCTGGTAGCGCATCTGCTTTGGGAGCAGAGGGTCGCGAGTTCGAATCCCGCCGCTCCGACCATTGAATCAAAAAGGGTGCACCGTGAGGTGCACCCTTTTTTGTTGGGTGGGCCGCATGGCGAAACGTCCAGCGGGCGCTTTACCATTCCGGGGTCAGCCTTTTCCCAATCGACCGTGCCCGCCTACCCCGCTTCCGCCCGATTCCGATCCCCCCGCTATGACAGCGTGGACGCCTTGCGCGGCCTCGCCATGGTGTGGATGACGGTGTTTCACTTCTGCTTCGACCTGAGCCATTTCGGCTTCTGGCCGCAGGATTTTCGTGGCGATCCGTTCTGGACGCAGCAGCGCACGGCCATCGTGAGCCTGTTCCTGTTCTGCGCGGGGCTGGGGCAGGCCATTGCGCTGGATCAGGCACAGGGGTGGGCGCGGTTTGGCCGGCGCTGGCTACAGATCGCAGGGGCAGCGCTCCTGGTGAGCGCCGGGTCGTACTTGATGTTTCCCCACAGCTTCATCTATTTCGGGGTGTTGCACGGCATGGCGGTGATGCTGGTGGCGGCGCGGCTCACGGCGGGCTGGGGGGCGTGGCTGTGGCTCGCGGGGGCCGTGGCGGTATCGCTGCCTTGGGCCATGGCGGCCGCGCTCACGGGCCCCTGGGCTGGGGCGGCAGAAGTGTTCAATGGCCGATGGCTCAACTGGCTGGGCCTCATCACGCGCAAGCCGTTCACCGAGGACTATGTTCCCGTGTTTCCCTGGCTGGGTGTGATGTGGTGGGGTGTGGCGGCCGGGCAATGGCTGCTGCGCCAAGGCCGGGCGCGTCTGGCGGCAGAGCTGCCGGCGCCAGGGCGCTGGCTTGCGGTGCTGGGGCGCTGGAGCCTGAGCTACTACCTGTTGCACCAGCCCGTGATGATCGGCGCACTCATGCTGGTGGCGTGGCTGCTGGGGCACTCGATTTCCGGCACCTGAAACGCACAACGCGGCCTCGGCCGCGTTGTGTGTGTGAAGGGCAGGGCGCGATTACTCGACCTTGGCCTTGGTGCGCAGTTCTTCCTGGAACTTGGCGAGCTTCTGCTGCTGCAGCTGCTGCGCGATCTGGGGCTTGACCTCGTCGAGCTTGGGCAGCTGGGCTTGGCGCACGTCATCCAGGCGGATGATGTGCCAGCCGAACTGGCTCTTCACGGGCTTGTCGGTCATCTGGCCCTTGTTGAGCTTGACCAGCGCTTCGGTGAACTCGCTCACGTAGCTGCTGGGGTTGGCCCAGTCGAGGTCACCGCCGCGGGCGCCGGATCCGGGGTCCTTGGACTTCTTCTTGGCGATGTCTTCGAACTTAGAGCCCTTCTTGATGGAGGCGATGATGGCCTTGGCCTCGTCTTCCTTTTCCACCAGGATGTGGCTGGCCTTGTATTCCTTGCCGTTGTTGGCAGCGGCGAACTTGTCGTATTCGGCCTGGATCTCAGCGTCGGAAACGGGGTTCTTCTTCTGGTAGTCGGCGAACAGTTCGCGGATCAGGATGGTCTGGCGGGCCAGTTCCATCTGGTTCT
>JAYSFC010000129.1:0-9850 GCA_041913505.1 Acidovorax sp.
CAGTAATTTACCCAGGCTGGAGCAGCAGCGGAGACTTTTTCAGCATTGCCCTAATGGCTGGAGCATTGCTTACGACGAATCTGATAAGGCTTCCGTCGGCGGTTCCCTGGTCTGCAATCTCGATGATCCGAATCCGCCAAAAGAGTCGCCACCGCCTGACGATTGCCGCAACGGTTACAAGGGCACGGTCAACGGCGTGGATCTGTGCGTTGAGGCTTGGACCGGCGACACAAACGGTGTCGATTGGACCCGCGTGCGCGATGCCGATGGGAATGAGAGTGACGTCAAGACTGAGGTCTCGTGCCACGGCGATCAATGCACGGTCAAGGAAACCAAGACAACGAAAAAGCCTGACGGCACGGTTACCACGACCGTGACAACGACCGATGAGGGCTCTGTCAACCGGCAGGGCTACTGCGCTCGCAATCCGGAGTCGTCCATCTGCGGTCGCAAAGAAGATGACAGCGGCGCGAGCAAGGGCCAGGGCGGCAAGGGTGGCGGCGGCAAAAATGGCGATGGCTTCTGCAAAGAAAACCCGGACTCTCCTATCTGCAAAAAGGGGGCCTTTGGTGGTTCCTGCGCTGGCGGTTTCACGTGCGACGGTGACGCGATTCAGTGCGCGATTGCGAAGGAACAGCATGTGCGTGCGTGCAAGTTCTTCGATGATGAAACCGCCGAATCGCGCGCCTACAAAGCTGAGGCGGCCAAAGACAAGAATCGTGATGCGACGTCGGATCTTCCTGGCAATGAAACCGTTGATCTTGCTTCGCGCCTGAGTACAGATAACGTTCTCGGCGCGGGTGCGTGTGTCTCTGACCTCACGGTGAATGTGCACGGTTTCGAGGTCATTGTTCCTTTTAGTTCTGCATGCCCGGTGCTCGGGTATTTGGGTATCGCGCTGGTAGCGGTTGCCAGCTTGGTTGCGTTCCGAATCGTGTCGGGTGCTAAGGAGTAAGTCATGCCTGCATTCATTGCAATGCTATGGGGGGCCTTCCTCAACATCATCGGTGGAGTGGTTGCTCAGGTCTTCGTTTCGGCGGGCATCGCTGTCGTGACGTACACGGGCGTTTCATCCGTGCTGGATCGTCTCAAGTCCGAGGCGCTCATGGCCTTCGCGGGCTTGCCTGCGGAAATGGTGGGCTTGTTGTCGTACATGAAAGTCGGTGTGGCTTTCAGCATCATCACGTCGGCAGTTGCGGTGCGCATGGGCCTGTCCGGCATGGATGGCGCGGTGAAGCGTTTTAAGAAGAAGTAAGCCATGCTGTACTTGATTACGGGCGCCAACGGCGCGGGCAAGACTCTCAACACGTTGAAGTGGGTCCGTGAGCGACAGCTCAAGGAAACGCGGCCTGTGGCCCACAACGGGCGTTTTGATGCGGTCGAAGGTGGCGAGCTGTCGAGCTGGAAAAAGATCGACATGAAAAATTGGCAGGAAGAGCCCGACGGGACCATCTTCCTGATTGATGAGTGCCACAACGATTTCCCGCTGCGCCCGCCCAGCAGCACGCCCCCCGACCACGTGAAGATGCTTGCTGAGCATCGTCGGCGCGGTTTTGACTTCTACCTCATCACGCAGCATCCACAGAACATCGATAGCTTCGTGCGTCGGCTCATCGGCCCGCCCGGCTGGCATCGGCATTTGAAGCGCTCGTTTGGCGTCGATATGGTGTCGTGCCTTGAGTGGCCTGCTGTCAATCCAAACTGCGAGAAGTCTGGCTCTGGCAAGGATGCGCAGATCACGATGGTTGCGTATCCGAAAGAGGTCTATGGGTGGTATCGGTCGGCCAGCTTGCACACGGGTAAAAAGCGGTTGCCGCTGCGGTTGATCGCGCTGCCTCTGCTCGTCGTTGCTCTGGTTCTCGTCGTTGGCTTCGCGTGGTCGATGCTGGGCAGTAAGACCGATGCCGGAAAGAAAGCGGGTGCGAAACCTGCCACGCAGGCCGGGGCCGTGGCTGAGGTGGGTCCGGTTCAAAAGGTCTCTACGGCGGATTACATCAATGCGCGTCGGCCCCGGATCACGGATTTCCCGCATACGGCTCCTGCTTACGATGAGGTCACGAAGCCATCGATTGCTCCATACCCTGCGGCGTGTGTGAGCATGGGTCCTCGTTGCGATTGCTATAGCCAGCAAGGCACCTACCTGCACATGTCGAAAGAGACCTGTTTGCAGGTCGTGAAGAACGGGTTCTTTGTGGATTGGCCGCAGGATCGTGAGCGGCGGGATGTGGGTGCGCATCGTGGGCGCTACCCGGATGACGGTCGCAACGTGATTGACCATCGTGCGTATCCCGTGCCCGTGCCCGTGCCCGTGCCTGCGGCTGGTGCCTCTCCTGCGGTCGTTGTCCCTGGTGCTGTTTCGTTGCCGCCCCCGCAACCTGGTTCCGAGTGGTCTCAGGGTCTCGCGGTGCGTAATGCTCAGGTTCGTTCGAGCTTGAACTAGTCCGCTCGCATGTCTGGCATCTTCACGGGCGCTGCTGCGTGTGGCATGGCGTCATCGGGGACCAGCACCCAGCGAAATCCCGCAGGTGCGTTCCCTGGCGATGTGGCTTGCGGCTGTGGTGCTTGGGGTAGCCGGATTCGCGCGGTCGATATGCCAGCGGCCACGCCCGCTTTGATTGCGTTGTAAAGGACAAGATACGTGATCAATAGCCCGATGATCGATACGACGATTGGCATCAGCAGGCCGAATGCGAGTGCGGCTCCCATGTGCTTCCCTTGTTGTGAATCTTCGGCTCGCATGGTAGCGAATGCCTCCCAATCCCGGGGTACAGCTGGGGCCCCGGGAACGGAGACCTTGTGTCGTAGTGGTGGGGTCGGGGTATGGGGTGACAAACCCCATGGTGGCGGTTCGTGCGGCTCGGGCCTGTTGCCATGGTGCACTGACCTTGTGCTGAATTCTGAGCTTTTTAGGCTGCGCGTTCTGGGTGCGACCGCTCTTCGGCTTGATTCGACCGTTCTTCGTGTGTTTTGTTACAAATAGGTGGAAACACTTATATTCGCGGCCCAGGAGGGGATGCATGGCATTGATTGGTTATGCCCGCGTGTCGACTACAGAACAAAACACAGCGGTACAGGTTGCCGCATTCAAGCGGGCCGGGATCGAGTGCATTTTTGAAGAAAAGCGCTCTGCGATCAAAGTGCGCCCTGAGCTTGACAAACTGCTGCGCCAGCTACAGCCGGGCGACGTTCTTGTGGTCTACAAGCTGGATCGTTTGGCCCGTTCCATGTCCCATTTCATGAAGGTGTTCGACGTTCTCAAATCGCGCGGTGTCGGCTTTCGGTCGTTGACCGAGGCCATAGAGACCGACACGCCACAAGGCCGCATGTTCTTGCACATGCTGAGCGCGTTTGCAGAGTTTGAGCGGGAGTTGATCCGTGAGCGCTGCCTAGCTGGCATGCGTGCTGCCAGGGCCGCGGGGAAGACCTGGGGTAAGAAGAGGGCGCTATCCGATGAGGAGGTGGCCGAGGCGGTGAAGGCGTGGCGCGGTGGCTGGTACACGCAGCCGGTGTTGGCGGAAATGTTGGGCGTTTCGTTGAGTTGCCTGCGGGATCACATACACAGGTACGAGGGCCGTGGGCGCTGGTGGAAGCTGAAGGCGAAGCCCAAGGCTCTTGATAAGTAAAATCAAGACATGCTTGATGACCGTGCCAAGTTGTTGCTCAAAGCGCTTGTCGAACGCTATATAGCGGATGGTCAGCCTGTGGGCTCGCGCACCTTGTCGAGGGCTTCGGGCCTGGAGCTATCGCCTGCCACCATCCGGAACGTGATGGCGGATCTGGAAGACCTGGGGCTCATTGCAAGTCCCCACACGTCGGCGGGGCGGGTGCCTACGGCCAAGGGCTATCGGCTGTTTGTCGACACCATGCTCACGGTGCAGCGCAACCAACTAGTGCCGCCCGAGCTGATGCCCGAGCAGCCGCAGAAGGTCATTGCCAATGCGGCCCATCTGCTGTCGAACCTTTCGCAGTTCGTGGGCGTGGTCATGGCGCCGCGGCGCACCTCGGTGTTTAGGCACATCGAGTTCCTGCGGTTGTCCGAGCGACGCCTGCTGGTCATCATCGTCTCGCCCGAAGGGGATGTGCAGAACCGCGTCATTTTTACCGATGCGGACTATTCGGCATCGCAATTGGTCGAGGTGGCCAATTTCCTCAACACCCACTATGCGGGTCTGGCCATGGAGCAGGTGCGCGAGCGGCTGAAGTCCGAGGTCGAGCGGCTGCGCGGCGAGATCGCGGCCCTCATGCAGGCGGCTGTGAACGTGGGTTCCGAGGCGCTTTCGCAAGCGCAGGACGAGGTGGTGATTTCGGGCGAACGCAACCTGCTGGCCGTGAGCGACTTCTCGGGCGATATGAGCAACTTGCGCCGGGCCTTCGATCTGTTCGAGCAGAAGACGCAGATCCTGCGCTTGCTCGACATCTCCAGCCAGGCTGAAGGTGTGCGCATTTTCATCGGCGGCGAGAGCCAGGTGGTTCCTTTCGAGGATCTCTCGATCGTAAGCGCGCCATACGAAGTCGATGGACAGGTCGTCGGCACACTGGGGGTCATCGGCCCCACGCGCATGCCGTACGACCGGATGATCCAGATCGTGGACATCACCTCCAAGCTCGTCACCAACGCTCTGAGCCACCGGCGCTAGCACATACAATAGGCCGCTTTGCGCCACCCCTCAGTGATGTGGCGTGAGGGGCGTTAGCTCAGTTGGTTAGAGCAGAGGACTCATAATCCTTTGGTCGCTGGTTCGAGTCCAGCACGCCCTACCAATGCATGTGTGAATGGATGGTGTGCCATCCTGTCCGGCGGCACATCGGTTCGCATTTTTGCAATTCAAAAAAGTGTGCGGGTTTTTTGTGAGCGGTAAAAACTGCATTACAATCTCGGCTTCGCTTGATATCTTCGGTGCCTTGCAAAGCAAGAATCCAAAGAAATGGCAAGAATTTAAGAAGTATCGAAAATTCATGCTATAATTCAAAGCTTAGCGGCTGTAGCTCAGCTGGATAGAGTACTTGGCTACGAACCAAGGGGTCGTGGGTTCGATTCCTGCCAGCCGCACCAAACGGTAAGCCCTGGAACTGCAAGGTTCCAGGGCTTTTTCGTTGGTGTTCTCGCGCGAAAATATCGCCATGAGCAAAGCCTTTACCAAGGAAATGGACAGCGATGATGGCGATGAGGTGGCGCTGCCCCCCATCCCCGCAGGTAGCAAGAACTACATCACGCCACAGGGCTATGCCCGTCTGCGTGGCGAGTTGCTCGACCTGATCGACAACGAGCGCCCGAAGATCGTCGAGGTCGTCCACTGGGCTGCGAGCAATGGGGACCGCTCCGAGAACGGCGACTATTTGTACGGCAAGAAGCGCCTGCGCGAGATTGACCGGCGTATCCGGTTTCTGACCAAGCGCCTGGAGATTGCCGAGGTGGTCGATCCGGCGCTACATGAGGGCAGCGATCAGGTATTTTTCGGGGCCACCGTGACCTATGCGGACGATGAAGGCGCGGAGCGCACGGTGACGATCATGGGTATCGACGAGGCTAACAGCGCCGAGGGCCAGGTCAGCTGGGTGTCACCCGTGGCGCGCGCTCTGCTCAAGGCCCGCGAGGGCGATGAGGTGCAGCTGTCCACGCCGGGCGGCGTGCGCTCCCTTGAGATCGTTGCAGTGCGCTATCCGTCGAAGGCCTGACGCAGGCCCGCAGCTTATTGGGGCAGGATGCGCTCTGCGCGCAACACAGCTTGTGTGCGGCGCAGGTTGCGCAGCGCAGCCTCGAGGTGGGCTTGGTCGCGCGCGGCGACGATGAAGCGCAGGTCGGCCGTGTCCATGGAGGTTTCATCGTCCATGTCGACGTGCACGATATCGGCTTCGGAACTGGCGAGTTCGGAGGCCACGCGCGCCAGCACGCCCTTGCCGTTGTTCACCGTGACGACGATGCCGGTTTCGAACGAGCGCGTCGGTTCGTCGCTCCAATCCACGGCGATGAAGCGTTCGCTGTCTTTGTGTTGCAGGCGCTTGGCGACGTTGCATTGCGTGCGGTGCACCACCAGGCCCTCGCCCCGGCCCAGGTAGCCGACGATGGGGTCGCCGGGCACGGGGCGGCAGCAGGGGGCGTATTTCACGGAGGCGTTCTCGCTGCCATCAAGCGTCACGGCGCCTTGGGACACGCTCTCGTGCGAGGTGTAGCGCTCGCGTGTCATGAGCACTGCGTTGGGTCGGTGGCCATGTTCCGTCAGCAAAACCATGAGCCGCTTGGCAACGATGCTGGCGATGCGCTTGCCCAGGCCGATGTCGGTCATGAGCTCGGCGCGCGTGCGGTTGCCCGTGAAGCGCAGCAGCTTGTCCCACAGTGCCTGGTTCTCCGCATCGCTGGGGGGCAATTGCTCGATGCCTTCGGCGCGCAGGGCCTGGGCCAGCAGCTTCTCGCCCAGGCCTGCGGACTCGCTTTGCGCCTGGGTTTTGAGGTAGTGGCGGATCTTGGAGCGCGCGCGCCCCGTGCGCACAAAGCCCAGCCATGCGGGATTGGGTGCGGACACGGGCGCGGTGATGATCTCGACCACGTCACCGTTCTTGAGCTCGGTGCGCAGTGGCACCTGCTCGTTGTTGATCTTGGCGGCTGTGGTGCGGTCGCCCACGTTGCTGTGAATGGCGTAGGCGAAGTCGACCACGGTGGCGCCACGCGGTAGCGCCATGATCTGGCTCTTGGGTGTGAATACGTAGACCGCATCGGGGAACAGGTCCACTTTTACGTGGTCCCAGAACTCGGCTGCGTCGCGGGTTTCGTTCTGGATATCGAGCAGGGACTGCAGCCATTTGGTACCCAGGCGCTCGGCCGCGGTGCCGTCGGCATCCTGTGCCTTGTAGAGCCAATGCGCGGCCACGCCGGCTTCGGCCACCACGTGCATCTCCTCGGTGCGCATCTGGAACTCGATGTTGATGCCCGAAGGGCCCACCAGCGTGGTGTGCAGCGATTGGTAGCCGTTGAGCTTGGCGATCGCGATGTGGTCCTTGAACTTGCCGGGCACCGGCTTGTACATCTGGTGCAGCACGCCCAGGGCTGTGTAGCAGTCCGTCACCGTGGGCACAATGACGCGGAAGCCGTAGATGTCGGTCACCTGCGCGAAGCTCAGGTGCTTGGTGTGCATCTTCTGGTAGACGGCGTACAGCGTTTTCTCGCGCCCTGCGAGGCGCACTTTCATGCCCAGGCGGGCGAAGGCGGAATCCACCTCGGTCTGTACTTTCTGGATCAGGTCGCGCCGGCGATTGCGGGATTTGTTCACCGCCTTGGCCAGCGTGGCGTAGCGCCAGGGGTGCAGGTGGCGGAAGGCCAGGTCCTGCAGCTCGCGGTAAGTCTGGTTCAGGCCCAGGCGGTGGGCGATGGGGGCGTAGATCTCGAGCGTTTCGGACGAGATGCGCGCCCACTTGCTGCGCGGCATGTCCGACAGCGTGCGCATGTTGTGCGTGCGGTCGGCCAGCTTGATGAGGATGACGCGCACGTCGCGTGCCATGGCCAGCAGCATCTTGCGAAACGACTCGGCCTGGTTTTCCTCGCGCGTGTTGAACTGCAGCTTGTCGAGCTTGGTGAGGCCGTCCACCAGTTCGGCCACCGGCGCGCCAAAGCGGTCGATGAGATCCGACTTGGTGACGCCGCAGTCTTCCATCGCGTCGTGCAGCAGGGCGGCCATGAGGGCCTGGGCATCGAGCTTCCAGGTTGCGCATTGCGCAGCCACGGCGATGGGGTGGGTAATGTAGGGCTCGCCGCTGTTGCGTAGCTGGCCCAGGTGGGCCTCGTCGGCATAGCGGTAGGCCTGGCGTACCTGCTCAATGCTCGCAGCGTCCAGGTAGTTCAGGCTCTCCGTGAGCGCAGCAAAGCTGGCCGCAGCGGCGTTGGCGGCCGCAACCGATGCACTGGCCGCACCCGGGGCGTTGCCGGGGTGGGTGTCGGTGGCAGGAAGCGTATTCAGAACCGCGTTCATGGGTTTAATGTAGCGCGGAGCGAGGGTTGGCGGGGCGGGGTAAAAAAAAGCACCGCAGGGCGGTGCTTTTTATGGGCTGGCGGGAGCCCGGGATTCAGCCGGGAACCTTCTTGAGCATTTCCAGCCCGATCTTGCCTTCGGCGATCTCGCGCAGCGCCGTGACGGCGGGCTTGTTGCGGCTCTCGATCTTGGGAGCGTGGCCCTGGCTCAGCATGCGTGCGCGGTAGGTGGCGGCCAGCACGAGTTGGAAGCGGTTGGGAATCTGCTCCAGGCAGTCTTCAACGGTGATGCGTGCCATCAGGGTTCTCCGAAGGAATCAGGTGATATTGAGCGACTCGAAGGTGCTGGCCCGGGCGCGGCGCTGGGCCGCAAACTTCAGGCGCTGGGCGTGCACGATGGCTTTCAGGTCGAAAAGCGCGCGCTCGAACAATTCGTTGATTATAACGAAGTCGAATTTCTGCACCTGGGCCATCTCGTGGGCGGCGTTCTGCAGGCGCTTCTCGATGACCTCGGCCGAGTCCTCGCCGCGGCGCTCCAGGCGCGAGCGCAGCTCCTCCCAGCTCGGCGGCAGGATAAAAACCAGCACCGCGTTGGCAAAGGCCTGCTTGATCTGCAGCGCCCCCTGGAAGTCGATCTCGAGCACGATGTCCGCGCCTTGGGAGATGCGCTCCTCGATGGCCTTCTTGGACGTTCCGTAGCGGTTGCCGTGCACGTGGGCCCATTCCACGAACGCGTTGTTCGCCACCATGGCGTCGAACTCCTGCTCGGAAGCGAAAAAGTACTCGCGGCCGTGCTTTTCCTGGCCGCGGGGCGCGCGCGTGGTGTGGGAGATGGAGCGATGGGCCTGCGAGTCGAGTTCGAGCAGGGCCTTCACGAGCGTGGACTTCCCCGCACCGCTGGGGGCCGAGACTACGAATAGATTTCCAGGGTAGTCCATGCTGACTGTACTCCGATTGCTATCAAAACAGGATTATCACTCGATGTTCTGTACCTGCTCGCGCATCTGCTCGATCAGCACCTTCATGTCCACGCTGATGCGCGTGAGCTCGAGCGCTGCCGATTTCGAGCCCAGGGTGTTGGCCTCGCGGTGCAGTTCCTGAATCAGGAAGTCGAGGCGCTTGCCGATCTCGCCGCCCTTGTGCAGCAGGCGCTCGATCTCGTCGAGGTGCGAGGACAGGCGTGTGATTTCCTCGGCCACGTCGATGCGGATCGCAAAGGCCGTGGCCTCGGTCAGTGCGCGGTCCTGCGCTGCCTCGGGGGCGACATTGCCGTCGGCCAGGGCCATGGCGTCTTTCCAGCGCTCCACGAAGCGCTGGCGTTGCTGCTCCACGAGTTGCGGCACCAGGGGCTCGGCCTGCTGGGCCAGGGCGCGCAGCTGGGCCAGCCGGTCCTGCAGCATGCTGGCCAGGCGCTTGCCCTCGCGGGCACGGGCCGCAAGCAGGTCGCTCAAGGCCTGCTCGGCCAAGGCCGGGGCGATGTCGCTCCAGTCCTGGCCTGAGGGAGTGCCGGCCGTGGCGCACAGGCGCAGGGCATCGGCCACGCTCAGCGGGGCGGCCTGGGGCAGCCAGGCCCTCACGGCGTCCTGCAGCCCATTGAGGCGCTGCAGCAGGCGCGGTGCCGGGTCGGGCAGAGTGCCCGCATCCTCGCTTTCGAGGGCGGCGCGCAACTCGACCTTGCCTCGCTTGAGCTTGGCGGTGAGCAGGGCGCGCAACGCGGGTTCGAGGGCGCGCAATTCGTCGGGCAAGCGGAAGGACAGGTCCAGAAAACGGCTGTTGACGGAGCGGATCTCCAGCCCCAGCCGATGGGCACGCGCGGGGCCGTCGGCGCCCTCCGCGGACGCGCCATGCTGGGCGCTGGCGTATCCGGTCATGCTGTAAACTGGCATTGGA
>JAYSFC010000130.1:0-9756 GCA_041913505.1 Acidovorax sp.
CTTGAGCACCGACACGCCCTTGACCAGCACCTCGCCGTTGTCGGCGATCTTGAGCTCGATGCCGGGTGCGGCCTGGCCCACGCAGTTGAGCTTGACCTGGCCGTCGCGTTGCAGGCACACGTAGGCGCAGGTTTCGGTCTGGCCGTAGAACTGCTTGAGGTTGATGCCGATCGAGCGGAAGAAACGGAATAGGTCGGGTCCGATGGCCGCGCCCGCCGTGTAGGCCACGCGGATGCGCGACAGGCCCATGGCGTTGCGCAGCGGGCCGTAGATCATCAGGTCGCCCAGCTTGTACTTGAGCCGGTCCAGCAGGCCCACGTCCTTGCCGTCGAGGATGTCGGAACCCACGCGGCGCGCGAGCTCCATGCACTTCTCGTAGAGCCAGCGCTTGATGGGCGCGGCATCTTCCATGCGGATGGAGATCGAGGTCAGCATGCCCTCGAAAACGCGCGGCGGTGCGAAGTAGTAGCTCGGGCCGATCTCGCGCAGGTCGATGCTCACGGTGCTTGACGACTCGGGGCAATTGATCGTGTAGCCCGCCACCATCCACTGTGCGAGCGAGAACAGGTGGTCGCCCACCCAGGCGGGGGGCAGGTAGGAAATGATGCTGTCCTGGGGGCCCAGCCTGTCGACCTCGGCTGCGCCCTGGGCGGAGCCGACGAAGCTTGCGTGCGTCTGGCACACGCCCTTGGGCTTGCCTGTAGTGCCCGAGGTGTAGAGGATGACCGACACGTCCTGCGGTTTCACGGCCGCCACCATGGCGTCCCAGGTGCCAGGGTGGGCGCGGTCCCAGGCTTCGCCCTGGGCCATGAGCTGCTCCACGCTGATGAGCCCCGGCTGGTCGTAGTTGCGCATGCCGCGTGGGTCGTCGTAGATGATGTGGCGGATGCTCGGCACGCTTTCGCGCACCTCGAGCAGTTTGTCGACCTGCTCCTGGTTCTCGGCGAACGCGAAGGCGATCTCGGCGTCCTGCATCACAAAGCCCATCTCGGCCGCCACGGCATCCTGGTACAGCGGCACGGGCACGGCGCCCAGCGACTGCGCGGCCAGGAAGCCCATGTAGAGGTGCGGGCGGTTGTCGCTGATCAATGCCAGGTTCTGGCCGCGCTGCAGGCCCAGTGCCGCGAGCCCGCAGGCCATGTGGCGCACGGTGCGGCAGGCGTCGGCCCAGCTCCAGGTTTGCCAGATGCCATATTCTTTTTCGCGCAACGCCGGCGCGTTGGGGCGCTCGGCGGCATGCTTGAGCAGCAGATGCGGGAACGTGGTGCTCATTGACGTGTCCTATGGTTCGAAGATCAGGCCAGCCTGCCTGGAGGCACGCAGGTCGCGTGCATACCCCAAGCCACTTCAGTTGCAACGAATGGTAGGAACTGCTTTGACGCCGTTCTGTCTTTGTAACGACAATTTAGGGGAAACTCCTCATCGGGTTAACCTGCCTCGCAGATGCTCAGTTCAACGCACGAAGCGCCCGTCGCGCCCGACGAGGGTCAGCTCCACGAAGCGCGAGGCATTGCGGCCCGGCTCGGTGGCGTTGATCTCGAAGCCGCCCAGGTCGAGCTTCTTGAGGCTCCAGGTCGCATCGATGAAGGCCGCGCGCGTGGGGTTGCGCCCCGCGCGCTGCAGCGCTTCGCAGCAGGTGCGCGCATTGATGTAGCCCTCCAGCGCAAGGTGCGAGGGCTCGCCCGTCGCGCCGCTGGCCTTCCAGGCCTGCAGGAACTCGCGCACCACGGGCACCACGGCGTTCGTGGGCAGGGGCACGACCTGGGTGATGGCCATGCCCGTGGCATCGGCACCCAGTGCGCGCACGGTGGCGGCCGTGCCCATTACCGATAGCGCATACAACGTGGTGCCGCGCCGCAGGGCGCGGAAGGCCTTCACGAACGCCAGTGTGGGCTTGCCGGCCAGGCCCACGAGCACGGCCTCGGGCTGGGCCTGCGCCAGCTTGGCGGCGGCCGCGTCGGCGTCGCTCGCGTTGTTTTCCACGGTGACCGATGCGCCCTCGGCGAGCTTCAGCTTGGCCATGGAGCGCTGCGCGGCTGTGAAGACCTCTTTGCCGAAGGCGTTGGCCTGGTAGACGATGCCGATGCGCTGGATGCCGATCGTGGCCAGGTGCTGCACGAGCTTCTCGGTCTCCTCGGCATAGCTCGCGCGGATGTTGAACACGCTGCGCTGCGGCACGCGGCTGAGCAGCGCGCCCGTGAACGGCGCGAAGAACGGGATGCCCGACTCCAGCACCTGCGGCAGCATGGCCTCCACATGGGGCGTACCCATGCAGTTGAACAGCGCGAAGGTATCGCGGTCGGCCAGGAACTGCTCGACGTTGGCCAGCGCGCGCGGCACCTCGTAGGCGTCGTCGAGCGTGCGCAGCGCGATGCTGCGGCCATGGATGCCGCCGCGTGCATTCACCGCCGCGAAGGCCGCATTGGCACCTTGGTGCATGGCCGAGCCGAGTTCGCCCAGCGGCCCCGTGAGGTCGGTGGACTGGGCCAGCGTGAGGGCGCCATCCTGCGCGCGCGCCGCGCCGGGGTGCAGCCAGGGCAGGGCCACAGCGCTGGCGAGCAGGGCGCGGCGGCGCAGGCGAGGGGCGGTAGGGAGGGCGGGGGCTGTCATGGCAAGTTTCCTCGATCGGCGGCAAAGCGCCGATCTTGGAATTCCAATTGCCAAAAATCTGTCTTTGTAACGACAATCGTCCTCGTGGTATTCCCGTAAGTTCCCCGTCCGGCGCCGTGCGGACGTCCTGTGGACCCGATGAACCAAGACCTGTCCTTGCACCAGCGCCGCCGCCCCCCCACGGCGGACGAACTCGATGGCATCCCGTGGCTGGGGTTGCTGCAGCCGGACGCGCGCGAGCGCGCCGTGGCGGCCTTGGTGGTGGGCGACGCCAAGGCGGGTGACTACGTGTGCCGTATCGGCCGCCCCGTCACCTACTGGTTCGGCGTGGTTGAGGGCTTGCTCAAGATGAGCGCCGACAATGCCCAGGGCCTCACGATGACCTTCACGGGCGTGCCGCCCGGCGGCTGGTTCGGCGAGGGCACGGCCGTCAAGCGCGAGCCCTACCGCTACAACATCCAGGCGCTGCGCAGGAGTGTGGTGGCGGGCCTGCCGATCGATACCTTCCACTGGTTGCTAGACCACTCCATTGCCTTCAACCGCTTCGTGATGGACCAGCTCAACGAGCGCCTGGGCCAGTTCATCGCGGCCCGTGAGATCGACCGGCTCAACAACCCCGACGTGCGCGTGGCGCGCAGCCTCGCTGCGCTGTTCAATCCCGTGCTCTACCCTGGCGTGGGGCAGGTGCTGCGCATCACGCAGCAGGAGCTGGCCTACCTCGTGGGACTGTCGCGCCAGCGCGTGAACGAAGCGCTGGCCATGCTGCAGGAGCAGGGGGTGATCCAGGTCGAGTACGGCGGCTTGCGCGTGCTGCGGCTCGACGCCCTGCGCTGCAGCATGTTCCCGGAGCACGCCGCATGATGCGGGGTTGAGGGTCAGGCGCCCGAAGGCAGCGAGCGCAGGCGCGTAGCGTGGGCTGCCACGGGGGTGGCCTGCACGGCGGGCGGCTCCCAGTCGGCGTGGCCGCCCTCGGCATCGCGCGTGAGGCGGAAGGCGCGCACCATCTGCGCGAGCTTGCCGGCCTGCTCCTTGAGGCTGTCGGCTGCGGCGGCGCTTTCCTCGACCAGCGCGGCGTTCTGTTGCGTGACATCGTCGAGTGCGCCCACGGCGCCGCTCACCTGCGTGATGCGCTGGCTCTGTTCGCGGCTCGCGGCGGTGATCTCGCCCATGATGCTGGAGACGCGCTGCACGGAGTGCACGAGTTCCTCGATGGCCTGCCCCGCGTCGTGCGCCTGGGTGCTGCCGTCTTGCACCTGCTCGACGCTCGCGCCGATGAGGGCCTTGATCTCGTGCGCGGCCTGCGCGGCGCGGCCCGCGAGGCTGCGCACCTCGCCCGCCACCACGGCAAAGCCCCGGCCTTGCTCGCCCGCGCGCGCCGCTTCCACCGCTGCATTGAGCGCCAGGATATTGGTCTGGAACGCGATGCCGTCGATCACGCCGATGATGTCGGCGATCTTGCGTGAACTCGTGCTGATGCCCTCCATGGTGCTGACCACGCGGGCCACCACCTCGCCGCCGCGCGTGGCCGCGTCCGAGGCGCCGGCAGCAAGCGTATTGGCCTGATGCGCCGCATCGGCGCTCTGGCCCACGGTGCCCGTGAGCTCGGCCAGGGTGCCCGCGGCCTGCTGCAGGCTGTGCGAGGTCTGCTCGGTGCGCTGGCTCAGGTCCACGTTGCCTGAGGCCACTTCGGCGCTGGCCACGAGGATCGAGTCGGCAGCCTGGGCGATGCCGCCCACCAGCGTATGCAGGCGGCTTTGCATGGCGGCAATGGCTTCCAGCAAACGGCCGGTTTCATCGTGGATGCGCACCTCCACCTGCGAGGTCAGGTCGCCGCGCGCGATGCGCTCGGCCACCACCACGGCGCGGCCGATCGGCGCCGTGATGCTGCGCGTGGTGCGCCAGGCGATCAGCACGCCCAGGGCCGCGCTAAGCGCGACGAGCGCGCCCATGGCCACGCGCAGCCGGCCTTGCAGGGCATCGGCCGCCGCCGTGGCGTCGGCGTTGAGGCGGTCCTGCAGCACCACGAGCTCGAGCAGCTTGCTGCGCCAGCGTGCCTCTTCGGGCGCCACGCGGGTCATGAGGGACAGCGTGGCGTCGACGGTGTCGCCGTCCACGGCGGATTTCAGGGCCGCATCGAGCAGGGGCAGCGTCTTTTGCGCCAGCGCCTGGATGTCCTTGAGCAGACGCGCCTCGTCGTCCGCGGCCTCCTGCGCGAGCAGGGCCGCGAGCCGGCCCTCTTCGCGCTGGTACTTGGCCACCGATTGCTGTGTCTGTTGCACCTGCTCGGCCGAGCGCTTGGCGTCGATGTCATTGAGCATCGTGGCCGAGCGGCTCGCAAGGCCGATGGCGCTCATGCTCTCGAGCATGCCGTTGACGAGCCGGGCCTTGTCCGCGCCCGTGCCGGTGACCTGCTGCATCTGTGCATGGATCGAGTGCACGGCGTAGAGCCCCGCGCTGGCGATGGCCAACACCAGCACGATCATGCTGGCAAAGCCCAGCCCCAGGCGGCGGGAGATCGAGAGCGAGCGAAGCGCGGATACGTTGGGGGCCATGGGTCTTCCAGCAGGCAAGGAACGAGGGGTGGCATGCCGCAGGGCATCGCCAGCGAGCGGCTGGCGCGCAGTGTAGGCAGGATCGCCGCAGCTGTGGATGAGCATTGCTGATAGCTTCATGCTCCCACGGCATGAAACCACTGTTACAAAATCCACCCGAATAGCAGGGCCTTTTGGTGGACTGGTGTGGCATGCAAATGATGGATTGCGCTTTATTTGAATATATAGTTAGCTATATATTTAATAGCTATTGATGGCAATGGCGTTACGTCTGGTTGTTACAGATCGGTAAGGCCTTCGGGGGGCATCCCCGGGGCGGGCGTCCATGCGGGACAATCGCTGCTTTGCCGCGCCTGCCCGCCATGTCCACCGCCAAACCCGCTCCTTCCCCCACCCGCCTCACGCTGCGCCGCCCCGCCGCGCCGGCACCTGCACGCGCGCCGGTGGCGGCTCCCGCCAAGGCGGTGCCTGCGGCGGCGCCGTCTGCCACGGTGCGCCTGAACAAGCGCATGGCCGACCTGGGGCTGTGCTCGCGGCGCGAGGCCGACGACTGGATCGCACGCGGCTGGGTGCGCGTCAACGGCCAGGTGGCGACCATGGGGCTGCAGGTGGGTGCGGCCGACCGCATCGAGGTGGACCGCCAGGCCCAGGGCCAGCAACAGCAGCAGGTCACCATCTTGTTGCACAAGCCCGTGGGTTATGTGAGCGGCCAGGCCGAGGATGGACATACGCCCGCCGTGGCGCTCATCAACCCTCGCACGCACTGGAAGGGTGATACCGGCCGCCTGCGCTTTTCACCCGCGCAGCTGCGGGGCCTGGCGCCCTGCGGACGGCTCGACATCGACTCGGTGGGCCTGCTCGTGCTCACGCAGGACGGGCGCGTGGCGCGCCAGCTCATCGGCGAGGACTCCACCGTGGACAAGGAGTACCTCGTGCGCGTGCAGTACGGCGATGTGGCCACGAATGTGCAGGCCGTGTTCCCGGCGGTGCAGCTCGCGCGGCTGCGCCACGGCCTGTCGCTCGACGGGCAGGCGCTCAAGCCCGCGCAGGTGGATTGGCAGAACCCCGAGCAACTGCGCTTCGTGCTCACCGAGGGCAAGAAGCGCCAGATCCGGCGCATGTGCGAACTCGTGGGCCTCAAGGTGGTGGGCCTCAAGCGCATTCGCATCGGCCGCGTGACGCTGGGCCACCTGCCGCAGGGGCAGTGGCGCTACCTGGGGCCGCACGAGCGCTTCTGACCCGCCGGCCCCAGCCCGATTATTGCGTGCAGGCCTTGTTGCGCGAGGCGTGCATGCCCTTGGCCTTGGCGTCGGCCTCGCTCATATATTCGCCCTTCTTGGTCTTGCCGTAATAGCGGTCGCCCATGCAGTGGTAGACCTTGGTTTCGTCATTGGCCCAGACCTTGCCGGCGCCGCCGCCCGGCGCCGCTGTCTTGGCCGGGGCGGGCATGGCAGCAGGCACCTTGGCGGCGGGAGCTGCTGCAGGTGCGGCCGCTGCCGCAGGTGCTGCTGCGGCGGCCTTGCCGTACCAGGTCTTGATGCCCTTGTGCCCCTTGCAGGCGCCCTGCTTGGTGTCGGGCGAGGCGTAGCTGCCGTCCTTGCACTGCACGGTGGTGCCGGCGGGCGCATCGGCCGGCGGGGTTTGGGCTTGGGCCGCCAGGGCGCCGAACAGGCCTGCGGCAGCGATCAGTGCAGAGAGGGACAGACGCATGGTACGAACTCCTCAAATGGATGTAGGGAGCCCCATGCTGGGCCGCGAACCTTAGGGCAATCTGACTAAAGGGCGCCCCTGGCCGCGCTGCGGGCCAGGTGGCGCTCCAGCCCTCGGCCGCCGGCCTGCATGAGCCGGTCGTGGTTCCAGCGCAGCAGCGGGTGGACCAGCGGCGCGAGCCGGTTCAGCCAGGCGCTGGCCGCATGCACCTGCCAGTCGAAGCACACGGTGGTTTGGCCCCCCGCGCCAGACAGGCGGCAGCGGCCCAGGCCCACGAGGTCGCCGCAGGCCCGCCCCTCGATCAACTGCTGCGGCACGACGCGCGTGATCCGGGCGACGAAGCTCAGGCGCAGGGGCAGGGCGCTGTGGCAGGTGTAGCGCCGCACGGCGCCCAGGCCCAGGACATCGCCGGGGGCCAGGGTGACGCTGGTGACGCCCGGCCACCATGCGCCCCAGCCGTCCGCGTGGGCGACGGCATTCCAGACGGGCTCCAGCGGCGCGTCGAAGTACCACCAAGTGGTCAGCCGGTAGGCGGTGGCGTCGGGCATGCGCATGCAAATCGGCGGCTCAGGGGGTGAAGAACCGTTCGGGCAGGGGTGCGTCGATCTGGGCGTCGCCCATGTCCACGGACTCGATCAGGCTGCCGCCCGCGGCGAAGCTGTCCACGCGCACGGGAAACCCCGTGTCCCGCGCCAGCCAGACGCGGTAGCGGTGCACCCCGTCCGCGCCGCCGCCGGGTGGACCCGTGATCTCGAGGCCAGCGGCGCACCGCCCGGACAGGTCCGCGCCGTCCAGCGGCCGTGCGCTGCCCTGCTCGCGCAAGGCCCGCATCCGGCCCAGCAGCACGCCCACGTCCGACTGGTCGACGCGGTGGCCGTGCGGGCTGCGCAGCAGCGGGTGGTCTGGCGCAAGGTCCAGCGCCGGCCAGCGCCCCAGGCCGAAGGGCCACAGGCGTACGCGGCGGATGTCGGGGGCGTAGACCAGCACGGCGCCGCGATGGGGCTGCTCGAAATCCATGCGCACCCAGCCAGGCTTGCGGTAGGCGTAGCGGATCACATCCCGCCGGCCCGCGGCATCGGTTGAACGCAGCGTGGCCCGGTAGCTGTGCAGCGCGCCAAAGCAGGTTTCGGCATCGGTCAGCGGATCGGACATGGTGGTCTGGGGCGACGGTGTCGGCAGCGCAGGCCCCCGCTGCCGGGGGGCTCTAGGTATCCGGCGGCCCGTGGGCCATTGTCACTCCGGTGGCCGTGCCGTTCAATGCCGCCCCGCGCCCCTGCGCGGCGGAATGCGGTGGGCCTTGATAATGCAGACCCCGCCCCCAACTGGGCGGGCGTTGCTGAATTTCGAACCCAGATTCCCATGAGCAAGCAAACCCATTCTTTTCAGGCCGAAGTCGCGCAACTGCTGCACCTCGTCACGCACTCGCTGTACTCGAACCAGGAAATCTTCCTGCGCGAGCTGGTCTCCAACGCATCGGACGCCTGCGACAAGCTGCGCTTCGAGGCGCTGAATGACGCGGCCCTCTACGAAGATGCGCCCAACCTTGAGGTGCGCGTGGCCTTCGACAAGGCGGCCCGGACCATCACGATCACTGACAACGGCATCGGCATGAGCGCGCAGGAGGCCATCGACCACTTGGGCACCATCGCCAAGAGCGGCACCAAGGACTTCATGAGCCGCCTCTCGGGGGACCAGAAGGCCACGGCCAGTGAGCAGGGCCAGCTCATCGGCCAGTTCGGCGTGGGCTTTTATTCGGGCTTCATCGTGGCCGACAAGATCACCGTCGAGTCGCGCCGCGCCGGCATGAAGGCCAATGAGGGCGTGCGCTGGACCAGTGGCGGCACGGGCGACTTCGAGGTCGAATCCATCGAGCGCGCCGCGCGCGGCACCAGCGTCATCCTGCACTTGCGCGTCGAGGCCGAGGAATTCCTCAACGCCTGGAAGCTCAAGTCCATCATCGCCAAATACTCCGACCACATCAGCCTGCCCATCGTCATGGAGAAGGAGGAGTGGAAGGACGGCGAGAACGACCAGCCCGGCGAGATGGTCAAGACCGGCGAGTGGGAAACCGTCAACAAGGCCAGCGCGCTGTGGACGCGGCCCAAGAAGGACATCACGGCCGAGCAGTACCAGGACTTCTACAAGGCCGTCAGCCACGACTTCGAGAACCCGCTCACCTGGAGCCACAACCGCGTCGAGGGCAACACCGAGTACACGCAGCTGCTCTACATCCCTGCCAAGGCGCCGTTTGATCTGTGGAACCGCGACAAGAAGGCCGGCGTGAAGCTCTACGTCAAGCGCGTGTTCATCATGGACGACGCCGAGGCGCTGATGCCCACCTACCTGCGCTTCGTGAAGGGCGTGATCGACTCGGCCGATCTGCCGCTCAACGTGAGCCGCGAGCTGCTGCAGGAAAGCCGCGACGTGCGCGCCATCCGCGAGGGATCGACCAAGCGCGTGCTCTCCATGCTCGAAGACCTGGCCAAGCACGACAAGCATGAGGCCGCCGGCGAAGGCGCCGATGGCGTGACCGATGTGGTGAGCGAGGAAGACAAGGCCAAGGAAGGCAAGTACACCGCCTTCTACGCCGAGTTCGGCGCCGTGCTCAAGGAAGGCCTGGGCGAGGACTTCGGCAACCGCGAGCGCCTGGCCAAGCTGCTGCGCTTTGCCAGCACCACCAGCGACAGCGTGAGCGTGGGCTTCGCCGACTACAAGGCGCGCATGAAGGAAGGCCAGGAGGCCATCTACTACATCACGGCCGACACGCTGGCGGCCGCCAAGAACAGCCCGCAGCTCGAGGTCTTCAAGAAGAAGGGCATCGAAGTGCTTTTGATGACCGACCGCGTGGACGAGTGGGCGCTGAACTACCTGCACGACTTCGACG
>JAYSFC010000131.1:0-9612 GCA_041913505.1 Acidovorax sp.
CGTGGTCCTGGGTGGAGAAGATGTTGCACGAGGCCCAGCGCACGTCGGCGCCCAAGGCCTTGAGCGTTTCGATCAGCACGGCCGTCTGGATGGTCATGTGCAGGGAGCCCGTGATGCGTGCACCCTTGAGCGGCTGGCTGGCGGCGAACTCCTCGCGGATGGCCATCAGGCCGGGCATTTCGGTTTCGGCGATGCGGATTTCCTTGCGGCCCCAGTCGGCCAGGGAAATATCGGCGATCGCGGAATCGGCGGGGGACTTGAGAACAGCGCTCATGGTTTTCTCCAAATCGGATGCTGAAAAACCACGCCTTGGGGGAACTCACCGCACAAGAAGCGTGGGCGAGCGTCGTTGCGAATGCATGAATCCGAGCCTCGCGCCCCGCCGTGCTGGGGGCGCTGCAACGCTCCTCGGAAAGCGCGGATTATACCGGCCGCCCCGCGCGGATCCCTGCACCGTAAAATCCTGCCCAGTTCCCGGGAGCGGCTCTTTCGCCCCGCCTTTCTTCCGCCGCGCGGTCCGCCGCGCCGGCACCTCAGCCGAAATCACAGTGTCGTACGCCCCAGAAACCCGGCGCCGCCGGACCTTTGCCATCATCTCCCACCCCGACGCGGGCAAGACCACGCTGACGGAAAAGCTGCTGCTGTTCTCGGGCGCCATCCAGATCGCGGGCGCCGTGAAGGGCCGCAAGGCCAGCCGCCACGCCACGTCGGACTGGATGGAGATCGAGAAGCAGCGCGGCATCTCGGTGGCCTCCAGCGTGATGCAGATGGCTTACCGCGACCACGTGGTCAACCTGCTCGACACCCCCGGCCACAAGGACTTCAGCGAGGACACCTACCGCGTGCTCACCGCCGTGGACTCGGCGCTCATGGTGATCGACGCGGCCAACGGCGTGGAATCGCAGACACGCCGCCTCATCGAGGTCTGCCGCCAGCGCGACACGCCCATCATCACCTTCGTCAACAAGATGGACCGCGAGGTGCGCGACCCGCTCGACATCCTCGACGAGGTGGAGCGCGAGCTGGGCATGCCCTGCTGCCCCATCACCTGGCCCGTGGGCCAGGGCAAGAGCTTCGGCGGCATCATCAACCTGCGCACGCGCAGCATGACCGTGTTCCAGGCCGGCAGCGAACGCCGCCCCGAAGACTTCGAGACCATCCCCCTCACCGAAGCCGACAGGCTGCGCGCCCGCTTCGGCCAGGCTTTCGACGACGCGATCGACAGCATGGAGCTGGCCGTGGGCGCCTCGCCCGAATGGAACCACGAGGCCTTCCTGGCCGGCAAGCTCACGCCCGTGTTCTTCGGCTCGGGCGTGAACAACTTCGGTGTGATGGAAGTGCTGGACGCCGTGGTCGACATGTCGCCCCCGCCCGGCCCGCGCAAGAGCTCGCTCGTCGTGAACAAGCAGCCCGTCGAAAAGACCGTGCAACCCGAGGACGAGGGTTTCTCGGGCGTGGTCTTCAAGGTGCAGGCCAACATGGACGCCAACCACCGCGACCGCATCGCCTTCGTGCGCGTGGCCTCGGGCAAATACACCCCGGGCATGAAGCTCAAGGTGCAGCGCACCGCCAAGGAACTGCGCCCCACCAGCGTGGTGACCTTCATGAGCCAGCGCCGCGAGGCCGTCGAGGAGGCCTACGCGGGCGACATCATCGGCTTCACCACACACGGCGGCGTGCAGCTCGGCGACACCATCACCGACGGCGCGGCGCTGCAGTTCACGGGCCTGCCGTTCTTCGCGCCCGAGCTGTTCATGACCGTGGTGCTCAAGAACCCGCTGCGCACCAAACAGCTGCAGCAGGGCCTGGCCCAGCTCGGCGAAGAGGGCGCGATCCAGGTCTTCAAGCCCGACACAGGCGGCAACATGCTGCTGGGCGCCGTGGGCCAGCTGCAGTTCGAGGTGGTGCAGCACCGCCTCAAGACCGAATACGACTGCGACGTGCGCCTGGAAGGCTGCCAGTACACGGGCGCACGCTGGATCACGGCCGACACACCCGCCGAACTGCGCGAGTTCGAGAACGCCTACCCGATGCGCATGGCACACGACGCAGCGGACACGCTGGCCTACCTGTGCACGAGCCCGTACGACGTGCGGCTGGCGCAGGAGCGGTTTCCGAAGATCCACTTCCACCCACTGCGGGAGCATGCAGGGCTGGCGCTGCAGACCAACGCCTGAGCCCGGTGACCGACATGCCCCCAACGCAAGCGCCAGCGCAGGCCACCCATCCAGGCAACAATTTCGACGCCATCCGCATCGTGGCGGCAGCCATGGTTCTGGTCAGCCATCACTTTGCGCTGACGGGCCAGATCGAGCCATCCTTCTTCGGCGTGCACAGCGTGGGTGGCTTGGCGGTGACCATCTTCTTCGTCATCAGCGGGTATCTGGTTACCGTCAGCTGGTGGCGCGACCCACATGCGTGGCGGTTCGCATTGCGGCGCTTTTTGCGCATCTGGCCTGCGCTCACGACCGTCGTCGTAGTCACGGCCTACGGACTCGGCGCCTGGGTCACCAAACTGCCTACCCAGGAATACCTGCTCCACCCCGCTACGGCCGACTACCTGCAAACGTTGTGGATGCGTATCCATTTCGTCCTGCCCGGTGTCTTTGAGACCAACCCGTACCCCCGCGGCGTCAATGGTTCGCTCTGGACCATCCCCTACGAAGTGCGTTGCTACATTGTTTTGTGTCTGGCAGGGCTGCTGGGCCTGCTCAAGTACCGCCCCGTGCTGTTGCTGTGTATTGCCGGCTATATGGCGTGGTTCTTCCACGGCAGCAATGCGGACCTCACCGGTGTCGTGCACTACGGAAGGGAACTCAGCGCATTTTTTCTGGCAGGCGCGGGGCTGGCCGCGCTGGAACCTTGGTGGCGCCGTCACCCCATGCTTTGGGCCATCGTCATCGCTGCGGCTTGTGCGCTGGCGTGGTCCGCGAACTGGAGGCACACCGCGCTGCTGATCGGTCTGCCCTTTCTTGTCATCTATACCGGCACCATGGCAACCCCCATCATTCACCGTGCAGGGCGTTGGGGGGATCCGTCTTATGGGATCTATCTGTTCGCATTCCCGGTCCAGCAGACAGTGATGCTCTACGCTTGGCCCGGCGCGGGGTTCACCGGCACGCTGTGCATTGCAATGCTCACCACTGTCATCCTCGCCTATGCGAGCTGGCACATGATTGAAAAACAGGCACTGAGATTCAAACCCCGCACATCACCATGACCACCGCCCCCAGGAGCAGGGACGCCCTGCGGTTTGCATTGCTGTTCATCTTGCTCGCCGGCATATACCTGGCCTGGCTGGTGGCCTGCTGGCCCGGTATCCTGGGGCAGGACAGTCTGGCCATCATGCTGGAAGTGGACACGCTGCGGGAATTCCAAGCCGGCAAGCCCGCGTTCTGGTACATGTATGCCAATTGGCTTTACGGCTCCACGGGACGTGCCGAGGTCCCCATAGGCTTTCAGCTGCTGTTGTGCGCGGCCATTTGCACGCGTATCCTGGCCTGGATGCTGGGCCAGCGCATGTACAAGAGCTTCGTCTATTGCCTGCTCTTCGTCGCCCTGGCTCCCAGCGTGGTGTATTACGCGGGCAGCCTCTATTCGGACGGCATCTATGCCGTGGCATTGAGCGGGATGCTGTTCGAGGTGTGGCGAAGCATCAACCGCCGCGCCCTCGACCTACCCGCCGGATTGATGTTGGCCATCACCGTGCCATTCGCTGTACTCTCACGCCCGAACGGCATCCTGAATCTCCTGCCACTGGTAGCGCTGGCTTGGCTGCTCAGCCGCCCCCACCGTATGCGACTGGCAGCGATCGTGCTCCCTTGGTGCCTCATTGGCCTCTATGGACACGTCACCTACAAGTACCAAAATCCGATCGGCTCTGTGTTTCCGCTCGCCCTCTACGAAACCGTCGGATTCCTGGAGCATCGGCCGATGGGGCTTTGGGAGCGCAACGAGCCGCGCGTGACCCCAGAAACTGTCGAGGCGCTCACCTCCACAGGGCGAACACTCCAGCACATTTCGCAGTTTTACGACCACTATTACTGGGATCCACTGATCTTCTTTACCTCCGGTCCGGCGCTGCTCTCGCTGTCCGAGGATGCCAAGCGCACCATCCTCCGCGAATTTTTTGCTTACAACCTGTGGCACAACCTGCCGGCCTTCGCTGCCAGCCGTGTCAATATCTTCCTGTACTCTGCGCTGGCCAACGGAGATATTCCCGGACCTTCCGTGGCGCAGTATGTGCTGCCCAAGACCAAATCCGTTTCCACGTACAAAGCCTATCAATGGCCGACGGACACCTATCTCACCGCCTGGTTCGATTTCTCCATGCGCCACCGCGCCCTGCTGTGGGCGCCCTGGATCGGGCTCGCGTTGATCGCCATGGGCTGCCGACGCCTGTGGACCGAGCGCCGTGCCGCCCATGCCGTCATCACTGGTACCTATGCGCTCCAATTGGCTGCCGTCTTTGCTTTCTCGATCGCCGGGGAATACCGCTATCTGCTGGCGTTCTTCACGGCCCCCCTGGCGCTGCTGCCAGCACTCTTCCACCAGCCTCAGCACGATGATGTCTAAATACACAATCGCCCTGACCCTGCTTTGCGTGCTATGTATCAGCCTTGGACAGATTCTGTTCAAGAAGGCCGCCGCCGCCTTCACCGAGCCCATGACCTGGCAGGCGCTGGCATTCAATGGCTGGCTGATCGCATCCTTGATCCTGTACGGTGTCACCACCCTCGGCTGGGTGTGGATTCTCAAACACGTTCCACTGCACTTGGCCTACCCGTTCATGGGCCTTGCGTTTCTCATCGTGCCTGCACTGGCGTGGCCGCTGCTGGGCGAGCCCTTGCATTGGCGCACATTTGCAGGCGGCCTGCTGATTCTGGCCGGCGTCGCCCTGGCCTCCCTATGAGCGCCCCCAAGCCGCGGGCCATGCGCATCGCCGTCGCCATCCCCTGCTACAAGGTCACCCAGCATGTGCTGGGCGTGATCGACGCCATCGGCCCTGAGGTGGAAGCCATCTACGCCGTGGACGACGCCTGCCCCGAAGGCAGCGGCCGCTTCATCGAAGAGCGCTGCCGCGACCCGCGTGTGCGCGTGCTCTACAACCCCGAGAACCAGGGCGTGGGCGGTGCAGTGGCCACGGCCTACCAGGCGGCCATCGCCGACGGCATGGACATCGTGGTCAAGATCGATGGCGACGGGCAGATGGACCCCACGCTGCTGCCGTTGTTCGTGCGCCCCATCGCGCGCGGCCTGGCCGACTACACCAAGGGCAACCGCTTCTACCGCCCCGAGTCGCTGCGCGGCATGCCGCCCGTGCGGCTGTTCGGCAATGCCATTCTGTCGCTGATGACCAAGTTCAGCTGCGGCTACTGGTCCTCCATGGACCCGACCAACGGCTACACCGCCATCCACACGGCTGTGCTGCGCAAGTTGCCACTGGAGCGGATCGAGCGCCGCTACTTCTTCGAGACCGACATGCTGTACCACCTCAACACCATCCGGGCCGTGGTGCATGACGTGCCCATGGACGCGGTCTACGGTGACGAGGAATCAAACCTGAAGGTTTCCAAGGTGCTGCCCGAGTTCCTGCGCAAGCACGCCTCGCGCCTCGTCAGGCGCTACGCCTACCTGTACCTGCTGCGAGACTTCAACATCGGCAGCCTCTACAGCATCCTGGGCGCCCTGCTGTGCCTGGCCGGCCTCGTCTTCGGCGGCCTGCACTGGGTGCAAAGCGCCGCTACCGGCGAGCCAGCCTCCAGCGGCACGGTGATGGTCGCGGCACTGCCGGTGATCATCGGCATCCAGTTCCTGATCGCCTTCCTGCACTACGACGTGAGCAATGTGCCACGCGAGGCACTCAGCCCCGAGTTGACCGATGGGCACTGCCCCCCATGAACCCAACGCCGTGAAAGCCATCACCCAATGGCCTTGCGGGGCCCGCGCACGTATCTCCGGCCTGCTCACCGACATCGACGACACCCTCACCACCGACGGCGCCATCACCCCCGACGCGCTCGGTGCGCTGGCCGCGCTGAAGGCCGTCGGCCTGCACGTCATCCCCATCACCGGCCGCCCCGTGGGCTGGAGCGCGCCCTTCGCACTGGCCTGGCCCGTGGATGCCATCGTGGCTGAGAACGGTGCCGCGGCGCTGCGGCGCAATGCCGGGGGCGGGCTCGACAAGTGCTACCAGCAAGATGCCGCCACGCGCGCCGCCCACTTCGCGCGCATGCAGGCGGTGCTGGCCGAAATCGAAGCTCAGGTGCCCGGCGCGCGCCGCGCCGCCGACTCGGCGGGCCGCGAGTGCGACATCGCCATCGACCACAGCGAATTCACGCACATGCCGCAGGCGGATATCGACCGCTGCGTCGACCTCATGCGCGCCGCGGGCATGAGCGCCACGGTGAGCAGCATCCACATCAACGGCTGGTACGGCGCGCACAACAAGCTCGAAGGCGCGCGCTGGATCGTGCGCGAGCTCCTGGGCCGCGATCTCGACGCCGAGCTGGAGCGCTGGGTCTACATCGGCGATTCGACCAACGACCAGCTCATGTTCGAGCACTTTCCGCACAGCGTGGGCGTGGCCAACATCGCGCGCTTCGTGCCGCAGCTCGCGCACCTGCCGCGCTACATCACCCAGGGCGAGCGTGGCGCGGGATTTGCCGAGCTGGCGCGCTTGATTCTGGCCTCCAGCGGGCGATAGTGCTTTTCAGCCCTGCGCCAACAGCTGCGTTTTTGATAGCTATGCCGGCTTGGCGAGGCCGAGCCGCTCGATGAGCACCCGCTCGCGCGCGAAGGTTTCCTGCGCGAACCGGAGGTAGGCGGCCGAGCCCATGTACATGGGCACCATGTCGTAGCGCGCAAGCGCGGTCTTGTACGCGTCCTGCTCCATGGCGTGCTTGAAGGCGTCGTGCAGCCGCTGGACCACGGCGGCCGGCGTGCCCCGGGGCGCACCGATGCCGAAGGGCGAGTTCTGCACGATATCGAGCCCCAGTTCGCGCAGCGTGGGGGCGTCAGGGAACTTGGCGAGCCGCTCGGCGCCCCAGGTGTTGAGCACGCGCAGCTTGCCGGCCTCGACCTGCGGCGCGAAACCAGTCGAGTCGGCCGCCGCCATGATCTGCCCGCCCAGGATGGCCTGCATGAGGTCGGCGCTGCCCTTGAACGGCACGTGCAGCAGCTCGATGCCCAGCTGCTGGGCGATGCGCTCCATGGTCAGGTGCGGGCTCGTGAGCGTGCCCGTGGAGCCGTAGCTGAGCTTGCCCGGGTTGGCCTTGGCCCAGGCCACGAAGTGCGTCCAGGTCTTGAGCGGCGAATCGGCGGGCACGACCAGACCGAAGGCATAGCCCGTGACGTTGAGCACGTAGGTGATGTCCTTGACCGGGTCCCATGCGATCTTGGTGGTGTAGGGCAGGCGGAACACGCCCAGCGGAATCTGCGCGACCGTATAGCCATCGGGTGCGCTGGACTGCAGCGCCTGCGCGGGCAGCGTGCCGCCCGCGCCGGGCTTGTTTTCCACGATCACGGGCTGGCCCAGCGCCTTGCCGGCCGCATCGGCCAGCGCGCGCATGGTGATATCGGTGGGGCCGCCTGCCGGGAAGGCCACGAGCAGCCGGATGGGCTTGGCCGGAAAGGCCTGCGCGCGGGCGGCCAGGGCGGGCGCGGCCAGCGAGGCGGCTCCCCATTGGATCAATCGACGGCGCTGCATGGCAGCTTCTCCTGGAGTGGACAACCCGTCGATTGCAGCGCAAACCCGCCACGCCCCAGCCTGCCGAAAACCCTGAGCCCCCGCCACGGTACGCTGCGGCCACAATGCGGCTGAGGGGAACCGACTTCATGACCCGCCTCATCGACCTGCCTACCCTGGCGCACCTGGTGCGCGACACCGGCCCCGCGCGCTTCCTGGCCGGGCTGACCGCGCGGATCGAGGCCGACTTCCGCCGCTGGCCCGCGTTCGAGAAGTCGGCGCGCCTGGCCCACCACTCTTCACGCGGCGTGATCGAGCTCATGCCCGTGTGCGACGGCGAGCGCTACAGCTTCAAGTACGTCAACGGCCACCCCGGCAATCCGCAGCTCGGCCTGCCCACGGTGATGGCCTTCGGCGTGCTGGCCGACGTGGCCACGGGCGCGCCGCTGCTGCTGTCCGAAGCCACGCTGCTCACCGCGCTGCGCACGGCCGCCACGTCGGCCCTGGCGGCGCGCACGCTCGCGCGGCCCGGCGGCCAGCGCATGGCGCTGATCGGCAACGGCGCGCAGGGCGAGTTTCAGGCACTGGCCTTCCATGCGCTCGTGGGCATCACGGAGATCGCGCTGTTCGACACCGACCCGGGCGCCACGGACAAGCTCGAACGCAACCTCGCGGGCCTGCTGCCCGGCCTGCGGCTCACGCGCGCGCCCACGGTGGCCGAGGCCGTGCGCGGCGCGGCCATCGTGACCACGGCCACGGCCGCCAAGCGCCGTGCCGCAGTGCTCACACCCGACATGATCGAGCCCGGCATGCACCTCAACGCCGTGGGTGGCGACTGCCCCGGCAAGACCGAGCTGCACCCCGACGTGCTGCGCGGCGCGCGCATCTTCGTCGAGTACGAGCCCCAGACGCGCGTGGAGGGCGATATCCAGCAGCTCGCGCCCGACCACCCCGTGACCGAGCTCTGGCATGTGCTCACGGGCGAGGCGCCGGGCCGCGAGCGGGATGACGAGGTGACTGTGTTCGACTCCGTGGGCTTCGCACTCGAGGACCATGCCGCGCTGTGCTACCTGAACGCGCTGGCCGAGGAGCGCGGCCTGGGCACATCCATCGCGCTCGTACCCGGGGCCGGAGCGCCCAAGGACCTGTTCGCGCACACGCTGGGCGATATCACCCAGGGTTGAGGAATCAGAACAGCTGGTAGTGCTTATCGTGCGGCACTTTATTGCTCCTTATTCAGGAGCATCTTGCCCTCCCGCACGCTCGGCCTGCAGATCGGCATCGCAGCCCGTGCCCGCCGCGATCCAGCGCCGCGCCAGGGCCGCCACCGCGCGCTGCGCCCAGGGGTGGCGCCAGCCCGTCACGCCCCCGGGATCGGTCACCGCGCCGCAGTCATAGCGCCGGGCCACTGGCGACCACCGCAGCGCCGCGCAGGCCCCCGTGCGGCGGCGCGACAGCAGCATGCCCAGCGGGCAAGGCTCGGCCAGGCAGCACAGGCCGCAGCCGTTGCACGGCGCGCCCAGCACGGGTTTTCCGGGCGCTGCGGGCTCGATGCGGATGGTGCGGTGCAGCGAGGCCAAGGGGCGGTCCGTCAGCAGCCGATGGCGCCCTCCGCGGCAGGCGCCGCGGAACGCTGCGCGCCCCCCTGGCCGCGCGCCAGCACCGGCGCCAGGGCCTGGCCCGTGTGCGTGCCCAGGGCCACCACGGCCTCGGGCGCGGCGGCGGCCACGATGCGCCCGCCGCCCTGCCCGCCCTCGGGGCCCAGGTCGATGATCCAGTCGGCCTCGGCGATCACGTCGAGGTCGTGCTCGATCACCACCACGCTGTGGCCGCCGTCCACCAGGCGGTGCAGCACGCGGATGAGCTTGTCCACGTCGGCCATGTGCAGGCCCACGGTGGGCTCGTCGAGCACGTAGAGCGTGTGC
>JAYSFC010000132.1:0-9594 GCA_041913505.1 Acidovorax sp.
GCCCTGCGTGGCGAACAGGTTGCTGATGGCGTCGCCAATGGCGGCCTGGCGGCCGTGGCCCACGTGCAGCGGGCCCGTGGGGTTGGCCGAGACAAACTCGACCAGCACGCGCTGGCCGTTGCTGGGCTGGTACCCAAAGCGCTCGCCCGCGGCCAGCACCTCGCGCACCACCTCCTGCTTGGCAGCAGGCTTGAGGCGGACGTTGAGGAAACCGGGGCCCGCGATTTCCAGCGCGTCCACCCAGCGGGCGAAAGCCGGCGTGGCCATGAGCGCGGCCGAGAGCGTTTCGGCGAGTTGGCGCGGGTTCTGCTTGGCTGCCTTGGCCAGCTGCATGGCGGCGGTGCAGGCGAAATCGCCATGCGCAGCCACCTTAGGCGATTCGAATGCCGCGCGACTACCGGCGCCGGGCGACAATTTTTCCAGCTCGCCGGCCAGCGCCGCGAGCAATTCCTGTTTGACGGAGAGCATCCAGGGATTCTACGGGGCGGCCGTCATCCCAGCCGACGGTTATGACGTTATGCTGGATAGCCCCTTATCCGGGCTTTCATCCACATCCATTGCAGGAGCACATTTCATGAACAAGCTGCTTACCGTGGTTGCCGCCGCCGGCCTCGCTTTCTCCTTCGCCACCGCCCACGCCGCAGGGGACGCTGCCAAGCCCAAGACGGCCCAGCAGACCAAGATGGCGACATGCAACGCCGATGCGGGTGACAAGAAGGGCGACGAGCGCAAGGCCTTCATGAAGGAATGCCTCTCCGCCAAGAAGGAAACCCAGCAGGACAAGATGAAGTCCTGCAATGCCGACCCCAAGGCCAAAACCCTCAAGGGCGACGAGCGCAAGGCCTTCATGAAGGAATGCCTCTCCGCCAAGCCGGCCGCCTGATTCCGGCCAGCGCACCCACCAACCCCGCCCGCCTTCGGCGCGCGGGGTTTTTCTTTGCCGTATCGGCCAGGGATTAGCGCGTGCCGATCCCGCGCGCGAGGAACACGGCCAACAGCGGCACCACCACGATCAGGTGGGCCTCGATCATCACCAGACGGCGTGTGGACCGGATTTCCTCTTCCGTGGGCAGCACCCCCGAGGCGCGAAGCTGGCGGCGCCAGCGCAGGAAGCGCACCGTGGGCACGATGGACAGCAGGGCGATCACCACGAACAGCGTAACCTTGGCGTGCAGCAGCGGCTGCGACCAGTACCACGCCGTACCCTTGACGCCCCACCAGGTGCGCGCCAGCCCCGTGGCCAGCACCCCCAGGGCCGACGCCCCGTAGATCGCGTCCACGCGCGCCAGACGCTCCACCACGGCCGCATTGAACCACTCGGAACGGCACAAGGCCGCCTCGCTGGCGAGGAAAACCGTCATGGACAGGATCGCCAGAATGTGGGCGTACGCCAGCAGAGCTTCGGTGGTGGTCATGGTGCAGTTTCCATGCGGTAGTCGGATGCTGGAGCATGGTAGCGCAGCCCATACCCGGCGCGCGCTACCGAGCGGCGCCGAACTCGCGCCCCACCCAGTCGTCCACGAGGCGTTTTTCATACAGCAGCGGATCGCCCGCATGCGCTCCGGGACGCATCAGAAAGCCGCTGTCGCGCAACTGGCGCTGGCCTTCGCGCAGGACACGGCCATCGACGGCACGCAGCGTGAACTCGAGGTCGATGCGCGGCATATGGGTATCGCGCACCGTGCGCAACTCGCTGCCCTGCGGGCCGCGCCAGGGCTCGAAGCCGCCCGCCCTGCGTACGTCGGTGATACGCACCTCCAGACGCTGGTCGGGCGCAAGCGCGCTCGCCGCACGCTCCGCCAGATAGCCCGACAGGGCATCGACCCATGCGCGGCGCTGGTGCGGGGTTTCGCGCGGATTGCTGCGCGCCTCGCTGAACTGCCCAGGATCGGTGGTGGTGACGCTCACCACGCCCGGCTCGACCGGCTCGCCCGGTGCGCGGGAGCGCGGCGCCCCCGCGCAGGCCACCAGCAGCGCGCACGCGGCCAGGGTGCCCCAGCGGCTCCAACCCAAGGAATGGCGAAAGAAAGGCAACGACATCACGGACTCCGGCAAAGGGGAAAGGAAAACCGCTGCGTGCGCCCCGAGTGCATGCCGGGGCCCAGGGATTATGGAACCACGCGGGGGGAGGCCCCTCGGCGCCAGAAATCGGGCTGGCCGTAGTGGCGCTTGAGGTACTCGATCCACAGCCGCACGCGCAGCGGCATGTGCTTGCGCTGCGGGAACACCGCGTAGATGCCATTGGGTGGCGCCGCAAAGTCTTCGAGCACGGCCATGAGGCGGCCCGCGGCGATCTCGGCCTCCACCTCCCAGGTGCTGCGCCAGGCGATGCCCCAGCCGCCCAGGCACCAGTCGTGTAGCACCTGGCCATCGGAACAATCCAGCGGCCCGCCGGGTTTGAAATGCACCACCTCGGTGGCCCCAGTCCCTTCCACGGGCACCCGAAACGCCCAGCCACGCGTTTGCGAGGCATCGCTCGACAACGTGAGGCAGTCGTGCTGCGCGAGCTCACTCGGGTGGCGCGGCGTGCCGTGGCGCTGCAGGTACTGCGGCGTGGCCACGCACAGGCGCCGGTTGTCAGCGATGCGCACGCTCACCAGGGCCGAGTCGGGCAGGTCGCCCACGCGCACCGCGCAGTCGAAGCCCTCGCCGGCAAGATCCACCACGCGGTCGCTGAGGTTCAGCGAGATGGTGACCTCGGGGTGCAGTTCGCGGAACAGCGGCACCAGCGGCGCCACGTGGCGGCGCCCAAAGCCCGCCGGCGCGGTGATGCGCAAGTGCCCCGTGGCTTTGACGCCGCCGGCCGAGACACTCGCCTCAGCGTTGGCGATGTCGGCCAGCAGGCGCTGGCAGTCCTCCAGGAAAGCACTGCCTTCGTGCGTGAGCGTGATGCGGCGCGTGGTGCGCACGAGCAGCTTCACGCCCAGGCGCTCCTCGAGCGCATCGAGTCGGCGCCCCATGATGGCGGGCGCCACGCCCTCCACCTTCGCGGCGGCCGTGAGGCTGCCGCGCGTCGCCACAGAAACGAATGACTCGAACGCCTTGAGTTTGTCCATGCGCCGAGATTAGGCGCTCAAAAGTCAAAAATCAAGCCATCAGAAGCCCTAATTAAAAACATGCAGAACCACCTTCACGCGTGGGAATACAGCGGTGCGCCCCCTGCAGGCATGTCCGCCACCAGCACCGTGCCCGTTTGCGAATCCGTGAGCACCAGCTCGTTCGTACCGGGCCGGTAGGCCACGTTGGTGATGGTGTGGCCCAGCGGGCTGCGCACGAAGTGCGTGACCTCGCCGCGCGCATTGAGCACGAAGGCGCCGCCCAGGCTGGCATGGGCCACCACGAGCCGGCCCTCGGCGTCGAGCGCCATGCCGTCCGGACCGCTGGTGCCGAAGAAGGTCTGGAAGGCCCCGACCTTGGACACGCTGCCACCCTGCAGCAGCGGCGCGCGCCAGACCTGGTTGCCGCGCGTCACAGCCACGAACAGCACCGCGCCATCGGCCGAGAGCGCGAGCCCGTTCGGGCTGGGCGCATGGCCCAGCAGCCGATCCAGCCGGCCATCGGTGCCGTAGCGGTACACGCGCCCCGTGGGATCGTGCAGGCCCGTCTGCCCCTGGTCGGTGAAGTACAGCCGGCCTTGCATGTCAAACGTGAGGTCGTTCACGCCCTTGAACGACTCGCTGTTGCGGTGGCCCAGCACGGTGTCGATCCGGCCCGTGGCCGGGTCGAGCCGCAGGATACCCCGGCGGTAATCCGCGATCCACAGCGTGCCATCCGCATGGATCGCCAGGCCATTGGGCCAGCCGTCGTACTCGGCCACCAGGCGCCAGTCGCCCCCGGCACCGATGCGGAAGATGCGGCCGTAGGGGATGTCCGTCACATAGAGGTTGCCATCGCGGTCGAACGCGGGCCCTTCCAGGAAGCTGTCCATCACGTGGCCGGGCTTGTTGGCATCGACCCAGTCGGTGCGGCGCGGCTGGCGGAAGGCGTCGGGCAGGCGCGTGAACACACGCGCCTCGATGACCGTGGGCGGGGTGAATGCAAGGTTCCACATGCGGTGCGTCCTCCGCTCACTCGGGCTTGACGCCCGCGATCCGGGCCACTGCGCCCCAGATCTGCGTCTCCTGCCGGATGAAGCTGGCGAAGTCCGCCGGGGCCATGCCGCCGGGCAGCGCGCCCTGCTGGGCAAAGCGCTCACGCAGGCCCGGGTCGCTCAGCGCCTTCTTGACCTCGGCCTGCAGCCGGGCCACCACCTCGGGCGGCGTGCCCTTGGGCGCGGCCAGGCCGAACCAGTTGGTCACGGTATAGCTCGGCAGGCCCGCCTCCCTGAAGGTGGGCACATCGGGCAGGCCCGCGAGGCGCTTGTCGCCCGTGACGGCCAGCGCGCGCACCTTGCCGCCCTTGACCTGCGGGATCGCGGTGGGGCTGGCGGTGATGAGCAGGTCCACCTGGCCCGACATCACGCCCAGCATGGCGTCGCCCGCGCCCTTGTAAGGGATGTGCGTGATGAAAACCCTGCCCTCGCGCTTGAACAGCTCGGCCGCGAGGTGCGTGGAGCTGCCCGCGCCGCCCGAGCCGAAGTTGAGCTGGGCGGGGTGCTTCTGCGCATGGGCCACGAGTTCCTGCAGCGTCTTGAACGGCGAGTTCGCCCCCACCACGAGCACCACGGGCGTCTGCGCAATCGTGGTCACGGGCACGAGGCCGTTGGCATGGTCCCAGGGCAGCCGCGCGAACAGCGAGGGCAGCATGGCGTAGGTGGTGTCGTTGGTCAGCAGCGTGTACCCATCGGGCGCAGACTTGGCCACGAGGTCGGTGCCGATGGTGCCGCTCGCGCCTGCCTTGTTCTCGACGAAGAAGGACTGGCGCGTTTGCTCGGTGAGCTTCTGTGCGATCTGCCGCGCCGCGTAGTCGGTGGTGCCGCCGGGGGCGTACGGCACGACGATGCGCACGGGTTTCTCGGGCCACGCGGCCTGGGCCTGCACGAGCGTGCCCAGGCTGGCCAGCAGCAGGCCGCCGAGGAGGTTGCGGAAATTCATGGTTTGTCTCCTGAAAGTTCTGGGGAAATGGGGCGGTCAGTCGATCTGGATGCGCGCCTGCCGGATCAGCGCGGCCCATTTCTCCTGCTCGGCCTGGAGGTACTTCGCCGCCTGCGCGGCGCTGCCGCCCATCGGTGCGCTGCCTTCCGCGGCGAGCTGTGCCACCATGGTGGGCAGGGCCAGGGCCTTCTCGACCTCGGCGTTGACGGCGCGCACCACGTCGGCGGGCGTGCCCGCGGGCGCGACGATGAGCTTCCAGTCCACGGCCGAGAAGCCCGCGTAGCCCGACTCGGCCACCGTGGGCACGTCGGGCAGCACGGCCATGCGGCGGGCCGAAGTGACGGCCAGCGCACGCAGCTTGCCGCCCTTGACCATGCCCAGCACCGCCTGCGGCGTGGCGAACATGTAGTCGGTCTGCCCGCCCAGCAGGTCGGTGATGGCCGGCGCAGCGCCCTTGTAGGGCACGCTGAGCACCGAGAAACCTGCCTTGAACGCGAGCATCTCGCCCGCCAAGTGGCCCACCGTGCCCGTGCCCGCCAGGCCCTGTTTCACGGTCGCGGGCTGGGCCTTCGCGGCGGCGACCGCATCGGCCAGCGTTTTCCAAGGCGAATCGGCGCGCACCACCATCACCACGGGCTGCTCGGCCACGAGCGCCACGGGCACGAGGTCCTTGAGCGGGTCGAACGGCATGCGCGGCAGCAGCGCGGGGTTGATCGCGAGGTTCGCGGTCTGCCCCATGCCCAGCGTATAGCCGTCGGGCTTGGACTTGGCCACGAAGTCCAGGCCGATGTTGCCGCCCGCGCCGGGCTTGTTGTCCACGAGAAACACCCAGCGCGTGGCCGTGCCCACCTTTTCCGTGATCTGGCGCGTCACGCTGTCGGTGCCGCCGCCCGGGGTGTAGGGCACGACCATGCGGATCGGCTTGTCGGGCCAGCGGCCCTGGGCATGGGCCAGGCCTTGACCCAGGCCCCAGCCCAGCGTGGCGAGGGCAAAGCTGCGGCGGGTGATCGAAATGCGGTTCATGGTTGCGTGTCTCCTTGAATGATCTGGTGCGCCTGCAGCGTGTCGAGCTCGGCATCGGTGTAGCCCGCCTCGCGCAGCAGCGCGCGCGTGTGCTCGCCCAGGCGCGGCGGATCCAGGCGCAGGCCGGGTCGCGCCCCGCCCAGCGTGACGGGCAGCAGCGGCACGCGCGTGGCACGGCCGTCGGGCAGGGTGAGGGGCGCAAGGCCGCCCGTGGCGTTGAGGTGCGGGTCGTCGAACAGCGCCTGCGGCTGCGTGATGGGCGCAAACGGCAGGCCGTGCTTCTCGAACACGGCCGCGAGTTCGGCCGCGCTGAACTGCGCAAGGTGCGAGCGCAGCAGCGGCATCATCCATTCGCGGGCGCGCACCCGGTCGTTGTTGGTCGCCAGGCGCGGATCGGCGCGCAGCTCCGCAAGGCCAAAGGCCTCGCAGAACAGCGCCCACTGCGTGTCGCTCACCACGGCCAGGAAGATCTGCTCGCCGTCTTTCACGGTGAACACGTCGTACACGGCCCAGGCCGAGATGCGGCTGGGCATGGGCGCGGCGGGCCGGCCCGTCACGGCGAACTGCATCATGTGCTGCGCCACGAGGAACACGTTATTCTCGAACAGCGCCGCCTGCACCTCCTGCCCGCGCCCGGTCTGCTCGCGCGCACGCAGCGCGGCCATGGCGCCGATGGCGCCGAACATGCCGCCCATGATGTCGTTCACGCTCGTGCCCGCGCGCAGCGGGTCGCCGGGGCGGCCCGTCATGTAGGCCAGGCCACCCATCATCTGCACCACCTCGTCCAATGCCGTGCGGTGGTCGTAGGGGCCGGGCAGGAAGCCCTTGTGGCTCACGTAGATCAGGCGCGGGTGCAGGGCGGCGAGGCTTTCGTAGTCCAGCCCCAGCTTCTTCATGGTGCCGGGCTTGAAGTTCTCGCTCACCACGTCAGCCGTGGCGATCAGGCGCAGCGCGGCCTCGCGGCCCTCGGGCGTCTGCAGGTCCAGCGCCACGCTCTTCTTGTTGCGGTTGAACATGGGGAAGAAGCCCGCGCCCGAGCCCAGCAGGCGGCGCGTGTTGTCGCCTGCCACTGGCTCGATCTTGATGACCTCGGCCCCCAGGTCGGCCAGCACCATGCCGCAGGTGGGGCCCATGACCATGTGGGTGAACTCGATGACGCGGATGCCCGCGTAGGGCAGGTGGGTGGTGTCAGGCATTCGCGGCCTCCTGCGTGAACCCCTTGGGCAGCCCCGCCTCGGGCGTCATGCCGTAGAGCGGCTCGCCTGGCAGTCCTGCCCGCAGCGGTTCGCGCGCAGCCAGGAGCCGGTCCAGGTCGATACCCGTGCGCACGCCCATGGCCTCGAACATGAAGACGAGGTCCTCGGTAACCACGTTGCCCGAGGCGCCCGGCGCATAGGGGCAGCCCCCCAGGCCGCCGAGCGAGCTGTCGAAGGTGCGCACGCCCACGTCGTAGGCGGCGAGGCAGTTGGCCAGGCCCAGGCCGCGCGTGTTGTGCATATGGGCCGCGCCCGTGCGCTCGCCGATCTCGGCGCGCACGCGGTTGAACAGGCGCCGCACCTGGGCCGGGTTGGCCATGCCCGTGGTATCCGACAGGCCCGATTCGTCGGCACCGGCCTCGATCACGGCGGCGGCGAGCCAGACCACGTCGTCCTCGGCCACGGCGCCCTGCAGCGTGCAGCCGAAGGCCGTGGAGATGCCCGCCTCGATCTTCACGCCCGGCGCGCGCTCATCGCGCAGGCGCACGATGCGGGCCAGCTCTTCCACCATCTCCTGGCGCGTCTTGCGCACGTTGGCCAGCGAATGCGCCTCGCTGGCCGACACCGGCAGCGTGAGCTTGTGCACGCCCGCGGCGAGCGCCGCCTCGGCGCCGCGCTGGTTGGGCACCAGCGCCATCACCGTCAGCCCGGGCAGCGTGAGCGCGTGGCGCACCACCTCGGCCGCGTCGGCCATCTGGGGCAGCAGCTTGGCCGGCACGAACGAGGCCACCTCGATCTCGCGGATGCCGCTGGCATACAGCGCATCGATCCAGCGCAGCTTGTCGGCCGTGGGCATGGTGGCCTTCACGGATTGCAGGCCGTCGCGCGGGCCCACCTCGCTGATGAGAACTTCAGGGGCTTGAGGGGTCATGGTTAATTCTGTAAGATAGAACATAGTTCTGACTTTTGAAATAATGACCCGTCTTCTCGGGCGCTGTCAACCCAGGAGTTCGCCCATGCCCCGCAAAGCCCAGACCGAATCTGTGGCCGATGCCTCGGCCGCGCCCGGCGGTGCCGCCGCCGTGGACCGTGCGCTATCGCTGCTCGCCGCCTTCCGCGCGGGCGACCAGGCCCTGTCGCTGGCCGAGCTCGCGCAGCGCACGCGGCTGTACAAGAGCACGGCGCTGCGCCTGCTCGCTTCGCTCGAGCATGCGGGGCTGCTGCAGCGGCTAGAGGACGGCCGCTACGTGCTGGGCATGGAGGTGGCGCGGCTGCACAGCATCTATGCCGCGTCGTTCTCGCTCGACCGCGTGGTGCTGCCCGTGCTGCGTGCGCTGGTGCAGGCCACGGGCGAAAGCGCGGCCTACCACGTGCGCCAGGGCCACGGAGCCGATGCCACGCGCCTGTGCCTGTACCGCGTGGACTCGCCCCACCCGATCCGCGACCACATCCGCGCGGGCGACCGCCTGCCGCTGTTCCGGGGCACGGGCGGGCGCGTGCTCACGGCCTTCGACCCCCAACTCGCGCAGGCCGCGCCCGCCGAGGACCGCCAACTCCTCGCCCAGGTGCGCGCCCAGGGCTTTTGCTGCGCGGTGGGCGACCGGCTGGCCGAGGTGGCGGGCATCTCGGCACCCGTGTTCCACGAGGACGGGCGCATCGCGGCGGCCGTCACGCTCACCATGCCCACGCACCGCTACCAGGAGCGCTACGCGCAGGCCGTGCTGGAGGCTGCACGGCGGCTCAATGGGCAGGTTTAAACGTTTATTAAGTACTTTTTGGTCACAGATAACTGCTGCGATATCGTCTTAATAACGCCGGAGGTATCCAATACAGTAGGCGCATGTGATCGCCAGCGGTGTGTCCGCGGTGCGCTCGCCCTGCTATCAACATCCGTGAAGGCAAGACCATGACCCAGCGAATCTCCGTGCACGGCCTGCAAGTGGCCGAGACCCTGTACCGTTTCATCGAAACCGAAGTGCTGCCCGGCACCGGCGTGGACAGCGGCGCATTCTGGAAGGGCTTCGATGCCCTGGTGGCCGACCTCGCCCCGCGCAACGCGGCACTGCTGGCCGAGCGCGACCGCCTGCAGGCCGAGCTCGACACCTGGCACAAGGCCCACCCCGGCCCGATCCAGGACATGGCGGCCTACCGCAAGTTCCTCGAAACCATCGGCTACCTCGTGCCTTCGCCCACAGGGGCCCAGGCCACCACGGCCAACGTGGACGCCGAACTCGCCGTGCAGGCGGGCCCGCAGCTCGTGGTGCCCATCCTCAACGCCCGCTACGCCCTGAACGCGGCCAACGCGCGCTGGGGCTCGCTGTACGACGCGCTCTACGGCACCG
>JAYSFC010000133.1:0-9540 GCA_041913505.1 Acidovorax sp.
TCCTTGTAGAACAGCGGGTTATCCACCCCCGCATAGCCCGAGGCCATGGAGCGCTTCATCACGATGGAATGCCGCGCCTTCCACACTTCGAGCACCGGCATGCCGGCGATGGGGCTGGCCGGATCGTCCAGGGCGCTGGGGTTCACGATGTCGTTGGCGCCGATGACCATGGCCACGTCGGCCTCAGGGAAGTCCTCGTTGATCTCGTCCATCTCCATCACGATGTCGTACGGCACTTTGGCCTCGGCCAGCAGCACGTTCATGTGGCCCGGCATGCGGCCGGCCACGGGGTGGATGGCGAAGCGCACGTTGACGCCTTTTTCGCGCAGCGTCTGGGTGATCTCGTACACCGTGTGCTGGGCCTGGGCCACGGCCATGCCGTAGCCGGGCACGATGATGACGCTCTTGGCCTCGCGCAGCATCTCGGCCGTTTCGGCGGCGCTCACGGGCACCACTTCGCCCTGGGGCTCGGCGGAAGCGCCATCCCCGGCAGGCTTCTTGGCCGGCGCGCCCGAGCCAAAGCCGCCGGCGATCACGCTGATGAAGTTGCGGTTCATCGCGTTGCACATGATGTAGGACAGGATGGCGCCCGAGGAGCCCACGAGCGCGCCCGTAACGATCAGCAGGTCGTTATTCAGCATGAAGCCCGTGGCCGCGGCCGCCCAGCCCGAGTAGCTGTTGAGCATGGACACCACCACCGGCATGTCGGCACCGCCGATGGCCATGACCATGTGCACGCCGAACAGCAACGCGATCACCGCCATCACGACCAGCGCGGTCATGCCCGCGCCCGCGTCGTGCGCGTTGAGGAACTGGCGGCCGAACCAGACCACCACCAGCAGCGCGGTGAGGTTGAGCCAGTGGCGCGCGGGCAGCAGCAGCGGCTTGCCGCCGATGCGGCCGTTGAGCTTGCCGAACGCGATCAGCGAGCCACTGAACGTGACGGCGCCGATCAGGATGCCCACGTAGATCTCCACCTCGTGGATGGCCTTCTCGGCCCCCGTGAATTGGACTGACGTGTCGACGTAGCTGGCAAAGCCCACGAGGCAGGCCGCCAGGCCCACGAGGCTGTGCATGAGGGCGACCAGCTCGGGCATCTGGGTCATCTTCACGACCTTGGCCGCATACAGGCCGATGCCGCCGCCGATGACCAGGGCAATGACGATCCAGGCGATGCCGCTGCTGCTCACGCGCGGGCCGAAGACGGTAGCCAGCACGGCCAACGCCATGCCGATCATGCCGAACAGGTTGCCGCGGCGCGAGGTTTCCGGGTTGGACAGGCCGCCCAGGCTAAGGATGAAGAGGATGGCGGCGCCGAGGTAGGCCACCGTGGCGAGGCTTTGGGACATGGTTCTGGTCTCCCCGTTCTTGTTATTTGCGGAACATGGCCAGCATGCGGCGCGTGACGGCAAAGCCGCCGAACATGTTGACGGCCGTGAGCACCAGTGCGGCAAAGGCCAGCCAGCGGATCAGCCCGTCGGGCCGTCCGTCCATGCCCATTTCCGGGGGAGCGATCTGCACCAGCGCGCCGATGGCGATGATGCTGGAGATAGCGTTCGTCACGCTCATGAGCGGCGTGTGCAGCGCGGGCGTCACGTTCCACACCACCATGTAGCCGATGAAGCAGGCCAGCACGAACACCGTGAAGTGGCCCAAGAACGCCGCAGGCGCATAGGCGCCGATCAGCCAGAACAGCACAGCCGCGACGGCGAAGAGGATGGTCAGCGCCTTGGCGGACATCGGCGCGCCCGCGCCATGGCCGTGGCCGCTCTTCTTTTCTGCAACGGGCGCGGCGGCGGCCTTGGGCGCGGGCGCCGGGGCCTGCTTTAGCGGCGGCGCCGGCCAGGTGATGGCGCCCTCCTTGATGACGGTGAGGCCGCGGATTGCGTCGTCCTCCATGTTGACCACGGCCACGCCGTCCTTGGCCTTGCACAGCTCCTCGGTCAGGCGCAGCAGGTTGGTGGCATACAGGGTGGAAGACTGCTTGGCCAGGCGCGAGGGCAGGTCGGTATAGCCGATGAGGGTCACGCCATGGCGCACCACGGCCTCGCCGGGCACGGTGAGTTCGCAGTTGCCGCCCTGCTCGGCCGCCATGTCCACGATCACGCTACCGGGCTTCATGCTCTGCACCATCTCGGCGGTGATGAGCTTGGGTGCCGGTTTGCCGGGGATCAGCGCGGTGGTGATGATGATGTCGGCGTCCTTGGCCTGCTGCGCGTACATCTGGCGCTGCGCGGCCTGGAAGCCCTCGCTCATGACCTTGGCGTAGCCGCCGCCGCCCGAGCCGTCTTCCTCATAGTCCACCTTGACGAACTCGCCGCCCAGCGACTTGACCTGGTCGGCCACCTCGGCGCGCGTGTCGTTGGCGCGCACGATGGCACCCAGGTTGGCCGCCGTACCGATGGCCGCCAGGCCCGCCACGCCGGCGCCGGCGATGAAGACCTTGGCCGGGGGCACCTTGCCCGCGGCCGTGATCTGGCCGTTGAAATAGCGGCCGAAGGCGTTGGCCGCCTCGATGACGGCGCGGTAGCCCGAGACGCCCGCCGTGGAGGTCAGCGCATCCATCTTCTGGGCACGCGAGAGCGTGCGCGGCAGACAGTCGATGGCCAGCACCGTCGCGTTTTTCGCGGCGAGCTGCTGCATCAGCTCGGGGTTCTGGGCAGGCCAGATGAAGTCGATCAGCGTGCACCCCTCGCGCATCAGCGCCACTTCGCCGCTGCTCGGCGGGCGCACCTTGAACACGATGTCAGACGCGGCCCACAGGGCTGCGGCGCCGTCGATGATCTCGGCGCCGACGGCACGGTAGGCGTCATCGCTGAAGTGGGCTGCCTCTCCCGCGCCCGATTCGACCGCGACCTTGAAGCCCAGCTTGATGAGCTTTTCCACCACGTCGGGCACCGTGGCCACGCGCTTTTCCAGCGGGAAGGTCTCCCGCGGCACGCCGATGCGCTGGGCGCCGCTGCGTGCCATTGGTGGAGTGGGGCTTGCTTGCATGGGTTGTCTCCTCGGGTTTCGTAATCGTTGTGCAAGGCCGGCGGGGACTTGCGGGCGCTAGGGCGTGGGCGCGGGGTACGGGAACGGCGGGATGGCCAGGTAGCCGTCCATCATGCCGGCGCTCACGCGCGCGGCCTGGGCCAGGTCGTGGCCCCACTGCAGCGCGGGTCGGCCCGCGAGCAAGAATTCCTCGTTGTTGCTGGTCTTGGGGCGCAGCAGCCGCTGGTCCACCAGCGCCTGCACCGACACCAGGGCGCCGCCTTCGGTGGCGTAGCGATAGCTCACGTGCGAATAGGGCTTGCCCAAAGCGATCTGCCGGCTGCCGAGCCATTGCGCGAGGCCTGGCTGGTTCTTTTGCAGCCATTGCGGGCTATCCACCCAGCGCTTGAGCCGCAGGCAGTCCACACGCACATGGCTGCCCACGGTGGCGTCTTCCACCGTGACGCCCTGCTGAGGCGGACAGTTGCCCGACCAGCGCACGGGCTCGCGCGGATAGTTGGTGCTGTTGGTCTGCACGAGCAGCACGGCCAGCAGCTCCTTCTGCGGGCCGCGCAGCCCCACGGCGCGGGTCTGCAGCGGGATGCGGTCTTCGGGCTCGGGCAGCAGGGGGATGGCCTCGTCGAAGGTGCCGAGGTCTTCCCAGGCCCCGGGCTGCGGCAGGACCATGCGTGTGCGGCCCACCGGGTATTCCGTCTGCTGGGGAGAGAGGGGGGCACAGGCCGCCAGCACCGCAAGGGCGCAGGGCAGCAGGCCCCTGATTGTCGAAATCATCAGAGTCATGAAGGAAAAGGATTCAAACGCTCCGCGCCGCGCCTGCGCCGGCCGACTGACCGCGAGCTTACATGAAGAAACTTTGAGGCCCCGGCGCGCGGGGCGCTTGCGCTGTAGGGGTAGCTCCCCAATTCCCTGCCCCAAACGAAAACCGGCAGCGCGAGGGCTGCCGGCTTGCACGGGAGGAGGCGTGAGGAATCAGTTCACGACCTGGGCAAGTTCGCCCCTGGCGTACTTGGCCGCCACGACCTGCAGACTCTCGCCCTTGATCTTGGCAGCCTGGCCTTCGCAGCCGAACTCGAGGTAGCGCTGCTTGCAGATGGCCTTGGCGGCCTCGCGCGCGGGCTTCATCCATTCGCGCATGTCGAACTTGTCCGGGTTCTCGGCCTGGAACTTGCGCACCGCGCCGGTCATGGCCAGGCGGATGTCGGTGTCGATGTTGATCTTGCGCACGCCATACTTGATGGCTTCCTGGATCTCCTCGACGGGCACGCCGTAGGTTTCCTTCATCTTGCCGCCGTATTGATTGATGAGCGCCAGCAGATCCTGCGGCACGGACGAGGAGCCGTGCATCACCAGGTGCGTATTGGGAATACGAGCGTGAATTTCCTTCACGCGCGAGATGGCCAGGATGTCGCCCGTGGGCTTGCGCGTGAACTTGTAGGCGCCGTGGCTGGTGCCGATGGCGATGGCCAGCGCGTCGAGCTGGGTGGCCTTCACGAACTGCGCGGCTTCCTCGGGGTCGGTCAGCAAGGCGGAATGGTCGAGCTTGCCCTCGGCGCCCACGCCATCTTCCTCGCCGGCCATGCCGGTTTCGAGCGAGCCCAGGCAGCCCAGTTCGCCCTCAACGGTGGCGCCGATCTTGTGGGCCATCTCGACCACCTGGCGGGTCACATCGACGTTGTAGGCGAAGTCGGACGGCGTCTTGCCATCTTCGCGCAGCGAGCCGTCCATCATCACCGAGCCAAAGCCCAGATTCAGCGCGCCCTGGCAAATGGCAGGCGAGGTGCCGTGGTCCTGGTGCATGACCAGGGGAATGTGCGGATAGGCCTCGCTGGCGGCGGCGATCAGGTGCTTGATGAAGCTCTCGCCCGCGTACTTGCGCGCGCCGGCGCTGGCCTGCAGGATGACGGGTGCACCCACCTCGTCGGCAGCGGCCATCACGGCCTGGACCTGCTCGAGGTTGTTGACGTTGAAGGCGGGGATGCCATAGCCGTTTTCAGCGGCATGGTCGAGCAGTTCGCGCATCGAGACGAGGGGCATGGTCGTGGATCCGTTCGAAGGTTGAAAGAAGCGGCGGTAACCGCTTGGTAACCCGCGATTTTAACCAGCCGCCTCCCGCACCGGCGCTGCGAATCCCATGCGGTGGCAGATGGTGAACGGCGCCGACCCGCTTGCCCGTCAGAACACGCGGCAGATCTTCAGCATGTTGGTGCCGCCGGGCGCGCCCATGGGCTCGCCGCACGTGATTGCGTAGACGTCGCCGCTTTGCACGATGTGACGCGCTTTCAGGTGCGATTCGGCCTGGACCAGCGCGGTGTCGCGGTCGGCGCTGGTGTCCATGAGCAGCGGGCGGACGTTGCGGTACAGCGCCATCTTGCGCTGCGTCGCCACCTTGGGGGTCAGCGCGTAGATCGGGATGTGGATGCGGTGGCGGCTCATCCACAGCGCGGTGGAGCCGCTGTCGGTCAGCGCCACGATGGCCTTGGCGCCCAGGTGGTGGGCCGTGAACAGCGCGCCCATGGCGATGCTCTGGTCGATGCGGCCAAAGGTCTGGCCCGTGAAGTCGGCGTCGAGCTCCACATCCTCGGCGGCCTCGGCGGCCGAGCAGATGTTGGCCATTTCCTGCACAGTCTCGAGCGGGTACTTGCCGGCCGCCGTTTCGGCGCTCAGCATCACGGCATCCGTGCCGTCGAGCACGGCGTTGGCCACGTCGCTCACCTCGGCGCGCGTGGGCACGGGGTTGGTGATCATGCTCTCCATCATCTGCGTGGCGGTGATCACCACCTTGTCCATGTCGCGCGCCATGCGGATCATCTTCTTCTGCAGCGCGGGAACGGCGGCATTGCCCACCTCCACGGCCAGGTCGCCGCGCGCCACCATGATGCCGTCGGAGACGTGCAGGATTTCCTCCAGGCGCGGAATGGCCTCGGCGCGCTCGATCTTCGCGATCAGGCCCGGCTTGTGGCGGTATTCGGCCGCCGCCACGTTGCACAGCTGGCGCGCCATTTCCATGTCGGTGGCGTTCTTCGGAAAGCTCACGGCCACGTAGTCGGCCTGGAAGCTCATGGCGGTCTTGATGTCCTCCATGTCCTTGGCCGTGAGCGCCGGCGCCGTGAGGCCGCCGCCCTGCTTGTTGATGCCCTTGTTGTTCGACAGCTCGCCGCCGAGCTTCACCGTGGTGTGCACGGCCTCGCCACGCACGGCATCCACCGTGAGCACGATGAGACCATCGTTGAGCAGCAGCACGTCGCCCGCCTTCACGTCGCGCGGCAGCTCCTTGTAATCGAGGCCCACGCCGCCCAGATCGCCTGGTTCGGTGCGCGAGGCATCGAGCACGAAGCGCGCGCCCGGCTCCAGCCACACCTTGCCCTCGGCGAACTTGCCCACGCGGATCTTGGGCCCCTGCAGGTCGGCCATGATGGCCACCTCGCGGCCCGCGCGCTGGGCCGCCTCGCGCACCATGGTGGCGCGGTCGATGTGGTCCTGCGCTTTGCCGTGGCTGAAGTTCAGGCGCACGACGTTCACGCCCTCGCGGATCATCTGCTCCAGCAGCTGCGGGTCGCTCGAGGCAGGGCCCAGGGTGGCAACGATCTTGGTGGCGCGGCGGATTTGCATGAGGGGTCTCCTGGGGCGATGTAATTGGGTTTCAATTTTTACATGAAACCAGTTACATGAAAGAAACCAAATGCCCCCGTGCCCGCACAGCGCTCAGTCGCGCATGAGCGCCTCGATCTCATCCGCCTTCACGGGCACGTCGCGCGTGATGAGCTCGCAGCCGTCGCTGGTGACGAAGGCGTCGTCCTCGATGCGGATGCCGATGTGGTGGAACGCCTCGGGCACCCCTTCCGCAGGCCGCACGTACAGGCCCGGCTCAATGGTGAGCGCCATGCCGGGGCGCAGGATGCGGCTCGGGCGGTTGGTGATGGTCTCGCCCGAGAGCGGATCCTTGCGCTCGCTGGTCTGGCCAACCTCGGAGGGCTCGACATAGCTGCCGCAGTCGTGCACGTCCATGCCGATCCAGTGCCCCGTGCGGTGCATGTAGAACTGGAAATAGGCCCGGCTGTCGATCACGTCCTGCGCCGTACCCGCCTTGTTCCTGTCGAGCAGGCCCAGGTCGAGCAGGCCTTGCGCGAGCACGGCCACCGTGGCGTCGTGCGGGTCGGTGAAGCGCGCGCCGGGCCGCGTGGCGGCAACAGCCGCCTCTTGGCTCGCGAGCACAAGGTCGTACAGCGCGCGCTGCGGCCCCGTGAAGCGGCCATTGGCCGGAAAGGTGCGCGTGATGTCGCTCGCGTAGCCATCAAGCTCGCAGCCCGCGTCGATCAGGACCAATTCGCCGTCACGCACGGGCGCGGTATCGGCGCGGTAGTGCAGCACGCAGGCGTTGGCGCCCGCGGCCACGATGGAGCTGTAGGCGGGGTACTGCGAGCCGTGGCGGCGGAACTCGTGCAGCAGTTCGGCCTCGAGGTGGTACTCGCGCACTTCCTGGCCCGCGCGCAGGCGGCGCGCCGAGCACTGCATGGCGCGCACATGGGCGCCGGCGCTGATCTGTGCCGCGCGCCGCATGATGGCCTGCTCGTGCGCATCCTTCACAAGGCGCATTTCATCCACCAGCGTGCACAGGTCGCTCTGCTGAGCGGGGCACAGCGCGCCGAAGCGCACGCGTGCGCGCACCTGGTTGAGCCAGCCCTCCACGCGCGCGGCCAGCCCCGGGTGGGTGGCGAAAGGAAACCAGACCTGGCTGCGGTTCTCGAGCAGGCGCGGCAGGCGCGTATCGAGCTCGGCGAAGGAATAGGCGGCCTCCACTCCCAGCGCGGCCGGCGCGGCCTCGGGGCCGAGGCGGTAGCCGTCCCAGATCTCGCGCTCCAGGTCCTTGGGCGCGCAGAACAGCGTGGCCTCGCCCTCGCCCGTGAGCACGAGCAGTGCCTGGGGCTCGGTGAAGCCCGTGAGGTAGTAGAAGTAGCTGTCGTGGCGGAACAGGAAGGCACTGTCCCGGTTGCGCGGCTGCTCGAGGGCCGTGGGGACGATGGCGATGCCGCCTGCGCCCAATTGGCGGGCGAGGGCCTGGCGGCGCAGGGCATAGGGCGTATTCATCGCCGTATGGTAGCGCCGCGCCCGCACCCGCGGGCTGGTCGCGGGCTTTGCGGCAGGGGCCCGCCCGCGCTGGCGCGCGCCGCTCAGGATGCCCGGGGCACCTGCGGTAATTCCGCCTCTTGCTTGGTCAGCACGCGAAAGCCCGGGCGCGGCGCCGCCACGCGGCGGTCCGTCACGCGCCGCTCGCCTGCGGCGCGCTCCGGTGCGGGGTCGGGCTCGGCCTGGCGCGGATCCCAGGGGTTCGAGAGGGCCTCGCGCTGCAGCCGCGCAATGCGTTCGGCGTACATGCGCGCCAGCGCCAGGTGGTGCTCGGCCGCGGCTTCATGCTCGAGCCTCGCGAACATCGCCTCGCGCAGCATGGCTTCGCTGCGCTTGGCGTAGGCCTTGGATCCATATTCGAAGAAATCAAACATGCGGCACCTCCTTGGCTGGGCCCTGCGAGGGGCCCGGTACCCATTGTGGGGGTTTTAGCGCACGCTGTCTGCACGCGGACCCAGGCCCGGCTCGGCCTCGGCATTGAGCGCCCGCAGGCGCTCGGGCGTGCCCACGTCGGTCCAGCGGCCCGCGTACAGCGCCGCACCCACGCGCCCTGCATCCATGGCCCGGCGCAGCAGCGGCGCCAGGGGGGCCGCGACGCCCGCCGGATTGCCGGGCGCAATGTCGCACCAGGGCGCTGCGAACAGTTCGGCCTTGAGCAGCGCGATGGTGCTGTAGGTGTAGCGCGGCGCCGGGTCGGCCGCGGACAGGTTCAGCGCCAGCCCCGCAGGCGAGAGGCCGAAGTCGCCGCGCGGATGGTGCTCCGGGTTGGGCACGAGCCACAGGTGCGCGAGCCGATCACTCTCGGCAAAGGCCCGCGCCGCTTCGCTGGAGAAGACGAAATCGGGAGCGAACACATCGCCCGCCGCAAGCCAGAACACGGGCCCCAGCCGCGGCAGCGCACGTGCGATGCCGCCCGCCGTCTCCAGCGCGCCGCCAAAGTCGAGCCCTTCATGCGAGTATGAAATTGATAGCTGCTGAAGACCACCCCGTGCTGACTGCAAGCTGAAATGATCCGAAAACCGTGCACCGATCCGCTCGCCCAGCCAGGCCGTGTTGATGCACACGCGCGGCACGCCCGCCGCGGCCAGCGCGCGCAGATGCCACTCCAGCAGCGGCAGGCCCTGCACCTCGAGCAGCGGTTTGGGGCAGGTATCGGTGAGCGGGCGCATGCGTTCGCCGCGCCCGGCGGCCAGCAGCAGGGCGGGAGGCTGGCGGAACGCGGCGGCGGAGCGGGGCGTGGCTTGCATGGCCCGCACTGTAGTGCATTGCCCGCGCACAAGGAATGCCTCGGCCTGGCCCGGTAAAATGACAGGTTTCCCCACACCGCCCCACCAGCCCCTCTTCGGAGCCGCCCCTACATGGCCAACTCTCAACAAATGGCGAATGCGATCCGCGCACTCGCAATGGATGCCGTTCAACAAG
>JAYSFC010000134.1:0-9446 GCA_041913505.1 Acidovorax sp.
GGCAAGCGAGCGCTCAACCTTCCTTGGCCGAACGTGTTTCGAGGCCCAAAACTCGCGCCATACTTGGCCTCATGCGGTTGAATTTCCTATCCGTGACCTGTTACAGCAGGTGATGCGCATCTGGCTGGTGAACCGGCCGGACACGGTGATCGGCGCCTACTGGCCCATCAAGGGCGAGTTCGACCCCCTGCCCGCCCTGCACCGCTGGAAGGAAGACGGCGAGCTGCTCGACGAACCGCAGTTGCGCCGCATCGGCCTGCCCGTGGTGAACAAGCAGCACAAGACCCTCACCTTCCACGCCTGGTACCCCGGCTGCCCCATGGAGGAAGACGCCTACGGCATCCCCAAGCCCAAGGACACCGAGGTCATCGTGCCCACGCTGCTGTTTGTGCCCTGCGTGGGCTACGCCGCTGGCGGCTACCGGCTGGGCTACGGCGGCGGCTTTTACGACCGCACCCTGGCCACGCTGCAGCCCAAGCCGTTCACCGTGGGGCTGGGTTTTACCAACGGCTACCTGGACGAGTTCGAGCCCGAAGAGTTCGACCTGCCGCTTGACGCCATCCTGAACGACAACGGCGTGGTCTGGCCGGTGTGATCCCCCCTGGATCTGGGAGGGCGGGTCAGAAAAACCCGCCGCCCAGGCGCGCCAAAAAGGCCTCCTCCCGCTCCTGTTCGCGGGCCAGTGCCGCCTGCTCACGCAGCCAGAGCTTGAGCTGCGCATCGTCACGCACCCGCACCAAGTCGTCCTGCATCTGCGACACGACATGGGCCAGCTCCTCTTGCTCTTCCTGCAGCAGGCGCGTGAGCAGTGCCTCTTTCATCCGGGCGCCCACGGGTATGCCCAACTCAACGCTCAGGCGCATCTCTGCGTCTCCCAATTCGCCTTCCAGCGTTTTAACCTGATCCTTGAGTAGCAGCGACAAAGCGGCCAGCTTGTCGTCGGCCATTTGGGCAATATGAGCCTCATCCACCTGCTCGGCCTGCAATTGCAACTGCAACAGCGCCGTCAGGTCACCCCGCTCATACGCTGCGTTGGCCTGGCTCATCAACGCGCTCTTGCGCTGGCGCTCCACCGGGTCAGGCTCGCGGTCGGGGTGCAGTGCGCTGGCGAGCTGGCGGTAAATGGAGCGCAACGCGGCCTTGGCATCCTGGGCCTGCTCCTGGGCCTTGAGCTGACGGGCCGATGGAGGACGGCGAGAGCGGCGCGCAGCCTGCCGCGCATCCTCTGCCTCCTGAAAGGTATGCACTTGCTGAATCAGCGCTTCCATCAACTCTTCCGGCGAATCGATGCCCTTGAACGCCTCCCGGTCCAAGTTTTTGCCCAACACGCTCTGAGCCATATCCAGCATCTGCTCACGCACCATATTGGCCTGGTCACCCAAGTCGTCTTCGAGAGGCGGTGGTGCATAGATAGAGCACAGTTCGGCCAACTCAGGGTCGGACTCATCCACGGGGCCGCTCGATGGCAACAGGCTTTGCAAAATTTCGCGCATCGCTTTCTGTTGCGCAGCCGTCAAGCCTTTGCGCTGCAAACGCTGGTGCAGAAACACCAGCATCTCGCGGCGCGCCTCGTCCATCTTGCGCTTTAGCTCCGCCATCCGCGCCAAATGAGGGGGCCGCAGCTTGTCAGCCAGCTGCTGCAGGTCCTGCAACTGGCGGCCCAGGTTTTCCACGCGGGCCAGCAATTTATTGAACCGCTGTTGCGCGGGACTGAGCTTTTCACGTCCACGCGGCAACACCTTGAGACGACTGGCCTCCGGCGTGGAAGGGGAATGGTGCGTAGACGGGGACTGTCCGTCGCCAAAAAAATCTGCCTGGGAAGAATCCATCATGGTCATTTGCAAAGAGGGAGCCGAACCACGCCCTGGACAAGGCGCGGCAGGCGATGCTGCGCAGTGTAAAACCACATAGCAGCCGGACGACACCCGGCGCCAGCCGGGATCGGTGGAAAGCCCATGCGGAGGGCGCATCAATAGCCGCGCAAATGATCATCAGTGGTAAGCCCTGCCAACCTAAAGACTGCGCTAGCATGGTCATCGAGTCGGCCTCTTTGAACTTGAAATATCCGTTCAGGTGGAGCTTTTCGACCTGTGCGCGGAACACCGACTGCGTTCAGTGAACGGGTCAAGCAGCTCAGGCCGGATCCATTGCTACGCGCTCCATCTGGAATGACTGACAGGAACCCCATGCTCAAGCTCTACATCGGCAACAAGAACTACTCCTCCTGGTCCATGCGCCCCTGGGTCCTACTCAAGCAGGCGGGCATCGTGTTTGAAGAAGTGCGCGTGCGCTTTGACAGCTTTGAGGCCGACTCCGAGTTCAAACGCGCCATCGGCGCCGTGAACCCCACAGGGAAGGTGCCCGTGCTGGTGGACGGTGACCTGGTGGTGTGGGACACCCTGGCGATTGCCGAATACGTGGCCGAAACCCACCCCGATAAAAACCTTTGGCCCGCAGACCCCAAGGCACGCGCCCGCGCCCGCAGCGTCTGCGCCGAGATGCACAGCGGCTTCACCGCCCTGCGCAGCCACTGCCCCATGAACATCGAAGCCCAGCTGGCCGACACCGGCGCCCTGATCTGGCGCGACCAGGCCGGCGTGCGCGCCGACGTGCAGCGCCTGGTGGAGATGTGGAGCGCATTGCTGCAGGAGCACGGCGGCCCGCTGCTGTTTGGCGACTTCACCGTGGCCGACGCCTACTTCGCCCCCGTGTGCATGCGCCTGCACACCTATGCCCTGCCCGTGCCTGCGCCCATCCAGGCCTATGTGGACCGCGTGCGCGCCCTGCCCGGCGTCAAAGCCTGGATCGACGAGGCGCTGGCCGAGAAGGACTTTCTGGACTTCGAAGAACCGTACCGCCTGCGCCATACCGAAGGCTGAGCCCCATGGCCGTCACCATCTACCTGCGCTACGTGCTCAACACCCGCAAGCTGAAAGAGTTTGAGCACGAGCCTGCTCCAGCCCTTTTCGGGGATCGCGAAAAGAGCTGGAGCAGGCTCCCGGCAAACTGTGGATTCCGCTGGTCGAGAAATTCGGCGGCCAGCACCACGGCTACTTCATGCCCAGCGAGGGCGCCAACAACATTGCGCTGGCGCTGTTCACGTTCGAGAGCCTCGCAGCCTACGAGCGCTACCGCGAGGCGTCGATGCAGGATGCGGACTGCCAGGCGGCTTTCCGCTACGCCGAGGAGACGGGCTGCATCGTGAGCTATGAGCGGAGCTTCTTCAGGCCTGTGTTCGCCTGAGCGAAGCCGCGTACAGGCGGTCCTTTAAGGATGGCCTGCATAACTCCCTGCGGTCGGTGATAGCGCGGCGTCGCGCGGTCCGCTGCGTTGCTTTTCTTGCCAATAGCCGGGCTATTGGCTGTGAAAAGGCGCCTTGCGGCCCATCCCGATCCGCACTACCACCGACTCGCGAGGGTTATGCAGGCCATCCATATTGATACGGCACGAATCTACTTGAACCGTTCACGCTGAGCCTGTCGAAGCGCTGCGCAAGGTTTCGACAGGCTCAACCCGAACGGATATTTCAAGTTCAAAGAGGCCGACTCAATAACGGAACTGCTTGCGCAAAAAAGCCTTGTGCCGCGCGATGTGTGCCAGCTGGGCGGGGGCAATGGTGCCGCCCAGGTCTTCGTCCTCGGTGTTGAGCACCTGGTTGGCATAGGCCAGCGCACGGGCTACCACCTCCTCTTCACTCACTCCCTGGGTGGCCGCCAGGTCCATGGCCACGCGGCGCATGGCGCGCTGCGACAGCATCCACATGGCACCGAACGAATCCCAGGCGGCCGCCATCTCCTTGAACTTGTCGTGTTCGGCCAGGATGTCGTTGAGCGGCTTGGCCAGGATCTCCTGCAAGCCTTCCACCTGGGCCTTCAGGGCCTCGAACTGCGCTTCGCGCTGCAGGGCCTCGGCGGCCGCGTTGGCGGCGGCGTCAGGTGCCTGGGGCACGGGCACGCTGCCGTCGGGGTTGAGCTGGGCAATGGTGAGATCAGACGACAGGGACATGGTAGCGGGACTATACGACCCTCGCCCTAAACTACACCGATGCAAATCTATATGGTGGGCGGCGCGGTCCGCGACAAGCTGCTGGGCAGGCCGGTGAATGACCACGACTGGGTGGTGGTGGGCGCCACGCCCGAACAGATGCTGGCACAGGGCTACCTGCCCGTGGGGCGAGACTTCCCCGTCTTTTTGCACCCCGAGACGCGCGAGGAATACGCCCTGGCCCGCACCGAGCGCAAGAGCGGGCGCGGCTACCGGGGCTTTGTGGTGCAGAGCTCGCCCGATGTGACGCTGGAGGAAGACCTCTCACGCCGCGATCTCACTATCAATGCAATAGCTACTAGCGCTTATGGGGAAAGCGCTGGAGGCATTTTTGATCCCTATTCTGGCGCTAAAGACATCGAGGCGCGAGTGCTGCGCCATGTGACCGATGCCTTCCGCGAAGACCCCGTGCGCATCCTGCGCGTGGCGCGGTTTGCGGCGCGCTTCACCGACTTCACGGTGGCGCCCGAGACGATGCAGCTGATGCGCGAGATGGTGGAACACGGCGAGGTGGACCACCTGGTGCCCGAGCGCGTGTGGCAGGAGCTGGCACGGGGGCTGATGGAAGAAAAGCCCTCGCGCATGTTCGAGGTGCTGCGCGCGTGCGGCGCGCTGCAGGTGCTGCTGCCCGAGGTGGCGCGCCTGTGGGGTGTGCCCCAGCGGGCCGAATACCACCCCGAGGTGGACACCGGCGTGCACCTGATGATGGTGCTGGACATGGCCGCGCGGCTGCAGGCGCCGCTGACGGTGCGCTTTGCATGCCTGGCGCACGACCTGGGCAAGGGCACCACGCCCGCCCATGTGCTGCCACGCCACATCGGTCACGAGGAGCGCAGTGCCAGGCTGCTCAGGACTGTGGCCGAGCGGCTGCGTGTGCCCGTAGACTGCCGCGAGACGGCCGACGTGGTGGCGCGCGAGCACGGCAACATCCACCGCAGCAGCGCGCTGTCGGCCGCTGCCCTGGTGCGCCTGCTCGAGCGCTGTGACGCCATCCGCAAGCCCGAGCGGTTTGCCGAAATCCTGCTGGCGTGCGAGTGCGACGCGCGCGGGCGGCTGGGGTTTGAAGAGGCCGCCTACCCGCAGCGCGAGCGCCTGGCCGCAGCGCTGCAGGCCGTGCAGGCGGTTGTCACGCGCGACATCGCCGCGCGGGCAGCGGCCCAGGGCATCGCCGGGCCCCTGGTGGGCAAGCTGATCCACCAGGCGCGGGTGGATGCCGTGGCGCACTGGCTGCGGGAAGCCGCAGCGGGGTGACACCCGCTCCAGGCGCGCCGAGCCGGTTCACCCGCAGGCGCCCTCAGAACGCGTATGCCACGGCCAGAACGCCGTTGACCCCGGCGCGGTCGCGCACGATGGGGCTGCGGGCGGCATCGCCCTGCAGCCGGCCGTACGACAGCGCGGCCGTGGCCGATGCGCGCGGTGTGATGGCGTAGGTGGCCGAAACCGACACCCGCACATCCCGCACACCGGCGCCCGCCGTGTAAACGCCCCGGCCGCTGCGGGCCGCCTGGGCGGCATCCACACCAAAGTAGGACTGTGTATAGGCAGCGTTGGCCCAGGTGGCTGCCACGCCCGCACCCAGGCGCCATGCAGGAGCCACCTGCGCGTTGAGGCCCGCCCCCAGGTCCAGCAGCAGGCCATCGCGCCCCTGCCCCGCACCGTAGCGCAGCGATGACGTCAGGAAGATGTGTGCCGTGGGTTGCAGGTTGTAGAACGCACCGATCTCCGGCCGGGCATCCACGTCCCCCAGGCCCCGCAACACGGCCGAGCGGCTCTCGTCGCGGCCGAAGTCTGCCGTCAGGCGCACACCATATTGCACTCCGGCCTGCCGCGAGAAGTTGTAGCCCACGCCGTTGGTGGTGCCCGCAAACCAGCCGCTGGCCCAGCGGTAGTCGATGGCGGGGTAGGCGCGGGTGCGGCGCTCGTCCGATCCCATGTACGCATGCCCCGCCACCACGGCCAGTCCCACTGTGCCGCCATCGCGGTCGGCCGCTGCGTCGTACAGGCGCACCGCGTCAAAGGCCTGGGCATGGGCGCCAGACGCCACACCGGCCCCCAGCGCAGTCAGGGCCAGCAAGGCGGCCACACGGGCAGCCGAAGATGAGGATATGGGTGCAAAGGCGGGGGTGGGCATGGTGGTGAATGTACGCATTGGTTTTAATGCGACCAAATAGTACATTTAAAACACCGCGCAGTAATAACCCGACAACATCCGGGGGAAACCACTGCAATGCAGCCCTTGCGCCGGGTCTGCACCTTCCCCACAACATGCTGCGGCCGGAACGCCGGTATCTGCCTCAACCCGCTGCCGTCTGCACCCAGCGCGCAATGTCGGCCGCGCCCAGCGCGCCGGAGATGCGTGCCACCTCGCGCCCTTGGCGGAACAGAATCATGGTGGGAATGCTGCGGATGGCATAGCGCCCCGCAATGGCCGGGTGGTCTTCGGTGTTGAGCTTGGCCAGGCGCACGCGGGACTCCAGTTCGCGGGCGGCCTGTGCAAACGCTGGCGCCATCTGGCGGCAGGGCCCGCACCACGGGGCCCAGAAGTCCACCAGCACCGGGATGTGGCTGCGCGCCACATGCCTGTCAAAGCTGGCGGCATCCAGCTCCAGCGGCGCCCCCGCAAACAGTGGCCGGTGGCATTGGCCGCAATCGGGTGCGCTGCCCAGGTCGGCGCTTTGCACGCGGTTGGTGGTGTGGCAATGGGGGCAGACGATGTGCAGGGCGTCGGTCATGGGCAGCAATCAGGATCGGGGTGGCAGGCACCCGGTCGTTTGCACATGGCACCAGGCCCGGTGGATTTCAAGGCGTGGGCCCCGCAGCACGCCACCCGTGGCACTGAAACACCCTTTTTCGAGGGTCCGTTTCCCCATGTCTGCTAAGGTTTGGCCCATGCAGCTGCTCCCACAACTGACCACGGCGCATGCGCTTTTTCTGGATTTCGATGGCACGCTCACCGAGCTGGCCGCCCGCCCCGAGGCGGTGCGTGTGGCCTCGGGGCTGGTTCCTACCCTGTCTTCACTGCACGCCCAGCTGGGCGGCGCGCTGGCCATCGTGACGGGCCGGCCCGAGGCCGATATCGACGGATTTCTGGCGCCGCTGCGCCTGCCGCTGGCCAGCGAGCACGGCGCGCAATACCGCCTTGCAGACACCTCCCTGCCCGCCATAGCACCGCCCGATCTGGCGCCCGTTCTGCAAGCGGCCCAGGCCCTTGCGGCCCGCCACCCGGAGCTGCTGGTCGAGCACAAGCGGGTGAGCGTGGCCCTGCACTACCGCCAGGCCCTGCACCTGGAGGCGGTGTGCCACGACGCGCTGGCCAACGCCCTGCAGCAGGTGGACGGCGTGGAGCTTTTGCGCGGCAAGTGCGTGTTCGAGGTGAAGCCGCACGGCATCCACAAGGGCCGGGCCATCACGGATTTCATGACCCAGGCCCCGTTTGCGGGGCGCGTCCCGGTGTTTGTGGGCGATGACGTCACCGACGAGGCCGGCTTTGCCGCCGTGCAGGCGCTGGGCGGCTGGGGCATCAAGGTGGGCGAAGGCCCGACCATGGCCCAGCACCGTTGCATGACGCCGGCCGCGCTGCGCGGCTGGCTGTCGGCCGCACGCACCCACCTGAACCCCCTGCCAACGGAGCGCAACCGATGAACACCGCCGCCCACGCCCCCCAAGCCGGATCGCTCAACCTGGGGATGATCGGCAACTGCGCCATCAGCGCACTGATCGACGACCACGCCCGCATGGTGTGGTGCTGCCTGCCGCGCTTTGATGGCGACCCGGTGTTCAACGCCCTGCTGCAGCCCGGCGACGAGGGCAGCCACTTCGCGATCGAGCTGGAAGACCTGGCCTCGGCCCACCAGTGGTACGAGCCCAACACCGCCATCCTGCGCACGCAATTGTTCGACAAGGCGGGCCACGGCATCGAGATCACCGACTTTGCGCCGCGCTTTTACAGCCGCTCGCGCTACTTCCGGCCCATGACGCTGGTGCGCCGGGTGCGGCCCATCCAGGGGTCGCCGCGCATCCGGGTTGCGCTCAAGGTGCGCTATGACTGGGGCCAGACCACCCCCGAGATCACGCGCGGCAGCAACCACATCCGCTATGTGGGCGAGAGCATGACGCTGCGCCTGTCCACCGATGCGCCGGTGTCGCATGTGCTGTCGGGCCAGGCGTTTGTGCTCACGCGCGAACACAACTTTTTGCTGGGCGCGGACGAAACGCTGGTGGACGGCATTGCCGACACCGCCCGCCACTTCGAGCAGGAGACCACGGCCTACTGGCGCAGCTGGAGCCGCGCGCTGGCCATTCCGCTGGAGTGGCAGGACGCGGTGATCCGCGCAGCCATCACGCTCAAGCTGTCGTTGTACGAAGAAACCGGCGCCATCGTGGCTGCCATGACCACCAGCATCCCCGAATCCGCCCACAGCGGCCGCAACTGGGACTACCGCTACTGCTGGCTGCGCGATGCGTTCTTTGTGGTGCGCGCGCTCAACAGCATCTCCGAAGTGGGCACCATGGAGGACTACCTGCGCTGGTTGAGCAACGTGGTGGTCGAAGGCGGCGACGGCCACATCCAACCGCTGTATGGCATTGGGCTGGAGAAAGACCTGCCCGAGCGTTTTGTGCCCCAGCTGGCAGGCTACCGGGGCATGGGCCCGGTGCGCGTGGGCAACCAGGCGGCCGAGCATTTTCAGCACGACGTGTACGGCAACATCGTGCTGGGCGCGGCCCAGGCCTTCCACGACCACCGCCTGCTGCACCGCGCGGGCCTGGCCGAATTCAAGCGGCTGGAACAGGTGGGCGACAACGCCGTGCGTGTGTACGGCCAGCCCGATGCGGGCATGTGGGAGCTGCGCACGCGCGCCAGGGTACACACCTCGTCGGCCCTGATGAGCTGGGCCGCCTGCGACCGGCTGGCCAAGATCGCCGCCACGCTGCAGCTGGCCGACCGCGCCAGCCACTGGCAACAGCATGCCGAGCGCATGCGCGCCGAGATTCTCGACAAGTCGTGGTGCGAAAAACGCCAGGCGTTTGCCGAGAGCTTTGGCGGGCACGAGCTCGATGCCAGTGTGCTGCTGATGGCCGAGGTGGGCCTGATCGACCCGAAAGACCCGCGTTTTGTGAGCACCATATCGGTTTCGCAGCCGACACGCCCAACGGCCTGGTGGTGCCCGTGCTGAAAGACGCCGATAAGAAAGGCATCTTGCAGATCAGCGCGGAAATGGCTGAACTGGCCAAGAAGGCCCGCGACGGCAAGCTGGGCGCGGCCGACATGCAAGGCGGCAGCATGTCCATCTCGTCGCTGGGCGGCATTGGCGGCACGCACTTCACGCCCATCATCAACGCGCCCGAGGTGGCCATCCTGGGCCTGTCCAAGGGCCAGATGAAGCCCGTGTGGGATGGCAAGC
>JAYSFC010000135.1:0-9434 GCA_041913505.1 Acidovorax sp.
CCGGGCGCGGGGGCCTCCCGGGGCCGCGCCGGCCCATGCCGGTGCGGCGCACAAAGCGGCGGTAGGCAACCAGCGCCAAAACTTCATCTCCAGGGCTCCTTTTCTGTTCTTCCGCAGCCTCAGGCCTCGGAGGGAATTTCAAACACCTGGCGCAGGTAGGCCAGATATTTCTCGTCGTCGCACATGCCCTTGCCAGGCGTATCGGACAGCTTGGCCACGGGCTGGCCGTTGCAGCGCGTCATCTTGATGACGATCTGCAGCGGCTCGTAGCCGAGGTCGTTCGTGAGGTTGGTGCCCACGCCGAACGCAAGCTGGCAGCGGCCATGGAAGCGCTGGAACAGCTCGATGGTGCGCGGTACCGTCAGCGCATCGCTGAAGATCAGCGTCTTGGTCAGTGGGTCCACGCGGTTGTGGCGGTAGTGGTCGAGCAGGCGCTCACCCCAGGCGAACGGGTCGCCACTGTCGTGGCGCGCGCCGTCGAAAAGCTTGCAGAAGTACAGGTCGAAGTCGCGCAGGAAGGCGCTCATGCCGTACACGTCGGACAGTGCAATGCCCAGGTCGCCCCGGTATTCCTTGGCCCACATCTCGAAGCCGAACACCTGGCTGTCGCGCAGGCGTGGCCCCAAAGCCTGGCAGGCCTGCAGGTATTCGTGCGCCATGGTCCCGAGCGGCGTCACGCCGAGCTTCATGGCATAGAGCACATTGCTCGTACCCGCGAACTGTCCCGGCCCGATGGCCCGGTCTGGCCGGCGGTCGCCCGTGCCCAGGCGCGCGCACAACACGCGCAGCACCTCCTCGTGCCAGGCGCGGGAAAAGCGCCGGCGCGTGCCATAGTCGGCGATCTTGAGTTCGGAGAGCCCCTCGGCCTGCAACTGCGTGATCTTGGCGTCAAGCCGGCGCCGGCCCTCGGGGAAGTCGGGCACCTTCTGCGTGTTGCGGAAGTACACCTCGTTCACGATGGCGAGCACGGGAATCTCGAACAGGATGGTGTGCAGCCAGGGCCCGCGGATCGTGATCTCGATCTCGCCCGTGGGCCGCGGCGTGACCTGGATGTATTTCTCGTTGAGCTTGAAGATTCCGAGGAAGTCCACGAAATCGCTTTTGATGAAGCGCAGCGAGCGCAGGTAGGCCAGTTCGGCGTCCTGGAACTGCAGGCTGCACAGCGAACGGATTTCGTCGCGGATCTCGTTCACGAACGGCGCGAGCTGCACGCCTGGGTTGCGGCACTTGAAGCGGTATTCGACCTGCGCGCCCGGAAACTGGTGCAGCACCACCTGCATCATCGTGAACTTGTACAGGTCGGTGTCGAGCAGGCTGGTGATGATCATGGCAGGACGGGGCGGCCGCGGGGGCCCCCGGGAAGGAAACGGCCACCCCCTCCAGCGGGCCGGCCCAGGCGAAGGCACAGTGTAGGCCATCGCATGCGGCCCACGCGCCCTGGGGAATACGTAGCGGAGCTCAGCGCGGCGCCAGCGCCTCGAGCACCGCACGCAGGCGCTGCGGCAGCGGAACGGGCCGGCGCGTGACGCGGTCCACGTACACGTGCACGAAATGCCCGGCCGCCGCGCACAGGGGCTCTGTCGCCGCAAACAAGCCCACCTCGTAGCGCACGCTCGACGAGCCAATGTGGGCCACCCGGATGCCCGCATCCACCGTCTGCGGAAACGCAAGCGGCGCGAAGTAGTTGCACTGCGTTTCGATCACGAGGCCGATGGTCTCGCCCGCGTGGATGTCGAGCGCCCCGTGGTCGATGAGGTGGGCATTCACGGCCGTGTCGAACCAGCTGTAGTAGACGACGTTGTTCACATGCCCATAGACATCGTTGTCAGACCAGCGGGTGGTGATGGCGCGGAAGGCCCGGTAAGCGCTGCGGGGCTCGGGCGCGCGGCGCGCGCCGGGGGTCGGTGCGGAGGTCATGGCGGGCTATTCTGCCAGCGCGCGTGGTATTGCAACGCCACGCGCCAAGTGGCGCACTGGGCTTGCACGGTGTCGTCCAGATCGCGGCCATATCCCCCCGCCATCACGAAGGCCAGCGGCACGCGGCGCTGCCAGGCCCAGTCGAACACGCGTCGGTCGCGCGCCTCCAGGCCGTCGTGCGTGAGCGCCAGGCGCCCCAGCCGGTCGCCTTCGTGGGGATCGGCCCCCGCGAGGTACAGCACCAGGCCCGGCTCAAAGCGCTGCGCGAGCGTGTCGAGTGCCTGCTCCAGCGCCTCCAGGTAGACCGCATCGGTGCAGCCGTCGGGCAACTCCACGTCGAGGTCGCTACGCTCCTTCTGGAACGGGAAGTTGCGCGCGCCATGCAGCGAGAGCGTGAACACGCTGTCGTCCTCTGCGAAGATGCGGGCCGTGCCATTGCCTTGGTGCACATCGAGGTCGATCACGGCCACGCGCAGCGGCCACATCTGCATCCACTCGGACTGCATGAGGCGCGCCGCTACCGCGACATCGTTGAATACGCAGAAGCCGCTGCCTCGTTCCGCGTAGGCATGGTGCGTGCCACCTGCGAGGCTGCCCGCCACGCCCTCGCTCAAAGCGGCCCGGCAGGCCGCGAGTGTTCCACCCACGGAGCGGCGCGCCCGCTCGGCCATCGCGGGACTCCAGGGGAACCCGATCTCGCGCTGCACCGCAGCCTCCAGTGTGCCTTGCGCCACGGCAGCAACATAGGCCGGGCTGTGGACCAGGACAAGCTGCGCATCGGTCGACGCTGGCGCCTCGTGCAATCGCACGCCAGGCAGCTCGTTCGCAAGGCGGTCACGCAGCATGCGGTATTTGGCCATGGGGAAACGGTGCCCCTCCGGCAGCGGCAGCACGAAGTGATCGGCGTAGAAGGCCTTCATGACGCGATTGTGGCAAGAACGGCATTTTGGGGATCGGCCTCTAAAAATTGGTGCAGCGCAACAAATCCCTTGCAATACTTGCACAAGTGCCTAAAATTCACTCCATGCTGCACTGCAACATGATCGAACGGGATCAGTCAGCGCAGATGTCTGTAAGCCACCAGGTCCTGAGGACCTTATTTTTGGAGATATGACATGTCGCTGACCGCAGAACAAATCCTGGCCACCCAAAAAGCCAACATCGAAACCCTGTTCGGCCTGACCAGCAAGGCTTTCGAAGGCGTGGAAAAGCTCGTCGAACTAAACGTGACCGCTTCGCGCGCCGCGCTGACCGAAGCCGCCAACCACACCCAGGCCGTTCTGAGCGTCAAGGACGCACAAGAATTGCTGGCCCTGCAAGCCAGCCTGTTCCAGCCCCTGGCCGAGAAGACCGCCGCTTATGGCCGTCATCTGTACGACATCGCCTCGGGCACCGGCGCTGAATTCAGCAAGGCTTTCGAAAGCCAGGCCGCCGAAGTGCAGAAGAATTTCGCCAACCTGGTGGACAACGCTGCCAAGAACGCCCCCGCCGGTTCCGAAACGGCCGTGGCCGTGATGAAGAGCGCCGTGTCGGCCGCCAACAACGCCTTTGAATCCGTGCAGAAGGCCGTGAAGCAGGCCTCCGACGTGGCTGAAGCCAACTTCAACGCCGTGGCCAGCACCGCTGCCAACGCAGCCAAGGTCGCAACGCCCCGCAAGCGCTAAGGGCACCGCCGTTGTCTGGAGTACACACTCTAGGCACGGACCAGGGATTACCCTGATAATTGATTTATCGCCCTGAGCAATGTTTCAGGGCACCAGTTGTCTCCTTGGATCCTCTCGAAACCCCCGTTTCAGGGATCCCTTCCAGGCCCAGTGTTCGCACTGGGCTTTTTTTTGCCCTCTCCGGTCTACCGTGAAACCGATGGCCGTGCGCGACAATGGGCGTCATCCCTCCGCCGCCCCCTCGCGCCCGCATGTCCACCCCCCTGCCCTGGCTGGAACCCCACGACCCTTTTCCGAGCCCCGAACAGGCCTGGAGCGGGCAGGATCCAGCGCCCGGGTTGCTCGCAGCAGGAGGGGCGCTCGACACGGAGCACCTGCGCAGCGCCTACGCACGGGGCATCTTCCCCTGGTTCAACACGGGCCAGCCCATCCTGTGGTGGTCCCCCGATCCCCGTATGGTGCTGCCCGTAACGGAATTCCGGCTGCACCGCTCCCTGCGCAAGACACTGCAGAAATTCCGATCCGACCCGCGCTGCGAAATCCGCGTCGACCATGACTTCGGCGCCGTGATCCGCGCCTGCGCCGGTACGCAGCGGCCGGGCCAGCCCGGCACGTGGATCGTGCCTCGCATGGTGGCTGCCTACGAAGGCTTCCATGCAGCAGGCCATGCGCACAGCGTAGAAACCTGGGTGGATGGGCAGCTCGTGGGCGGCCTGTATTTCATCGCGTTGGGGCGCGCGGTGTTTGGCGAATCGATGTTTGCCTTGGTCACCGATGCCTCCAAGATTGCGCTGGCCGCCTTGGTCTGCCTCTGCCGCCACCATGGCGTGGAGCTGATCGACTGCCAGCAGAACACGCGGCACCTGGCCTCGCTGGGAGCGCGTGAGATCGCGCGCGCGGATTTTCTGCGCAGCATCCGGCAACGACAGCAAGATCCGTCGCCCCCCTGGGCATTCAACACCGTATACTGGAACGAGCTTTTGCCATCTGCCAACGCCCCGGCATGACGCAACTCAACGACCTTCCACTGCAAACCCTGCAGTTCTACGCCACGGCGGCCTACCCATGCAGCTACCTGCCCGACCGTCTGGCCCGCTCGCAGGTCGCCACCCCCAGCCACCTCATCCAGTCGAGCACCTACTCAGACCTGGTGACCAAGGGTTTTCGCCGCAGCGGCATGTTCACCTACCGGCCCTACTGCGACGGCTGCAAGGCCTGCACGCCGCTGCGCGTGCTTGCGGGCGAGTTCGCACCCGACCGCAGCCAGCGCCGCGCCTGGAGCCGCCACCAGCACCTGCAGGTGCGCGTACTGCGCCTGTGCTATCTGCCGGAACACTACCGGCTCTACCTGCGCTACCAGCAGAACCGGCACGCGGGCGGCGGCATGGACCACGACAGCATCGACCAGTACACGCAGTTCCTGCTGCAAAGCCGCGTGAATTCACGCCTGGTCGAGTTCCGCGAGCCCGGTCAGGACGACCAGCCCGGTACGCTCAAGATGGTGTCCATCCTCGACGTGCTGGACGACGGACTCTCGGCCGTCTACACCTTCTACGAACCCGACGCCCAGGCAAGCTACGGCACCTACAACGTGCTGTGGCAAATCGACCAAGCCCGCCAGATGGGGCTCCCCCACGTCTATCTGGGCTACTGGATCGAGGAAAGCCCGAAGATGAACTACAAGGCCCGTTTCCTGCCCCATGAAGTGTGTGTGGATGGCCACTGGAGCCGCAAGGAGCGCGCAGGCTTGGTAGCGCCCTGAATTTCACAGGGTAAAATAACCTTTTCCTTCGTAGCCCCTTCCCCATGCGCAAAAGCGACCCCGACATCCCAGCCAAACCCAGCGTCCAGGTTCTGGAGCGCATGTTCACGCTGATCGATGTGCTGGCCTCGCGCGAGGAAGCGACCTCGTTGAAGGAAATCAGCGAACGCACGGGACTGCACCCCTCCACCGCCCACCGCATCCTCAACGACCTCGCAATCGGCCGCTTTGTGGATCGTCCCGAATCGGGCAGCTACCGGCTCGGCATGCGCCTGCTTGAGCTCGGCAACCTTGTCAAGGCGCGGTTGTCCGTGCGAGATGCCGCCTTGATCCCCATGCGCAACCTGCACAAGCTGATCCAACAACCTGTGAACCTCAGCGTGCGCCAGGGAGACGAAATCGTGTACGTGGAGCGCGCCTACAGCGAGCGCTCGGGCATGCAGGTGGTGCGCGCCATCGGTGGCCGGGCGCCGCTGCACCTTACCTCCACAGGCAAACTCTTCCTCGCCGTGGAAGACCCGCAGCGCGTGCGCGCCTATGCCACGCGCACGGGGTTGCCAGGTCACACACACAACAGCATCACGCAGTTGCCCATCCTGGAACGTGAGTTGGCCAAGGCCCGCCAGTACGGTATAGCCCGCGACAACGAGGAGTTGGAACTGGGCGTGCGCTGCATGGCAGCAGGTGTGTACGACGATCAGGGCAAGCTGGTCGCAGGGCTGTCCATTTCAGCGCCAGCAGACCGGCTCGACGAAGGCTGGCTGCCCAAGCTACAGGCCACGGCCCAAGAGATCTCTACCGCGCTGGGTCACCACGGCAGCGGTATACCAACCAGCCACGCCGCCCCCCTGGGGGAATGAGTTCGCATCCAGGCAGGCACGAGACTGAAGACCGAGTGCCTTACCACAATAAAAAAGCGCCCCTAGGGCGCTTTTTTATTGGCTGCTGGCCGATACCATCTGGCGCCCCTGAGGCCCCAGAGTCTCTACCCAATGGCGCACGCGCTCCGCATCGCCCAGGCGACTGAACTTGCCTGCAGAGTCAAGGAACACCATGATGATCTTGCGTCCCGCCACCTTGGCCTGCATGACCAGGCAACGGCCGGCCTCGGAGATGTACCCCGTCTTCTGCAAGCCGATGTCCCATGCTGGGCTGCTGACGAGGCGGTTGGTATTGTTGAACTGCATGGTGCGGCGCCCCACCGCCACCTCGTAGCTCGGAGAAGTGGAAAGCTCACGCAGCAGCGGATCACCGTGCGCCACGTTCACCAGGGTCGCCAGGTCTCGGGCGCTAGACTGGTTGCGGCTCGACAGGCCCGTGGGCTCCACATACTGGGTGTCCACCATGCCAATCTGCTTGGCCTTGGCGTTCATCTTGGCCACGAATACATCGAGTCCACCAGGGAAGGTGCGCCCCAGAGCGTGCGCTGCGCGGTTCTCGCTCGACATGAGCGCCAAATGCAGCATCTCGCCGCGCGTCAGCGTGGTGCCCACCGTCAGGCGCGAGCGGCTACCCTTCTCGGTGTCCACGTCGTCCTGGGTGATGGTCAGGGGTTCGTCCATGGGCAGGCGCGCCTCAGAGATGAGAAGGCCCGTCATGAGCTTGGTCAGCGATGCGATCGGCAGCACGGCGTGATCGTTCTTGGAGAGCAGCACCTCGTGCGTGTCCTGGTCGATCACGAGTGCGACGCTCGATTTCAACGATAGCGGATCGCTCACCTGGTGCAGTCCGGCGATCTGGCCGAAGGACTGGCGCTCTGGCACGTACGCGGCACGTACAGGAGCTGCGGCGCTGCGTGCAGATTTTCGCGCTCCGGTCGCTTTGTGCGCGGCGGTGCGTTTGGCGCTCACGGAGCTGGCCTGGTGTTTTTTGGAGGATTTCTTTTCAGCCGCGTGCACTGCGGGGGTCGCGAGCGCGAAGCTCAGCGCCGCGAAGGCACACACTTGGAGAAAACGGCCGAGAACGGTGCGATGGGTCTTGTGCAGCATCCGAGTGCTCCAAGCAACAAAATGTGTGGGCAGTGTACTGAATCGAAAAAAGTCGCGCAAGATCAATATCTTGCGCGACTCTTCCAGAAAGTGAGTGAAATTATAAATCCTGTACTTAGCCTTGGGCGGCCACACGGTCGGCCTTGCTGTGTAATTTGTTTAACGCGCTCAGGTACGCCTTGGCTGACGCGACAACAATATCCGGGTCGGCGCCCACGCCATTGACCACGCGGCCATTGCTCTGCAACCGCACCGTGACCTCGCCCTGGCTTTCGGTGGAACCGCTGATGGCATTGACCGAGTACAGCACCATCTCAGCGCCGCTCTTGACATGGGACTCGATAGCCTTGAGCGAAGCATCGACAGGGCCGTTGCCCTCGGACTCGCCCTGCACCTCCTTGCCATCTACCGTGAACACGATACGGGCCTGGGGACGCTCGCCCGTCTCGCTGTGCTGGGACAGCGAAACGAAGCCGTACTGCTCCTTCTCGCTGGTCACGCTCTCGTCGCTGACCAAGGCCAGGATGTCCTCGTCGAAGATCTCGCTCTTGCGATCGGCCAGTTCCTTGAAACGCGCGAAGGCAGCGTTGATCTCGCTCTCGCTGTCGAGCTGCACGCCCAGCTCCTGCAGGCGCTGCTTGAAGGCATTGCGGCCGCTGAGCTTGCCCAGAACGATCTTGTTAGCGCTCCAGCCCACGTCCTCGGCGCGCATGATCTCGTAGGTGTCGCGCGCCTTGAGCACGCCGTCCTGATGGATGCCCGAGGCATGCGCGAACGCGTTCGCGCCCACCACGGCCTTGTTGGGCTGCACCACGAAGCCCGTGGTCTGGCTCACCATGCGGCTGGCGGCCACGATGTGCTGGGTGTCGATGCCTACGTCGAGGCCGAAGTAGTCGCGCCGCGTCTTGACGGCCATGACCACCTCTTCGAGCGAGCAGTTGCCCGCGCGCTCGCCCAGTCCGTTGATCGTGCATTCGACCTGGCGCGCGCCACCGATCTTCACGCCAGCCAGCGAATTGGCCACAGCCATGCCCAGGTCGTTGTGGCAGTGCACGGACCAGATGGCCTTGTCGCTGTTGGGAATACGCTCGCGCAGCGTCTTGATGAAGTTGCCGTACAGCTCAGGAACGGCGTAGCCCACTGTGTCGGGCACGTTGATGGTGGTGGCGCCTTCGGCGATCACTGTTTCGAGCACACGGCAGAGAAAATCCACATCGCTGCGGTAGCCGTCTTCGGGGCTGAACTCGATATCGGACACCAGATTGCGCGCGAAGCGCACCGACTGCTTGGCCTGTTCCAGCACCTGCTCGGGCGTCATGCGCAGCTTCTTCTCCATGTGCAGCGGGCTCGTTGCGATGAAGGTGTGAATGCGCGCGCTGTTGGCGCCCTTGAGCGCCTCCGCGGCGCGGGCGATGTCGCGATCGTTGGCCCGCGAGAGCGAGCAGATCGTCGAATCCTTGATCGCGTTGGCGATGGTCTGCACGGCCTCGAAGTCACCATTGGAGCTGGCGGCAAAACCCGCCTCGATCACATCAACCTTCAGGCGCTCGAGCTGGCGTGCGATGCGCAGCTTCTCGTCCTTGGTCATCGAAGCGCCGGGGGACTGCTCGCCGTCGCGCAAGGTGGTGTCGAAAATGATCAGCTTGTCTGCCATGGTGTTCTCCTGGACTGGTGGGGTGGCCCCGCAACTTCGAAAATTCTGGCGCTCAAAACAAAAGGCCCGTTGCGGGTGCATACGGGCCTTTGAGAAAAAGTGTGCGCGCGCGCTCTACCGTCTCCGCCCGATGGGGGATAGCAATAGGGCCAGTGCGAACGACTTCATGGCGCCCAATGTAGCACATCTCGTGCACAGCTTCTGTCACTTGTGCAGACCGCGCTCGTCGGGTTCGTCCGTAGACATGCTGATCACGCTGCTGTGCTGGCCCTTGGCCTTGCGCCAGGCATAGACTGCGTAGCCCGAAAGGCCATACACCACGAACAGCCCGAATAGTACGATGGGCGGGTGGATATTGATGATGGCGATGCCCAGCGCGATGAGCACGATGGCCGCGAACGGCACGCTCTTCTTCATCTGGATGTCCTTGAAGCTGTAGAACGGCACGT
>JAYSFC010000136.1:0-9418 GCA_041913505.1 Acidovorax sp.
CGCTGGCCGCCTGGACCAACGAGCAGTTCGACCCGCGCCTGTCGTGGGCCGACGTGGCCTGGGTGAAAGAGCAGTGGGGCGGCAAGCTCATCCTCAAGGGCATCATGGAGGCGGAGGACGCTGTGCTGGCCTCCCGCCACGGAGCCGACGCCATCGTGGTCAGCAACCACGGCGGGCGCCAGCTCGACGGCGCGCCGTCCTCCATCCATGCACTGCCGGCCATCGTCGATGCCGTGGGCAACCGGCTTGAGGTGTGGATGGACGGCGGTATCCGCAGCGGCCAGGACGTGCTCAAGGCCTGGGCCCTCGGCGCGCGCGGCACCATGATCGGCCGCGCCATGGTCTATGGCCTGGGCGCCTTCGGCGAGGCCGGCGTGACCAAGGCCCTGCAAATCATCCACAAGGAACTGGACGTGAGCATGGCCTTCTGCGGCCACACCAACATCCAGAACGTGGACCGTTCCATCCTGGTGCCCGGCACCTATCCCACGGCCTGAGCTGGGTGGGTCAGCGCTGGCCCTTGGGCTGCGCGGGCATGGTTTTCAGGTAGACATACAGCGCCCGGGCGTCCACGTCGCTGAGGCGTCCGATCGAGTCGAAGGGCATGACCAGGATGACGCTGCTATCGGGCCGCTTGCCCGAGCGCAGCATGGCCGTGAAGCGCTCGGCATTGGGGTAGCGCACCATCGCGCTGCCTTCGCCGGGTGTGAGGTTGGCCGCGTCGGGCCAGTCGGGCGGGCCGCCGGGAATCCTGCCGCCCGAGAGCCCCGCGCCATGGCAGCCGATGCACATGTTGGCGACGTAGCGCCCGTGTTCCGCGGTCACCCCCTCGGCCACGGGTTGAGCGGGCGGCAGGCCGTGGTCGATGCGCCCCGCCGCATCGGGAATCATGCCCAGGCCGTACAGCGCCCAGACCGGGGCCGGAAGCTCGACATGGGCCTCTCCGCCCGCCTGGGGTGGCAGGCTGCGCACGTACGACACGAGGGCGGACAGGTCGGCATCGGTGAGGCGGTTGTAGTCCTCGCTGGGCATCGCCATCATCGGCCGGCCATCGGGCTTGACGCCGTGGCGGATCGCGCGCTCCCAGTCCTCGGGGCGGAATCGCGCCACGATCCCGGCGGGGGTGATGTTGGGGCCGGCGATGTGCGTGCCCTTGCCGTCGTTGACGAAGCTGCGGCCCGTGCCCTGCATGCCGTGGCATTCGGAGCAGCCCCGGGTCTCGAACAGGTAGCGGCCGCGCGCCAGGGCGGGGGCGTCGCTCACGTAGGTGATGGGGTAAGGCGCCAGCGTGATGACGCGCTCGCGTTTGTGCTCTGCCTGGCGCAGGCCGTAGGCCAGGGTGGCCGCCGCGGCGGCAATCAGCAGCACGATGCCGCTGGCGGTCCATGTGATCCAGCGCTTCATGGCAGGCTCCTAGGTGGGAACAGGCTGCCGGGCCCGACGGCGGCGATTGTGGAACGCCCCAGCGCCTTTGCCAAGAGGGCAAGCGTGGGACGGAGCCCACGCGCGCAACAATAGCGGGGTGACCGATCCCGCACCGTCCGGCCCGCCGCGCCGCATCGCCCATCTCGACATGGACGCGTTCTACGCGTCGGTGGAGTTGCTGCGCTTTCCGCAGCTGCAGGGCATGCCCGTGGTGATCGGCGCGCACCACGACTCGCGCGCCGACGCCTTGCGTGCACGGGGCCTGGCCACCGCCGAGATTCCCGTCGAGGCGTTCGCGCGGCTGCGCGACTACGTGGGCCGGGGGGTGATCACCACGGCCACCTATGCGGCGCGCGCGTTCGGCGTGGGCTCGGCCATGGGCATGATGAAGGCTGCGCGCCTGTGCCCTGATGCCATCCTGCTGCCCGTGGACTTTGCCGAGTACCGGCGCTATTCGCGCCGCTTCAAGGAGGTGATCCTCTCCATCGCGCCGCAGATGGAGGACCGCGGCGTGGACGAGGTTTACATCGACTTCTCGGCTGTGCCGGGCGGCCAGGAGGAGGGCGGGCGCGTGCTGGCGCAGCGCTTGCAGCAGGCCATTCTTGACGCCACGGGGCTGACCTGCTCGATCGGCGTGGCGCCCAACAAGCTGATCGCCAAGATGGCGAGCGAATTCGACAAACCCCGGGGCATCTCCATCGTCCACGCCGCGGACCTGCAGGCGCGGATCTGGCCGCTGGCCTGCCGCAAGATCAATGGCATCGGCCCCAAGGCCGATGCGAAGCTGCAGGGCCTGGGCATCCACACCATCGGTGAGCTGGCTGCGCGGCCGCGCGAATGGCTTGTGGGGCATTTTGGCAAGGCCTATGGCGCCTGGCTGCACGAGGCGGCCTGGGGGCGCGATGAGCGCCCCGTGGTGACCGAGAGCGAGCCCGTCTCGATGAGCCGCGAGACCACGTTCGAGCGTGACCTGCACGCCGTGCGCGACCGCGCCGAGCTTGGGCGCATCTTCACCGAGCTGTGCACCCGCGTGGCCGAGGACCTGCGGCGCAAGGGCTATGTGGGCAAGACCATCGGCATCAAGCTGCGCTACGACGACTTCAAGACCGCCACGCGCGACCACACGCTGCCCGTGCCCACGCAGGATGCTGCCGAGATCCGGCGTGCTGCGGGCCAGTGTCTCAAGCGCGTGCCGCTGGACAAGCGCCTGCGCCTGCTCGGCGTGCGCGTGGGCGCTCTCATGAAGGCCGAGGATTGGTCTGCCGCGCAGGCCCGGGGCGCGCTGCCCCCACCCGGCCGCGCAACCCACCGTGCACGCGGCGCAGACCCGTACACCGCGCCCCTGTTCTGAGCGGCGTGTGAGCGCTCGGGTGTACCAAGCCTGCCCGGCCATGCGCGGGCGGCCGCCGGGTCTTAAGCTGTCTCAGTTCTGGGCTGCTGCGGGGGGGGCGTCGATGTGGGCCTGGTTGCGGCCGGCCGCCTTGGCCCGGTACATGGCCTGGTCGGCGCGTTTGAGCACCTGGTCCACGGGGTCCTCCCGGCCGCAGAACAGTGCCACGCCGATGCTGGTGGTGATGGTGTGCTGCACCGTGCCCAGCACCACGGGCTGGCGCAGGGCCGCCAGCACGGTGTTGGCGATGGCCCGGGCGTGGGCCTGGGCCTGCCCTGCCGTCTCGCCCAGCGGATAGACCACCAGCACGAACTCATCGCCCCCCAGGCGCGCCACGGTATCGCTTTGGCGCACACAGGCTTGCAGGCGCTGGGCCACCTGCTGCAGCAGATGGTCGCCCATGTCGTGGCCCAGGGTGTCGTTCACCCATTTGAAACGGTCCAGGTCCAGGAACAGCACCGCCGCATGCTCGCGCGTACGGGCACTGCCGCGCTGCACCTGGTCCAGACGGTCCTGCAGCAACCGCCGGTTGGGCAGTTGGGTCAGTGGATCGAGAAAGGCCAAGGCGGTGATCTGGGCTTCAGCGTCCTTTTGCTGCGTGATGTCGAGGTAGGTGCCGGTCACTGTCTGCGGTGTTCCGTCGTCGTGCCAGTGGGTCTGCTGACCGCAGCTGTGGATCCAGATCCACTGCCCGTTTTCGTGCCGGGCGCGGTAGTCGATTTCGAAAACTCCCGTGGGGCCCAGGGGACGCGCTTGAACGGCGCGCTCGATGGTCTGGCGGTCATCGGGGTGGATCCGCTGGAGCCAGGTAGCCTGGTCCTCGGCAGGGGCATCGAGGGGTAGGCCGAGCATTTCCTGCGCGCGCGCGTTGGTCGTGCGCCGGCCTGTGGCGGGGTCCAGCTCCCACAGGCCCAGGTTGGCACTGGCAAGCGCCAGCTGCAGCTTGGCGACATGTTCGCGCGACTCGCGCTCGCGCAGCAGGGTCAGGTGCAGCATGGCTTTCTGCTTGCGCTGCAGCAGGAACATGCTGGTGCACACCGCCAGGGCCACGGCCAGATAGGCCAGTCCGTACAACCCGGCTTGCATGCGCCAGGGGGCCAGCACGGCGTCACGCGTGCGACTGACGGACAGCACGAGCGGCCGGTCCATGTGCAGCGCCTCGGGCTGGAATGTGCGGTAGGCCGCCATGCGGTTTTCGCCCGAAAAAACGGTGGTGCCCGTGAGCAGGCTTGCGCGCTGGCCACTGTCCATGTGCCGGCTGAAAAAGGAGTTGGGCGCGCGTAGGTTGATACCGGCGATCGGGTTGCCTAGCGGGACGGAAACGAATGCCAGGCCGCCGCTGTGGATCATGGTGGAGCGCATGTCCGGCGCATACAGCACCGACTGCAGCAGCACCTGGAAGTAGTCCGGGTCGAGCGTCGCCGAGATCACGCCGCCAAAGCGGCCGCGCTCGTCGGTCCAGATCTTGACGACGTTGAGTGAATACGCCTTGAGCAGGGTCTCGAAGGGCTCGGAGACATACAGGCGCTCCAGCGAGGGCTGCGATTTCGCGGTGCGGAAATAGGCCCGCTCGCTCACATTCCTGCCGATCAGATCGTGCCAGTTGGAGTCAATGATGACGCCGTCGGCGTTGGTCACGAGCAGGGTGCGCACGCCGGGCATGGCGTCGGTAAGCGCCTTCAGGCGCCGCGTGCGCAGCCCCTTGGCCTGCAAGGCCGCCATGTCTGTGCGTACGCTGTCGAGCGCCGCGGTCATTCCGATGAACTGCCAGCCGAGGTTCTCGTCGATGACGCGGGCCTGCAGCATCATCAACTCGTTTTCACGCTGCTCGGTGCGTTCGCGGTCGTAGGCGAGCAGCGCCGACACCAGGGCCGCCAGCGCGGCCAGCGCCAGCACCGCCACCAGCCATTGGACGTGCCGGTGGCGCGCGAAATCGGACGACAGGTGGTTGGGCATGCTGCGTGGACGTATGGCGAAAGGCCCCGTGTGGGAGCCTATTGCCGCGCCGTGCGCACATTGTGCGGCAGGGCCTGCGGGTGGCTGGTGCGCAGCGGGTTGATGTCGAGCCCGCCGCGGCGCGTGTAGCGCGCGTACACCGTGAGCTTGATGGGGCGGCAGCGCGCCGTGATGTCCATGAAGATGCGCTCCACGCACTGCTCGTGGAATTCATTGTGGTTGCGAAAGCTCACCAGGTACTGCAGCAGGCCGGCCTGGTCGATCTGCGGGCCGCTGTAGCTGATTTGCACGCTGCCCCAGTCGGGCTGGCCCGTCACGAGGCAGTTGCTCTTGAGCAGGCAGCTCGTGAGCGTCTCGGTCACCGGGGCCTCGTCGAAGGCGGCCGTGAGCAGCTCGGGCGCGGGCTGGTAGTGCGTGCATTCCACATCGAGGCGGTCGAGATTCAGGCCGCTGAGCTCATGCACGGGCTCGGTGTCGAACTGCTCGGGCGAGAGCAGCTTCACGCCCACGGTTGCGGGGTGCGCAGCGCCGCGCCACGCGGCCTCGCTGAGGTCGGTGCGCAGGCGCGCCTGCACTTCGGCGGCGTCGGTGAAGCGCGTGTTGTTGAAGCTGTTGAGGTAGAGCTTGAACGACTTGCTTTCGATGATGTTGGGTGTCTCGCAGGGCACCGTGATGTGCGCGATCGCCACCTGCGGCTTGCCGCGCGGGTTGAGCCACGAGAGCTCGAACGCGGTCCACAGGTCCGCGCCGAAGAAGGGCGCGGCACCCGCGATGCCGATCTCGGCGCGCTTGCCCGCGCGCGGGATGGGGAACAGCAGCGAGGCGTCGTACTGGTCCACGTAGGCCGAGGCTTTGCCGAGTTGGGACTGTTCGGGCGTGTTCATGGTGTTTGCTCTTGATTCAGTAGCGAAAGGTGCCCATTCGACAAGCACCGCCGCCGGGTTTTACTTGAATTCGCGTTCGCGCAGCCACTTGGTGGCGATCCATTTCTCGCCCGCGATCACGGGCGCGCCGCCGTGCAGCGTGCGGGTGGAGGGGTGCGGGCGCTCGTAGCTGAAGAACACGGCATTGCCCCGGCACGGCGCTACTTCCAGGTGCACGTCGGGGAAGGTGGTGCCACCGCCCTTCTCGGGTTCGTTGAGGTAGACCACGAGCGTGGCCACACGCTGGCCGCCGCGCTTGAGGATGGTGGGCGTGCCGGGCTCGGCGGGGTCGAAGTAGTCGTGGTGCGGCTTGTACTCGGCGCCGGGGCGGTAGCGCAGGACCTGCAGGCCCTCGCCGTTCTCCACGGGCCAGTGCACGAGCCGCGCGATGCGCTCCTCCAGCCGGCGCGCCACCGCGTTCTCTCCGCGCTGGAAGAACATGCCGTCGCTCGTGCGGTCATCGTTGATCTCCTCGCCGCCCGTGCGCGTGGCCACGGTGAGCGAGCGTGCCATGCGCGGATGCGCGGCCTCGATGAGGGCGTCGCACTCTTCAGGCGAGAGCAGGTTGCCGAACACGACGATGCGCGGGTTGGCCATGGCCATCAGCACCTGCACTTCGCGGTCGCCGACATCGATCCGCACGGGCGAGTCGTGCAGCCCCGGGTCGGGCACGGGCACGGCCGCAGGCAGGCCCTGGCGCACAGCGGCTTCGTTGAGGTGCTCCCGCAGCGTGGCCTCCAGCGCCCGCGCGGCCACGCCTTCCTCCCAGCCCGCGTCGAGCAGGCTTTTCAAGATGACGGGCGCAGTGTGGCCGGCCTCGGCCTGGTCGATGAGCCAGCGGCGCAGTTCGGGCGTGATCGTCTGGGAAGAGGTCATGGCGGTGGTGCAAGGGGCGTCAGGAAGCCTTGCGGCGGAACACGAGGCGCTCGGGCGCCGAGGCTGCGGGCGCGAGCGCGTAGCCCTCAAGGTCAAAGCCCTCGAGCTGGCGCGGCGTGGCCACGCGGTGCTGGATCGCATAGCGCGCCATGAGACCGCGCGCGCGTTTGGCGTGGAAGCTGATGATCTTGTACTGGCCGCCTTTCCAGTCCTCGAAAACGCATTCGATCACACGGGCCTTGAGCACTTTGGTATCGACGGATTTGAAGTATTCCTGGGAGGCCAGATTGACCACGACGGGCGTGGCATCGGCGCGCAGGCGGGCATTGAGGTGCTCGGCGATGCGCGGACCCCAGAACTGGTACAGCGTCTGGCCGGCCGGCGTGGCCAGGCGTGTGCCCATCTCCAGGCGGTAGGGCTGCATGCGGTCGAGCGGGCGCAGCACGCCGTACAGGCCGCTGAGGATGGCGAGGTGCTTCTGGGCCCAGTCCAGGTCGTCGGCGCCCAATGAGCGGGCCTGCAGGCCCTCGTACACATCGCCATTGAAGGCCATGACGGCCTGGCGCGCATTGCGCTCGGTCGCGCGCGGGCGCCAGGCCGCGTAGCGCGCGACGTTGAGCGCCGCAAGTTTGTCGCTGAGCGCCATGAACGTGGCGATCTCCTGTGGGGACTTCTCGCGCAGCACTTCGATGAGCGCGGCACTCTGGGGTCCGAACGAGGGCGCCGTGTGGGGCAGGCCCTCGGGCAGCGGCGTGTCGTAGTCCAGCGATTTCGCGGGGGAGAGCAGGAACAGCATGGTGGACGGGTTCTCGACGGCTGAAAAAACAATGGCCGACGCAGGGCGCCGGCCATTATGAACGGGGACCTGTGTGCACGGGCCCCGCTGCTACGCGGGCTCAGGCGCCCGGCGTCTGCTCGAACGGCAGCTTGAGCTCGTTCAGGTCACGGCGAGTCTCCACCAGCACCAGCGGGCCCTCGTCGACCACCACCACGGGGGGCCGCTCGCGCGGCACGTGGATGGGGCGCGGCTCGGCGGCGATGGCGGCCTGCACGGTGGCAACCTTGTCGGCATCGGAGTTCACCCACTGCAGGCCCGAGGCTGCGGCGATTTGCTCGAGATCACCCAGTGGCAGCACAAAGCTCTGCACCTTGGGCATGGCGCCGTTCGCCGCGCCGTCGGCCACGGCGGGGACGGCCGCGGCCACGGGTTGCGGCGCGGGGGCTGCGGCTGGGGGCGGTGCACTCGGGGTGTCGCTTTCAACGGCAACGGCGGCGGGTGCCTCGGCGGGGGCCGCCTGCATGGCGGGCGCAGCGGGTGCCGGCGCGTTGAAGTAGCTGCGGCGTGGCGGCTCGTCGGCCGGGGCCGCCTCGGCCACGGGTTCGGCGCTCGCTTCGGCGGCGGCTTCTTCGCGGGCAGGGCGCTCGCCACGTTCGCGGCGGTCGCGGCCGTAGCGGTCGCGCGAACGGCGCTCGCGGCGCTCTTCGCCGGCGGGTTGGGTGGCCTGGGCTTGGGGCGCGGCGTCGTTGCCGCTCAGGTCCAGATCCGGCAGCGAGGCCAGGGGCGCCGTGTCGAGGAAGTCCGCGCCTTGCGGCGCGGCTGCCAGGGCGGCACCTTCGGGTGCACGCGGGGCGCGCTCACGGCGCTCGCCACGGCCTTCGCTGCCCCGTTCGCGGCGGCCGCCTTCGCCGCGTTCGCGGCGTTCGCCGTTGCGCGGTGCGCGCTCGGCGCGGCCCTCGGCCGTGGGCTGGGCGTCTTGTGCAGGGGTGGTGGTGGCGCTGTCCGCCTCAAGAGGAGGGCGTGCCTCGGCGTCGCGGCGGCCACGGCCATCGCGGCCGCTGTCGCGGGGAGCGCCGGAGCGGCCTTCGCTCTCGGGGCGGCGCTCGCCGTCGCGCGGAGCGCGGCCTTCCGCGCTGCGCTCGCCACCGCGTTCGCCGCGCCGGCCGCCACGGCCTTCGGCATTGCCGCCTTGGCCTTCGCCACGGTTCTCACCACGGTTGCCTCCGCGCTCGCCGCCACGGCGGCCGCGGCCTTCACCGCGGCCGTCCCGGCGTCCGTCGCGTACGGCGGTGTCAGTGGCTGCAGGCGCGGGGGCCGCCACGGGAGCGGGTGCCGGTGCTGCGCCGAAGCCGAACAGGCTCTTGAGCCAGGCGAAGAAACCCTGCTCCTGCGGTGCGCGGGCCGGTGCCGCGGGCGCCGCAGCTGCTGCCGGGCGCGGGTTGCGCGGCTGGCCGTTCTCGGAGGCGCGAGGGCGTTGGGCGCCCTCGGGGCGCGGCTCGGCCGCAGGGGCGGGTGCGTCGGGCAGCACGCCCTTGATCACGGGGGTTTGCTTGTTGGTGGGCTCTTGCGAGCGGCGCGTCACCGTGGTGGGGTCTTCCACTTCTTCGGCGAGCTTGTAGCTGGCATCGAGGTGATCGAGGCGCGGGTCGTCGTGCTTGAGGCGCTCGAGCTTGTAGTGCGGCGTCTCGAGCGACTTGTTGGGCACCATGAGCACGGAGACGCGCTGCTTGAGCTCGATCTTGGCGATCTCGGTGCGCTTCTCGTTGAGTAGGAAGGAGGCCACTTCCACGGGCACCTGGCAGTGCACGGCGGCCGTGTTGTCCTTCATGGACTCTTCCTGGATGATGCGCAGGATCTGCAGGGCCGAGCTTTCCGTGTCGCGGATGTGGCCGGAGCCGCCGCAGCGCGGGCAGTTGATGTGTGCGCCTTCGCTCAATGCGGGCTTGAGGCGCTGGCGGCTCATTTCCATCAGGCCGAACTTGCTGATGGTGCCGAACTGCACGCGGGCGCGGTCCTGGCGCAGCGCGTCGCGCAGGCGGTTTTCCACTTCGCGGCGGTTCTTCGACTCTT
>JAYSFC010000137.1:0-9157 GCA_041913505.1 Acidovorax sp.
CCCTGCAACGCGCACATTTCAAGCTCTTCGGATTTTCATCAACGCCGAGCTTGAGGAGCTGCAACAGGCGCTAGAGGCCAGCTTGCGCGTGCTGCGGCCCGGCGGGCGGCTCGTGGTGATCAGCTTCCATTCGCTTGAGGATCGCATCGTCAAGCAGTTCATTGCCCAGCATTCCAAGGAGGTCTACGACCGCCGTGCGCCATTCGCGCCACCGCAGCCCATGCGCTTCAAGGCGCTCGAACGCATCAAGCCTGGCGCAGCCGAGGTGGCGGCCAACCCGCGCGCGCGCAGCGCCGTGATGCGTGTGGCAGAGCGCACGGAGGTGCCAGCATGATCCGGTTGAACCTCGTGCTGCTGCTGGCCGTGCTCGCAAGCGCGCTCTACCTCGTGCACACGCAGTACGAGTCGCGCCGCCTGTTCACCGAGCTTGACCGCGCCGTGGCCGAGTCGCGCCGGCTCGAAACCGAGCACCAGCGCCTGCAGGTCGAAAAGCGCGCCCAGGCCACGCCGCTGCGCGTGGAAAAGCTCGCGCGCGACCGTTTGCAGATGCGCACGGCCACGCCCGCCATCACGCAGTACGTGACCGATGGCGTTGCGCCCACCGCAGCCGCGGGAGGTGCGCAATGAGCCGCAGCGTGGTCTACACCGCCAGCCCCCTGCTGGCGAGCAAGACGCCCGTGTGGCGCAGCAAGTTCATCGTGGCCGCGATCGCGCTGGGCTTTGTGGGCCTGGGTGCGCGCGCGGCCTACGTGCAGGTGTTCGGCAACGCGTTCTTCCAGCGCCAGGGCGAGGTGCGCTTCGCGCGCACGCTGGAGCTGCCGGCCAACCGCGGGCGCATCCTTGACCGCAACGGGCTCATCCTCGCCTCCAGCGTACCTGCCGCGAGCATCTGGGCCATCCCCGAGGACGTGGAGCAGGACAAGCCCGAGGTGCAGGCCAAGCTCAAGGAGCTCGCGCGCCTCATGGACATGCCGCTGCCGGCGCTCGAGGCCAAGCTGGCCGACGAGGACAAGACCTTCGTGTGGATCAAGCGCCAGCTCGACTGGGAGGTGGGTCAGCAGATCGCCAAGCTGGATATCAAGGGCATCTACCAGCGCAAGGAATACAAGCGCCAGTATCCCGAGGGCGAGGCCGCGGCGCACGTGGTGGGCTTCACCAACGTGGAAGACCACGGGCAGGAGGGCATGGAGCTGGCGTTCGACAAGGACCTGGCCGGCAAGCCCGGCTCGCGCCGCGTGATCAAGGACCGCCTGGGGCGCGTCGTCGAGGGCGTGGGCACCGACGTGCCGCCCGTGGATGGCAAGGACATGCAGCTGTCCATCGACTCGAAGGTGCAGTTCTTCGCCTACCAGAAGCTGCGCGACCAGGTCGTTGCCAACAAGGCCAAGGCCGGCAGCGTGGTGGTGCTCGACGCGCACACGGGTGAAGTGCTGGCGCTGGCCAACTACCCCAGCTACAACCTCAACAGCCGGGTGAACCTTTCGGGCGAGCAGCTGCGCAACCGCGCCATCACCGATACTTTCGAGCCGGGCTCCACCATGAAGCCCATCACCATCGGCACGGCGCTGGAGCTGGGCCGCGTGCGCAACGACACGGTGATCGACACCTCGCCCGGCAAGTACGCCATGGGTGGCTTCACCATTTCGGACACGCACAACTACGGCGCGCTCACGGTGGACGGCGTGATCCAGAAGTCCAGCAACATCGGCGCGCTCAAGGTCGCGCAGCGCATGGCGCCACAGGAGATGTGGAACGTGCACACCGCGCTGGGCTACGGGCAGAAGCCCCAGATCGCCTTCCCCGGCGCAGCCAGCGGGCGCCTGCGGCCCTGGAAGAGCTGGAAGCCCATCGAGCAGGCCACCATCGCTTACGGCTACGGCCTGTCGGCGTCGCTGTTCCAGATGGCGCGTTCCTATACCGTCTTCTCGAACGATGGCATGGTCATACCGGCCACCATGCTCAAGACCAGCACCCCTCCCGTGGGCACGCAGGTCTTCTCGCCCAAGACGGCCGAGCTGGTGCGCCACATGCTGTGGCTGGCCGCGGGCCCCGGTGGCACGGGCCAGAAGGCGCAGACCGTGGGCTACTCGGTGGGCGGCAAGTCGGGCACGGCGCGCAAGCAGGCGGGCAAGGGCTACGCGGCGGGCAAGTACCGCGCCTGGTTCACGGGCATGGCGCCCATCGACAAGCCGCGCATCATCGTGGCGGTGATGATCGACGAGCCCTCGGCCGGCAGCTACTACGGCGGCACCGTGGCAGGCCCTGTGTTCAGCGAGGTGGTGCAGCAGACGCTGCGCCTCATGGGCGTGCAGCCCGACATGGCGGTCAAGCCGCAAATCGTGGCCAATGCCGTGGAGGAGCCGCTGTGATCGCATTGCTGTCCACCGTCCATGACGCCGTCGCCTTCCTGCGCACCCGCGTCACGGGTACGCTGCAGACCGACAGCCGGCTCATCCAGCCGGGCGATGGCTTCATCGCCTGGCCCGGCGCTGCCACCGACGGGCGCGCCCATGTGGGCGACGCCATGGCGCGTGGCGCCGTGGCCTGCCTGGTGGAGCATGCGGGCGCCGAAGCCTTCGGTTTCTCGGGCGAACACGTTGCTGCCCTGCATGGGCTCAAGGCAGCCACGGGGTTGATTGCGGCCGAATGGTTCGGCCACCCGACCCAGCACCTCGGGGTGCTGGCCGTCACGGGCACCAACGGCAAGACCAGCACCGCCTGGTGGTTGGCCGGTGCCTTGTCGATGCTATCGAATCAAGAGCTGCATGGGCATGGTGGATGCGCACTGGTGGGCACTTTGGGCATGGGTGTGCCGCCCACGCTCGAATCCACGGGCATGACCACGCCCGACCCTGTGCGGCTGCAACGCGCGTTCCGTGCATTCGCCGACCAAGGCATCGGGCACTGCGCCATCGAGGCTTCGTCCATTGGCCTGTCCGAACACCGGCTCGCGGGCACACGCATCCGCGTGGCGCTGTTCACCAACTTTACGCAGGACCACCTCGACTACCACGGCAGCATGGCCGCTTACTGGCAGGCCAAGACCGTGCTCTTCGATTGGCCGGGGCTGCAGGCCGCAGTGGTCAATATCGACGATCCGCGTGGCGCGGAGCTCCACGACACGCTGGCGGGCGGGGCGCTCGACCTCTGGAGCGTGTCGCTGCGCGGTCCCGCGCGCCTGCAGGCGCAGGGCATCGTCTTCGGCGATGGGGGGCTGCGGTTCACGGTGGTCGAAGGCGCGCACCACGAGGTGCTGCAGACCCGCGTGATCGGCCAGTACAACGTGTCCAACCTGCTGGGCGTGGTGGCGGCCCTGCGCGCGCTGGGTGTCTCGCTCGCCCAGGCCGTGCAGGCCTGCGCGCGGCTCGCGCCCGTGCCGGGGCGCATGGAACAGATCGCCGAGCCGGGCCAGCCCCTGGTGGCCGTGGACTACGCCCACACGCCCGATGCGCTCGAGCAGGCGCTGGCGGCGTTGCGCCCCGTGGCCCAGGAGCGTGGCGGCCGGCTGTGGTGCGTTTTCGGTTGCGGCGGCAACCGCGATGCCGCCAAGCGCCCGCTGATGGGCGCCGTGGCCCAGCACCGTGCGGACGAGGTACTTGTTACCAGCGACAACCCGCGCGGCGAGGCGCCCGCGGCCATCATCCACCAAATTCTGCTGGGCACGGTGGCGGGCACGAGCGTGCGCGCCGAGCCCGACCGCGCGGCCGCCATCGCGCAGGCGATCGCCGAGGCGGCTGCGGCCGATGTGGTGCTGATCGCAGGCAAGGGACACGAGGACTACCAGGAGACCGCCGGCGTGCGCCTGCCGTTCTCCGACATGGCCCGGGCGCGGCTGGCGCTGGCGGCCCGGCGCAGCGCCGGGACAGAAGGGGCGCCGGCATGATGACCCTGCAACAGGCGTTCGCGCTGATTCACCTGCGCATTCCACAGGCCCGTCTGGTGGGCGACGGCGGCACGCCGCTGGCGCGCGTGCACACCGACACGCGCACGCTGCAGGCGGGCGACCTGTTCCTGGCCCTGCGGGGCGAGCGCTTCGATGCGCACGACTTTCTGCCGCAGGCCCGTGCGGCGGGCGCCGCCGCGGCGGTGGCCCAGCACGGGCTCGAAGCCGCGGGACTGCCTGGCATCGAGGTGCCGGACAGCCTGGCGGCGCTGGGGGCGCTGGCCCAGGGCTGGCGGGCGCAGTTTGCGCTGCCGCTTATCGCGGTCACGGGCAGCAACGGCAAGACCACCGTCACGCAGATGATCGCCTGCATCCTCGCGGCGCAGGCGGGCGCGGCGGCCTTTGCCACGCGCGGCAACCTCAACAATGCCATTGGCGTGCCGCAGACCTTGCTGCGCCTCACGGCACAGCACCGCGTGGGCGTGGTCGAGCTCGGCATGAACCACCCCGGCGAGATCGCCTACCTGGCCGGTATCGTGCGGCCCACGGTGGCGCTGGTGAACAACGCGCAGCGCGAGCACCTGGAGTTCATGCACACGGTGCAGGCCGTGGCTGAGGAAAACGGCTCGGTGCTGGCCGCTCTGCCCCAGGACGGCGTGGCCGTTTTTCCGCACGACGACGCCTACAGCGCGCTGTGGCGGGGCCTGGCCGCCGGGCGCCGCTGCATCACGTTTGGCGGCGCAGGCGCTGACGTGCGCTGCACCGACGCCCACTGGAGCGGCGGCGCGTGGCAAGCCACCCTGGAAACGCCGCAGGGCCCGGTGCGCACCACGCTGCACATCGCGGGCCGCCACAACGTGACCAATGCGCTCGCCGCCACGGCCTGCGCGCTGGCTGCGGGTGTATCGCCCGATGCGGTGGCGCAGGGGCTGGCCGCCTTTGCCCCCGTCAAAGGCCGTTCGCGCGCGTTCAGCGTGTCGCTGGGCGGGCGTGTGGTCACGGTGGTGGACGACAGCTATAACGCCAACCCCGACTCCATGCGCGCGGCCATCGATGTGCTGGCCGAGCTGCCCGCGCCCCAGCTGCTGGTGCTGGGTGATATGGGCGAGGTGGGCGACCAGGGCCCGCAGTTCCATGCCGAGGCGGGGCTCCACGCGCGCGAGCGCGGCATTCCCCGGCTGTTCGCGCTGGGCGCGCAAAGCACACACGCCGCGCAGGCCTACGGGCCCGCCGCACGGCATTTCGAAGACATGGCATCGCTGCTGGCAGCGGTGCGCACGGCCCTGCCCGAGGTGGGCAGCGTGCTGGTGAAGGGATCGCGGTTCATGAAGATGGAACAGGTGGTGCAGGCCATGGAGGCCGGCGCCCAACTCAGCCACAACCCCACCGGGGAGGGCGCATGCTCCTGATGCTGTCGCAATGGCTGCAAGGTCTTTCGCCCGAGTTCGGCTTCTTCCGCGTGTTCCAGTACCTCACGTTCCGTGCGGTGATGGCGGCCATGACGGCGCTGCTCATCGGGCTCTATGCGGGCCCCAAGGTCATCCGCGTGCTCTCCGCGCTCAAGATCGGCCAGCCGATCCGGGGCTACGCCATGCAGAGCCACCTGTCCAAGAGCGGCACGCCCACCATGGGCGGCGTGCTGATCCTGGGCGCGATCACGATTTCCACGCTGCTGTGGTTCGACCTGTCCAACCGCTTCGTGTGGATCGTGCTGGCCGTCACGCTGGGGTTTGGCGCCATCGGCTGGGTGGACGACTGGCGCAAGGTGGTCAACAAGGACCCCGAGGGCATGCGTTCGCGTGAGAAGTATTTCTGGCAGTCGGTGATCGGCCTCATCGCGGCGCTGTACCTCGTGTTCAGCATCTCCGAGAACTCCAACGCGCGTGTGTTCGAGCTGTTCATCACCTGGGTGCAGTCGGGCTTCTCGCTCGACCTGCCGCCCAAGGCGGGCCTGCTCGTGCCCTTCTTCAAGGAAGTGAGCTACCCACTGGGCGTGCTGGGTTTCGTGATCCTGACCTACCTCGTGATCGTGGGCTCGAGCAATGCCGTGAACCTGACCGACGGGCTGGACGGCCTCGCGATCATGCCCGTGATCATGGTGGGCGCATCCCTGGGCATCTTTGCCTACGTGACGGGCAATGCGGGCTACGCCAAATACCTGCTGTTTCCCCACATTGCCGGTTCGGGCGAGCTGCTGATCTTCTGCGCGGCCATGGCAGGGTCGGGTCTCGCGTTCCTCTGGTTCAACACGCACCCGGCCCAGGTGTTCATGGGCGACGTGGGCGCGCTCGCGCTCGGCGCGGCCCTGGGCACGATCGCGGTCATCGTGCGCCAGGAAATCGTGCTCGCCATCATGGGCGGCATCTTCGTGGTCGAGGCGCTGTCGGTGATGCTGCAGGTGACCTGGTTCAAGTACACCAAGCGCAGGTACGGCGAAGGCCGGCGCCTGCTCAAGATGGCGCCGCTGCACCACCATTTCGAAAAGAGCGGCTGGAAGGAGACGCAGGTGGTCGTGCGCTTCTGGATCATCACCATGCTGCTGTGCCTCATCGGCCTCACCACCTTGAAGCTGCGATGAACCCCAGCGAACTCCACGACCACGCACCGGCCGGCACCACGCCGGGCGAGGCTGCGCCGCTGACCGCGCCGCCCATCGCGCCGCCCGAGCGGTCGACGCTGACGGCCGCCCAGGACGCGGCGGCGTTCGTCGCCAGAATCTTCGCCGAATCCACGGCGGCCGGCCCCGCCGATGCCCCTGCGCCCGCCGAGGCGCCCGAGGCTGCGGCGCCCGCGCAAACCTTGCTCCCGGTGCCTGCGGACTGGCCCGGCGCGGCGCAGCAGCCGCTGCAGGGGCGCCATGTCCTCATCCTGGGCCTCGGGGCCTCGGGCCTTGCGATGGCGCGCTGGTGCGCGCGCTGCGGTGCCCAGGTCACGGTGGCCGACACGCGCGAGGCACCGCCCCAGCTGGCCGTGCTGCGGCAGGAGCTGCCGCAGGCGCGCTTTGTGGCAGGCGCCTTCGATGCCGGCCTGGTCGATCCGGCCGTCGATGCCGTGTACCGCTCGCCGGGGCTCAGTCCTGCCACCGTGGCGCCCGTCGTGGCCGCCGCGCAGGCCGTGGGTGCCAGTGTGGGGGGCGAGCTGGGCCTGTACGCGATGGCGCTGCAGGCGCTGCGAGCGCAGCATGGCTACGCGCCGGCCGTGCTGGCCGTCACGGGCACCAACGGCAAGACCACCGTGACCTCGCTCACGGGCCAGCTCGTGGCGCACACGGGCAAGAGCGTGGCCGTGGCCGGCAACATCGGCCCCACGCTGCTCGACACGCTCGCCGAGCGCATTGGCGCGAGCGACCTGCCCGAGGTCTGGGTGCTCGAACTCTCTAGTTTCCAGCTCGACGATGCATCGGGTTTCGAGCCCACGGCGGCCACGGTGCTCAATCTCTCGCAGGACCACCTCGACTGGCACGGCAGCATGGCCGCCTATGCTGGCGCGAAGTCGCGCATCTTTGGCGACACGGGCCTCATGGTGCTCAACCGTGAGGACCCCGCCGTGATGCAGATGCTGCCGCCGCCCGTCAAGGTGAAACTGCAAAAGCCCCAGCTGCGCGAGCATGTGACCTTTGGCGGCGACATGCCCCAGCGCCCCGGCGACTTCGGCATTGAGATCGTGAACGGCATGGCCTGGCTCGTGCGCGCGCTGGAGGCCGATGAAACGGTCAAGCGCTCCAGGCTGCACGAGGAAGAGCTGTATGTGCAGCGCCTCATGCCCGCCGACGCACTGCGCATCCGCGGTCGCCACAACGCCATCAACGCGCTGGCAGCGCTGGCGCTGGCCACCGCCGCCGGCTGCCCGCTCGGCGCCATGCTCTACGGCCTGCGCGAATACCGCGGCGAGCCGCACCGCGTGGAGCCCGTGGGCATCGTGGACGACATCGAGTACTTCGACGACAGCAAGGGCACGAACGTGGGTGCCACCGTGGCCGCGCTTACGGGCCTGGGCGCGGAACGGCGCATCGTCGTCATCCTGGGCGGCGAGGGCAAGGGCCAGGACTTCGCGCCGCTGGCCGCGCCCATCGCGCGCTACGCGCGCGCCGCCGTGCTCATCGGCCGCGACGCACCACTGATCCGCACCGCGCTGCACGACACGGGCATCGCGCTGATCGACGCCGCCTCCATGGATGAGGCCGTGCAGCTGGCCACGCAGCGCGCCCACGCGGGCGACGCCGTGCTCATGTCGCCGGCCTGCGCGAGCTTTGACATGTTCAAGGACTACGCCCACCGCGCGCAGGTGTTCTGCGATGCGGTGCGCACGCTCGCGCACGAGCGCGGGCAAGACCTGGAGGGCAGGCTGTGAACGCGGCCGTCTCCAGCACCTTGCAGCGCATCGCGGGCTGGTTCGGCGCCCTGCCAGGCAAGGCCGCCGATGTGCTGCCCGTGCGCGTGGGCGGCACCGAATACCGCCAGACCACGGCTACGCCTGCGCGCGTGCTGGGGTTCGACCAGGCTTTGCTCTGGGTCGTCGTGGCGCTGCTGGCCTGGGGTCTGGTGATGGTGTACTCGGCCTCGATCGCCATGCCCGACAACCCGCGCTTCGGCAAGATCGCGCCCACGCATTTCCTCGTGCGCCATGTGATGGCGCTCGCCATGGGATTCGTGGCCGCGCTGCTGGCCTTCCAGGTGCCCATGAAGGTGTGGGAGCGCATGGCGCCCTGGCTGTTCGTGGCCTCCATCGTGCTGCTCATCGCGGTGCTGATCCCGCACGTGGGCACGGTGGTCAATGGCGCGCGGCGCTGGCTGTCGCTGGGCGTCATGAACTTCCAGCCTTCGGAGCTGGCCAAGCTCGCCGTGCTCATCTACGCATCGGACTACATGGTGCGCAAGATGGAGGTGAAGGAGCGCTTCTTCCGGGCCGTGCTGCCCATGGGGGCCGCCGTGGCCATCGTGGGCGCGCTGCTGCTGGCCGAGCCCGACATGGGCGCCTTCATGGTGATCGCCGTGATCGCCATGGGCATTCTCTTTTTGGGCGGCGTGAACGCGCGCATGTTCTTCCTGATCGCCGCCGTGCTCGTGGGCGCGTTCGCCATGATGGTCATGCTCAGCCCGTGGCGGCGCGAGCGCATCTTCGCGTACCTCGATCCGTTCAGCGAGGCGCACGCCCTCGGCAAGGGCTACCAGCTCTCGCACTCGCTGATCGCCATCGGGCGTGGCGAGATCTTCGGCGTGGGCCTGGGCGGCAGCGTGGAGAAGCTGCACTGGCTGCCCGAGGCGCACACCGACT
>JAYSFC010000138.1:0-9109 GCA_041913505.1 Acidovorax sp.
GCAGGCGCCGAGCCCATCGGCAAGTACGTGCCGGGCTACGTGCAGGACATCAACTTTGCTGTGTGGGGCCCGCCCGGCCTGCCCGCACCTGTCCTTGCCAAGGTGAGCGAAGCCATTCGCGTGGCGATGACCGCGCCAGAAATCAAGGAAAGGCTCAATGCGATGGCCATGTCGCCGGCCCATTCCGACCCGGGCAAGCTGGTGAGCATCACCGAGCACGAAGTCGCCAACATCAAGCGCGCGATGGAAGTCGCCACGATCAAGTACGGTGAGTGAGGCACGTGTGAAGTCGCTGGCCCGCGCGCTACGGCATGGCGGACCTGATCTACAACCACATCACCGTGCGCGTGCCCGGTGAGGAGGGGCACTTCCTCATCAATCCTTTCGGTTTCCTGTACGAAGAGATCACGGCTTCCTGCCTGTTCAAGATCGATCTGGATGGCCGCGTGGTCGAAAGGCCTGATCTGCCCTACGAGGTCAACAGGGCAGGCTTTGTGATTCACAGCGCGGTGCATGCAGCACGACACGATGTGGATTGCGTGATCCACACCCACACGCGCGCAGGCATGGCGGTCTCTGTGATGGAGTGCGGTCTGTTGCCCGCGACCCAGGGCGCTTTGCGCTTTCATGATCGCCTGGCGTACCACGACTTCGAAGGTCCGGCGGTGGACGAAGGCGAGCGCGAGCGCCTGGTGTCGGACCTGGGCTCGTGCGACGCCATGGTGTTGCGCAACCATGGACTGCTCACTTGCGGTCGCTCGGTGGCTGAAGCATTCCTGCTCATGAATCGGCTGGAGATGGCCTGCCGGGTGCAGATCGATTTCATGGGCGCCAACACGCCGCTTCGATTGCCGACCCCGGACGTGATGACGAAGACCGCACGCGTGCTCGCACCGCCCACCTTCAGCGGCCGCCAGGGTACTGAAGCGTCTCTGGGCAACTGGAACGGCCAGCGTGAATGGTCCGCCCTGCTGCGCCAGCTCGAGCGAACCGATTCCTCCTACCAACTCTGAATCTTCACCCATGTTCCTGCTGGACCAGATCGAACGACAACTGCCTCCCGCCCCCGCCCGTGACCCGGCCGCGCCCACCGCGCTCGGAGGCATCCGGGTTGTCGACTTCAGCCATTTCATTGCCGGTCCCTACGCCACCATGATGCTGGCCGACTTTGGAGCGGACGTGATCAAGATCGAGGCGCCCGGCAAGGGCGATGATTTCCGGCATTACCCACCGACCGATCCGGCGTTTCCCGCGCAGGGCGCTTCTTTCTTCTTTGCCAACCGCAACAAACGCAGCGTGGCCCTCGACCTCAAGAACGCCGCGGCGCTCGAGGTGGTGCGTGAGCTCATCGCCACGAGCGACGTGCTGGTGGAGAACTTCTCCACCGGTGTCATGCAGCGTTTCGGGCTTGATCCTGAAACCTGCCTGGCGCTTAACCCTCGCCTGGTGTATTGCTCGGTGCCGGCCTACAGCCGCGATGGCGAATTCGCCGACCGGCCTGGCTTTGATCCGGTGGTGCAGGCAGAGAGTGGTTTCATGTCGATGAATGGCCACGCCGACCGCGATGGCGTGCGCGCGCTGTCGCCCGTGATGGACATCGGCACCTCGCTCATGGTGAGCAACACAGTGCTGGCCGCCCTGATGGCGCGCCACACCACAGGCCGCGGCCAGTACTGCGAGGTGTCGCTGTTCGACAGCGCCGTGGCGATGCTGGGTTATGCGCCGATGCAATACCTGCTGGGGGGCATCGAGCCGCAGCGCAACGGCAATGTGAGCCCGGATACCTCGCCCTCGGGTGTGTTCCATTGCACCGACGGCAGCTTCTATGTCAACAGCGGGAACGACAGGATCTTCGAACGCCTGGTGGCAGGGGTGCTGGAACGGCCCGATGTGGCGGCGGATCCGCGTTTCAACAACCGCGTCGGGCGCAACGCGCACCGGGATGCGCTGTTTCCCATCCTGGAAGAGGCCTTTGCAAAAAAGCCCTGGGCCCATTGGCGTGCCAAGTTCCGCGAAGCAGGCATTCCCAGCGGGCAGGTGCGCTCGGTGCCGCAGGCGCTGGCGTCTGCAGAGGTGTCGGCGCGAGGTCTCGTCACCCGGATTCCCCATCCCGAGGCGGGGTGGGTGCCCAACCTGACACCCCCGGCCCGCCTGAAAGATACCCCGGTGGTGGACCCCGTGCCGGCTCCCCGACTGGGCCAGCACACTCAGGATGTGCTGAAGGAAGTGCTCGGTTTCGACGATCAGCGCATCGCGCAGTTGAAGGCGGCCGGCGCATTCGGGGCGGGGTGATCCATGCCGGAACTCTCCACACTTTTCAACCCCAGGTCGGTGGTGCTGGTCGGTGCGACCGACCGCTCCACCTGGTCGAAGATGGCCTTCGACAACCTGCGTCTTCTGGGCTTCCAGGGCCGGGTGCACCTCGTCAGTCGCAGTGGTGGCAGCGCACACGGGCAGCCCACTTTTACGTCCGTCATGGAGATCGGCGAGCCCGTGGATGTGGCGCTCCTCATGCTGCCGATTGCTGCGATGAACGATGCCCTGCGAGATCTCGGGGCGGCAGGCATCACCAGTGCGGTGGTGCTTGCTGGCGGCTTTGCCGAGACAGGTCCCGAGGGCCGCGCGCTGCAGGACGAGATGGTGGCAACCGCGCGGTCCCTGGGCATCCGCCTGCTGGGCCCCAACTGCCTGGGCTTCATCAACTTCACGACCGGCGCGGTGTGCTGGACGGGCGCGCACCAGCACGGCGTAGGCATGAACGTGGTCGCCGCCACCGGCAACGAGGCCGTCCTGGGACTGGCCGATGTGGTGGATTACCTGGTGGACGATCCCGCCACGCGCGTGATCACGGTGTTTGCCGAGTCCGTTCGTGATACCGCCTTGCTGACACACGCGGCCAGGCGCGCGCTGCGCGTGGGCAAACCCATCGTGCTACTCAAGGTAGGTCGCTCAGAGATCACGGTTCAGGCGGCGCAGTCGCATACCGGTTCTCTGGTGGGCGATGACAGCGTGTTTGACGGCGTGTGCCAACAGTTGGGTCTTGTGCGCGTGCGCTCCATCGAGGAATTGATGTTCACCGCGGCGCTGCTCGAAAAGACAGGCGTTCTGCAGGGTGAAGGCGTGGCCGTGTTGTCGGCCTCGGGTGGCATGGGCGAACTCGCTGCCGACTACGCGGATCTTGAAGGCGTGGACCTGCCCAGGCTGGCGGCGGGCACGCTGGCAGCGCTCTCGTCCACGCTGCCGCCCATGGCCACGCCGGCCAACCCACTGGACCTGACCGGTGCAGTCGTCAACAAGCCGGAGCTCTTTCTGGACTGCATGCAGGCGCTGGAGCAGGACCCTGCCGTGTCGGTGCTGGTCTGCGTGTTCGACGTGCCGACCGACCTGAACAACGATTGGGCGCCCTTTGCGGTGGGCTCGCTGCAGGCCATCGGTCGCTTCAAGCCTGAGGGGCGGGTTCGGTTTCTCGCCATCAGCAACACGGTGAAATACGTTTCCGATCGCAGCCGGGCGGAGGTCGAGGCGGCGGGCATGCCGTATCTGCCGTGCGGCCTGGACGTGGGCATGAAGGCCCTGCGCCACGCGCTGCGCTGGTCCGCCTGGCAGCGCGAAGGTGCAGGTGCAGCCTCGACACCGCCTGCCCATGTGGCCACGCCCGCCTGCCTGCCCACCTCCGAGGCTGAGAGCATGGCCTACCTGGCCGGAGCTGGCGTGGTGGTGGTGCCTCAGGTGCTGGCGGCCAGCGAGGCCATGGCGGCGTCCGCCGCTGCCGCCATGGGCGGCCCGGTGGTGCTCAAGATCGCCTCGCCGGACATTGCGCACAAGACCGAGGTGGGCGGCGTGCTGCTCAACCTGCAGGGTGACGCGGCCGTGGCCGAAGGCTTTCGCCGCATCGTGTCGTCGGCACAGAGCGCTCTGCCTGAGGCGCGACTGGACGGTGTCGTCGTGTCCCCCATGCGGCGCGGTGGCGTGGAACTCTTTGTCGGCGTTCGCCGCGATGAGCAATGGGGCCATGTGATGGCGCTCGGCCTGGGCGGGGTGTGGATCGAGGCGCTGAAGGATGTCAGCCTGCGGGTGTTGCCAGTCTCGCCCGCTGAAGTCCGACGCATGGTGACCGAATTGCGCGGCGCCAGCCTGCTGGATGGCTTTCGCGGGGCGACCCCGGTGAATCTTGACGAACTCGCGCGCATGGTCTCGCGCATCGGTGATGCAGCACTTGCGCTGGGGGACACGCTGGACACCCTGGAGGTCAATCCCCTGCTGGCCGAGGGTGATCGCATCGAGGCGCTCGACGCGCTGGCGACTTACCGCTGAAGATTGACCGATACCCGCGGCCAACGACTGGAGACTTGCATGGAATATGTTCGACTGGGCCGAACCGGCCTCAAGGTGTCCCGCCTCTGCCTGGGTTGCATGACCTATGGCGAGCCCAAGCGTGGCGCACACGAGTGGACGCTGAACGAAGAAGCCAGCCGGCCGCTGCTGCGCCAGGCGTTCGAAGCGGGCATCAACTTCTTCGACACGGCCAACATCTATTCCGATGGCACCAGCGAGGAGTTCCTGGGTCGCGCCGTGCGGGAGTTCTCTCGGCGTGAGGACGTGGTCATTGCCACCAAGCTCAACAGCCCGATGCGCAAGGACCCGAACGCGGCCGGCCTCTCGCGCAAGGCGGTGATGACCGAGATCGACGCCAGCCTCAAGCGCCTCGGCACCGACCACGTGGACCTCTACCAGATTCACCGGTTTGACTACACCACGCCGATCGAGGAAACGCTGGAAGCGCTGCACGACGTGGTCAAGGCAGGCAAGGCGCGCTACATCGGTGCTTCGTCGATGTACGCGTACCAGTTCTGCAAGGCGCTCTATCTGGCTGATCGCCACGGCTGGACGCGCTTCGTCTCCATGCAGAACCACTACAACCTGCTCTACCGCGAGGAAGAGCGCGAGATGCTGCGTCTGTGCGCAGAAGAGGGCGTGGGTGTGATCCCGTGGAGCCCGCTCGCGCGTGGCCGGCTCACGCGCGACTTCGACGAGACCACCTTCCGGACCGAGACCGACCAGTACGGCAAGGGCCTGCACAAGGGCCTGGGCGAAGCCGATCGTCGCGTGATCGATGCCGTGGCGCAGGTGGCGGCGGCGCGGGGCGTGCCGCGCGCGCAGGTGGCCCTGGCCTGGGTGGCCAGCCGACCAGGCGTCACGGCGCCCATCGTTGGCGCCTCGAAAGCGGGGCACCTGCAGGATGCCGTGGCCGCGCTGTCGATCGAGCTCACGCCGGAAGAAGTGGCCACCCTGGAAGCGCCCTACATTCCGCACGCCGTGGCCGGCTTTGCGTGAAGGGAACATCGGCCTATAATGGTATGACCATTGAATCTGACGGAGGCCTGCGATGCTGAACAAGACCATTCCCGAACGCGTGTTCCAGGTGAAGGACGCCAGCGGCCGCCAGTACAAGGTGACGCGCTACGCCTGGATGGAAAGCGAGGCCGATGAAGCGGCGTCGGCGCAGTGGCGCGAAACCTGGCATCTGCTGATGACCGAGAACGGGGGGTTCCTGGACCCCGTGGGCGATGGCCGGTATGTGATCGACGGCACCGGCACCGTGGTGGAGCCGATCGAAGGCGAGACCGCTGCGCAACCCGCCTGAGCGCGGCGCATGCCCACCACACGGGACATCCACTTCCACAGTGGGCCGCGCCTGAAGCTCTCGGGGCGGCTCTACCTGCCTGATTCCGCGCGCGACCTGCATGCCGGCGCCGTGTTCTGCCACGGCTTCGGCGGCGTGAAGGAGGGCACGCCCGTGGGTCTGTGCACCGCGCTCGCCGAGGCGGGCTACACCATGCTGAGTTTCGACTATCGCGGCTTCGGCGCCAGCGAAGGCGAGCGAGCGCTGCTGCTGCCGCAGGAGCAGGCGGACGACGCGGTGGCCGCCCTCGAATACCTTGCCACGCAGGTGCCCGGCTTGGACCCGCAACGCATCGGCCTCTATGGCACCAGCTTTGGTGCCGGCATTGCCGCGCTGGCGGCGGTGCGCAGCCCGCGCCCGCGTGCGCTGGTCGCGTCGGTGGGTGTGATGTCGGGCAGCAACTGGATGCGCAGCGTGCACCGCTGGTACGAGTTTCGCGCCATCCAGCGCCGTGCGCTCTCTGCCATCGCACACAAGGCCGCCACGGGAGAGATCGAACTGTGCGAACGCCTGGACATCATGTCGCCCGAGCCCGAATCGCTGGTGCGCTACGCCGAGACCACGCCGATCTCGATGGAGACCGTGTGGCACCTCCTGCACCACGAACCGGTCGACCACGCCCACCGGCTCACCATGCCCGTCTTCCTCTTCGGCGCCGATGACGACACCGTGGTGCCGTGCGACCAGACGCGCCAGTTCTTCGACCGTGTGACCAGCGAGAAGCAGATGGAAATCTTTCCCGCCGGCAACCACTGGGTGGTGTACGACGAGGCGCTGCCGCGCGTGGCCGAGGTCACGGCCGCGTGGTTCGCCAGACACATGGGTCTTTCGACATGACGACCTCCAGCGGTCCGCTGCACGGCCTCAAGGTGATCGAGATGGCGGGCCTGGCGCCCGGCCCGTTCGCGGCCATGATGCTGGCCGATATGGGCGCGCAGGTGCTGCGCATTGACCGGCCCGACCCGGCGCCGCGCGCCATGCCGCAGCGCTTCTACTTCACCGACCGCAACCGCCGATCCATTGCGGTGGATCTCAAGTCGCCCGAAGGCGTCGCGCTGGTCCAGCGCCTGGTGGGCGGTGCCGATGCGCTCATCGAGGGATTCCGGCCCGGGGTGATGGAGCGCCTGGGCCTCGGGCCCGAACCGTGCCTTGCCCTCAACCCTCGCCTCGTGTATGGCCGCATGACGGGCTGGGGCCAGGACGGTCCGATGGCCATGGCGCCGGGCCACGACATCAACTACATCGCGCTGTCTGGCGCGCTCGAAGCCATCGGCGAAGCCGGTCGGCCACCCGTGTTGCCGCTGAACCTGGTGGGCGATTTCGGTGGCGGCGGCATGTACCTGGCCTTCGGCATCGCCTGCGCGTTGATCGAAGCGGCGCGCTCTGGCCAGGGGCAGGTGGTCGACGCGGCCATGGTCGATGGTGCGGCTTCGCTCATGACCTACTTCCACGGCTACCGCGCGGGCGGCAAGTGGCCGGGCCGGGGTCGCAGCGTCACCGGCGGTGGCTCGCCTTTCTACGCGGTGTACGAGACGAAGGACGGCAAGTACATCAGCGTGGGGTCTGCCGAGCCCAAGTTCTACGCCGAATTGCTTCGACAGACCGGGCTGGACCAGGCTGGATTGCCCGACCGCAATGACCCAGCCCATTGGCCGGTGATCCGCGAGCGACTCGAAGGCGTGTTTCGCACGCGCACGCGCGACGAGTGGTGTGCACAGCTCGAGACCAGCGAAACCTGTTTTGCTCCCGTGCTCGACATGCAGGAAGCGGCCGCGCATCCGCACAACGTGGCGCGCGGCACCTTCATCGAGGTCGATGGCCTGCTGCAGCCAGCGCCGGCGCCGCGCTTCTCGCGCACGCCCGCAACCACGCCCACCGCCGGGGTGGAGCCCGGTGTCGACCTGGCGGCGGCGCTGGAAGGGTGGGGACTGCAGGCCGGGGAGATCCAGGCGCTTGCGCAGGCAGGGACCGTGGCGTGAGCCTGCCACCGCCTGGCGACGGTGCCTGGACCCGCGAAGGCCTCCAGGGGTACGGGCTTCACGTCGGCCCCATCTGGTGCGATGCGAATGGGCCACTGGCCCTGCGCATCGAAGAGCGCCACACCAATATCACGGGCCGGGTGCACGGCGGCATGGCAATGGGCCTGGCTTCCATGGGCCTGGCACGGGCCGCGCAAGGCGCCGCGCGCGCGGCACGGCCAGGCAGTCGGGCCACCTTGCTGAACCTGAACGTCGAACTCATCGACTCGGCGCAGGTGGGCGACTGGTTGTTCACCGAGGCCATCGTTCAACGCACCACCCGAACCATGGTCTTCGTCGCCGGCGGATTGCGTTCGGGCGAGCGCACAGTGCTGACCGCCAGCGCGGTCTACCAGATCGAGGCCGAAGCATCGCCGAGCCGCCTGCGGGCGTCAGAGACCATGGCGCTGCACCCCGATCATTCGGTGCGCGAACCGGTCGACGCGTTCAGCGCGCACGTGGGCACCTTCCATGTGCGTGCCGATGCGCAGGGGGAACCCATCGGTGGTTTGCAGGTGCTCCCGGATTGCCTCGACGCCAGAGGTGGAGACGAGATCGATGCCGGCATGGTGCTGATGATGGCCGACCTTTTTCTGGGCCGGCGCGCGCGAACCCTCAGCGGCTCCGTCTGCGTGACGGTAGGCATGGGCATCTCGCGCCTGGCACCGGTGCGCCTGGGCGATGCGCTGGAGGTCGAGAGTCACACCGAGGGCCAGCATGGCGAGACGCTGGTCGTCAGTGGCCGCTTCCGCGTGAACAGCCTGCCGGTGTTCAGCGCCACCAGCCTGTGGAAAATGGTCGAGAAGAAATGACGGAGACCCGAACCATGCACCCCACGCCGGCCTCGACGGAAAAACCGCTGCGCGCCGCCTCCACGCTGATCCTGCTGCGCGATTCGGACACCGGTCCGCAGGTGCTCATGCTCAAGCGCCATGGTCTGTCCGAGGTGCTGGCGGTGTTGAATACCAACCACTTTTGACCCCCTAGAGGGCCAGTTTTTCATTGAATTTTGACCCCTTGTTTACATTGCTGTGCATATTTTTTAAGCACAGAGGTACAAGGAGTGATCAAGGTGGGAACACTTGCAAAGATTCGACGTCTGTTTTACCGGGACGGCGTCGCCATCAAAGAAATTCAGCGTCGAACCGGTCTTTCACGTAACACCATCAAGCGCTGGCTACGCGAGCCCGAGATGGTCGAGTCACAGTACCCGCTGCGCAAAGTGGTGACCAAGCTCGATGCCTATAAAGAGACATTGGAGACTTGGCTCAAGGCAGATGCACACCGCGGCAAACGCGATCGCCGCACGGTTAAGCAAATGTTTGAGGAGTTGGTGACGCAGGGCTATCAGGGCAGTTACGTGCGAGTTGCCGCCCATGCCAGACGATGGCGGCGGGAGCAGTCCGGG
>JAYSFC010000139.1:0-8855 GCA_041913505.1 Acidovorax sp.
GTGCCGGGCCTGGTGATGATGAGCGTGCTGCAGAACGCCTTCGCCAACAGCTCGTCGAGCCTCATCCAGAGCAAGATCATGGGCAGCCTCGTGTTCGTGCTGCTCACGCCGCTGTCGCACTGGGCTTGGTTCGTGGCCTATGTGGGCTCGTCGATGGTGCGCGGGCTCATCGTGGGGCTGGGGGTGTTCGTCGTCACGCTCGCGTTCGCGCGGCCGGAATTTGCGGCGCCGCTGTGGATCGTCGCCTTCGCGCTGCTGGGCGCGGCGCTGCTGGGCACGCTGGGCGTGATTGCGGGGCTGTGGGCCGACAAGTTCGACCAGATGGCGGCGTTCCAGAACTTCATCATCGTGCCCATGACCTTCCTGTCGGGCGTGTTCTACTCCATCCAGTCGCTGCCCCCGTTCTGGCAGAAGGTGAGCCACCTCAACCCGTTCTTCTACATGATCGACGGCTTCCGCTATGGCTTCTTCGGGCAGAGCGACACCTCGCCCTGGCTCAGCCTTGCCATCGTGGGCACGGCCTGGCTGGCCGTGAGCTTTCTCGCCGTACGCATGCTGCGCACGGGCTACAAGATCCGGAACTGAAATGACCGCAGACCAACTCAAGGACCTCATCAGCGCGGGCTTGCCCTGCGAGCACATCACGCTCGAGGGCGACGGCCGCCACTGGTATGCCACCATCGTCTCGGTGGAGTTCGAGGGCAAGCGCCCCATCCAGCGCCACCAGCGCGTGTATGCCACGCTGGGCGGCAAGATGCTCACCGACGAGGTGCACGCGCTGTCGATGAAAACCTTCACGCCCGCCGAATGGGCGGCGGCGCAGCCGGAATAAGGCTGCTATTGAATAGATAGCTGCTTGCGCACACTGTGAAAGCGCATGCAGCCCTTTTGCCTTTGATTGGTGATCCACATGGACAAACTTCTGGTCCGCGGCGGCCGCCCCTTGCGTGGCGAGGTGCTGGTATCCGGCGCCAAGAACGCCGCGCTGCCCGAGCTGTGCGCGGCGCTGCTGACGGCCGAGCCCGTGACCCTGCTGAACGTGCCGCGCCTGCAGGATGTGGCGACCATGCTCAAGCTCATCCGCAACATGGGCGTGGTGGCCGAGCGCTCCGAGGACGGCACGGTGCGCATCGACGCGAGCCGCCTTACCACGCCCGAGGCGCCCTATGAGCTCGTCAAGACCATGCGCGCTTCGGTGCTCGCGCTGGGGCCGCTGCTGGCGCGCTTCGGCGAGGCCACGGTATCGCTGCCCGGCGGCTGCGCGATCGGATCGCGCCCCGTGGACCAGCACATCAAGGGCCTGCAGGCCATGGGCGCCGAGATCGCCGTGGAGCATGGCTACATGCTCGCCAGGCTTCCCGCGGGCCGCACGCGCCTGAAGGGCGCGCGCATCACCACGGACATGATCACCGTGACGGGCACCGAGAATCTGCTCATGGCGGCTACGCTGGCCGAGGGTGAAACCGTGCTCGAGAACGCGGCCCAGGAGCCCGAGGTGACCGACCTGGCCGAGATGCTCATCGCCATGGGCGCGAAGATCGAGGGCCACGGCACGAGCCGCATCCGCATCCAGGGCGTGGAGCGCCTGCATGGCTGCACGCACCGTGTGGTGGCCGACCGCATCGAGGCAGGCACCTTCCTGTGCGCCGTGGCCGCCACGGGCGGCGAGGCGCTTTTGCGCCACGGCCGCGCCGACCACCTCGACGCCGTGATCGACAAGCTGCGCGAGGCTGGCGCGCGCGTGGAGGGCGTGGAAGACGGCATCCGCATCGAGAGCCCCGGCGCGGCGCAATTGAAGGCGCAGAGCTTCCGCACCACCGAATACCCCGGTTTTCCGACCGACATGCAGGCGCAGTTCATGGCGCTCAACATCGTGGCCCAGGGCACGGCCACGGTGACCGAGACCATCTTCGAGAACCGCTTCATGCACGTGAACGAGCTGCTGCGTCTGGGCGCCAAGATCCAGACCGACGGCAAGGTCGCCGTGATCGAGGGCCTGGGCTCCGCGTCCGGCCGCCTGTCGGGTGCCACCGTCATGGCCACCGACCTGCGCGCCTCGGCCAGCCTCGTGATCGCGGGCCTCGTGGCCCAGGGGGAGACCGTAGTGGACCGCATCTACCATCTGGACCGCGGCTACGACTGCATGGAAGCCAAGCTGCGCGGCCTGGGCGCGGACATTGAAAGAATCCAATGAGCATGATCACCCTGGCCCTGTCCAAAGGCCGCATCTTCGAAGAAACCCTGCCGCTGCTGGCGGCCGCCGGCATCGAGGTGCTGGAAGACCCCGAGAAGTCGCGCAAGCTCATCCTGCCCACCAACCAGCCCGAGGTGCGCGTGGTGCTGGTGCGCGCCACCGACGTGCCCACCTACGTGCAGTACGGCGGCGCCGACCTGGGCGTGACCGGCAAGGACACGCTCATCGAGCACGGCGGCCAGGGCCTGTACCAGCCGCTCGACCTGCGCATTGCCAAATGCCGCGTGAGCGTGGCCGTGCGCGCCGACTTCGACTACCAGCAGGCCGTGCGCCAGGGCGCGCGCCTCAAGGTGGCGACCAAGTACACGGGCATCGCGCGCGACTTCTTCGCCTCCAAGGGCGTGCACGTGGACATGATCAAGCTCTATGGCAGCATGGAGCTCGCGCCGCTCACGGGCCTGGCCGATGCCATCGTCGATCTTGTCTCCACAGGCAACACGCTCAAGGCCAACCACCTCGTGGAGGTCGAGCGCATCATGGACATCAGCTCGCACCTCGTGGTCAACCAGGCCGCGCTCAAGCTCAAGCAGGCGCCGCTGCGCCGCATCATCGACGCCTTCGCCGGCGCCATCCGCCAGGATTGATTACTATGACTTTGGTAGCTGCTCCCGCCCGCCTGTCCACCACTTCGGCCACTTTCGAGGCCGATTTCGCGGCCCGGCTGCACTGGTCGGCCGACCAGGACGCGGCCATAGAGCAGCGCGTGGCCGAGATCCTGGCCGACGTGCGGCAGCGCGGCGATGCGGCGGTGCTCGAGTACACGCATCGCTTTGACGGCCTGCAGGCCGCATCGCTGACCACGCTCGAGCTCACGCAGGCCGAACTGAAAGCCGCCTTCGACGGCCTGCCTGCGGCCCAGCGCGATGCGCTCACGACCGCCGCACAGCGCGTGCGCACCTACCACGAGGCGCAAAAGAAGGCCAGCGGCGAGAGCTGGAGCTACCGCGACGCGGACGGCACCCTACTGGGCCAGAAGGTCACGCCGCTCGACCGCGTGGGCATCTACGTGCCCGGCGGCAAGGCCGCCTACCCCAGCAGCGTGCTCATGAACGCCATCCCCGCCCATGTGGCGGGCGTGGGTGAAATCATCATGGTCGTGCCCACGCCGCGCGGCGAGAAGAACATGCTGGTGCTCGCCGCCGCTTACGTGGCGGGCGTCACGCGCGCCTTCACCATCGGCGGCGCGCAGGCCGTGGGCGCGCTGGCCTACGGCACGCAGACGGTGCCCAAGGTGGACAAGATCACCGGCCCCGGCAACGCCTACGTGGCCAGCGCCAAGAAGCATGTGTTCGGTACCGTGGGCATCGACATGATCGCCGGCCCGAGCGAAATCCTCGTGCTGGCAGACGGCAGCACGCCGCCCGACTGGGTGGCCATGGACCTGTTCAGCCAGGCCGAGCACGACGAGCTGGCGCAGTCCATCCTGCTGTGCCCCGACGCCGCCTACATCGACGCCGTGCAGGCCGCCATCGACCGCCTGCTGCCCACCATGCCGCGCGCCGAGATCATCGCCAAGAGCCTTACGGGCCGGGGTGCGCTGATCCTCACGAAGGACATGGAAGAAGCCTGCGCGATCAGCAACCGCATCGCGCCCGAGCACCTGGAGGTGAGCAGCCGCGAGCCGCACCGCTGGGAGCCGCTGCTGCGCCATGCGGGCGCGATCTTCCTGGGCGCCTTCACGAGCGAGAGCCTGGGCGACTACTGCGCCGGCCCCAACCACGTGCTGCCCACGAGCGGCACGGCGCGTTTCAGCTCGCCGCTGGGCGTATACGACTTCCAGAAGCGCAGCAGCCTCATCGAGGTGAGCGAGCAGGGTGCCCAGGTGCTGGGCAAGATCGCCAGCGTGCTCGCGCATGGCGAGGGGCTGCAGGCCCATGCGCGCGCAGCGGAGCTGCGGCTGAAGTAGGCGCGCAACGCGGCGCACGCCCGGCGTACTTTCGCCAGGGACCGGGCTCAGGCCCGTGGCCCGCCGGCCCGCGCTGCCGCTCCTGGGCCTTTGTGGGCGTGGTGATGGGCCAGCGGCACATGCAGCAGCCCGGCATGCTCCAGGCCGCCGTCGGCAATCCAGGCATGGGTTTGCCTGGCCGCACGCTCGATGAGCGCTGCCGTATGCGAGAAATCGAACACCGAGACGCTCAGCGGGCACAGGGGCGGCACCACGACGATGTGCGCTTGCGCCGCGTACTGCTGGACGTCGCGGTCGAGCTGGCGCATGTTCATCAGCGTCATCACATGCAGCGCCAGCGCCGCCATGTTGCGTGGTGGCTCGCGCAGCGCGCAACTGGAGCCCGTGGGCAGGACGACGATGCGTTCGGCCCCCAGGGCAACGGCGCTGGCGATCGGCGTATTGCTGCTTACGCCGCCGTCCATCAGGTGGTGCGTGCCGATCGTGACCTGTGGAAACACGACCGGAATCGCCGTGCTGGCCAGCAGCGCGGTGTCCACATCGCCCGACGAGATCAGGTGCTCGGCGCCACTCAGGACATCGGTGGTCATGATGTGCAGGGGGAGGCGGGCCTCTTCCACGCGGCGCATGCGCAGCGCGGCGCCGATGATCTGGCGCAGCTTGTCGGGCTGCACCAGATGGTCGCTGCCGCTGAGCAGTGCCCTCAACCCGGCCAGCAGTGTCAGCGGGAAGATGTCCCTGCGTTGCAGGCCGCGCCACAGCTGGGCCAGCCGGTCGGCGCCATCGGGGCTGGGGTCGTCGGCATAGAACGCGCCATTGAGCGCTCCGACCGAGGCGCCCACGAGCAGATCGACCGGCACCTGGGCGCGGCTGAGCGCCTGCAGCATGCCGACCTGGACAGCTCCCAGGCTGCCGCCGCCACTGAAAACGAATGCCGTCTTGGGATGCCCGGTTGCCATGGCCGTGTCGCCCCCAGGCGCCGCTGGGGGAAATGGAGGGGAAGAGCGCTTTGTTTTATAGCACCACGGCCGCCATGCCCCGAGAGGCTGGGATGGGATCATGAGGCAACACGAATTTCGTGTTGCACGAATTTCGTGTAACATTGTTGCCATGAAGAACCTCACCATCACCGTCGAAGACAGCGTGCTCGAGTGGGCGCGCATCGAGGCGGCGCGGCGCGGCACGAGCGTGTCGCGCATGGTGGGGGACTTCATGGCCGAGATGCAGCAGCGCGAGGACGCCTACGAGCGTGCCTATCTCGCCTGGCGCACGGACGAGCGCAGCTGGCAGGGGTCAGCGGTTATTGCTCCTGAAATGGGAGCGCTTGGCGGAGAGCCGAAGCGCGCTGGAGGCCTGAAACGCTCCAAGAACGGAGCCGCCGCATGAGCGCCATGGCGACGGTGTTCGTCGATACCTCCGTGCTGATCGCCGCGGAAGACGTGGCCGGGGGCGACCTCTACCGCGCCACGCTGGACTGGCTGGATGCGCTGTGGCGCGCGCGTGCGGGCCGCACCAGCAACCAGGCGCTGGTGGAGTTCTACGACCAGGTGACCACCGCCGCCACGCCCATGCCCCAGGGCGACGCGCGCGCCGCCATCCGCCGCTACCAGACCTGGACGCCCTGGAAGACCGATGCCGCCACGCTGGAAACCGCCTGGGCCGTGCAGGCACGCCACCAGCTCGACTTTGGCGACTGCCTGGCCGTGGCCTGCGCCCAGCACAGCGGCTGCAGCCGCATGCTGAGCCTGCACCTGCCCCATGGCGCCGAATATGGCGGCGTGACCGTGCTGCATCCGCTGCGGCAGCCAGCCCCCGCGCCGCAAGAAGGCGCCTGACCCTGGAAAAGAGAACCCCATGACCGATCCGACCCTCCCATCCCCGGCCCTGCAGCGCATCCGCGATGATGTGCGCGCCATGCACGCCTATCCCGTGGCCGACGCCACCGGCTACCTGAAGATGGACGCGATGGAGAACCCCTTCGGCCTGCCGCCCGCGCTGCAGGCTGCGCTGGGCCAGCGCCTGGGGCAGCTCGCGCTCAACCGCTATCCGGGCACGCGCCAGAACGACCTGAAGGCCGCGCTGGCGCTTCACGCCGGTGCGCCCGAGGGCAGCGCGGTCATCCTGGGCAATGGCTCGGACGAGCTCATCGGCCTGGTGCAACTGGCCTGCGCGCGCCGCGACGCGGGCGGCCCGGCCAAGGTGCTGGCGCCCGCGCCGGGCTTCGTGATGTACGCCATGTGCGCGCAGCAGCACGGCCTGCAGTACGTGGGCGTGGAGCTCGACGGCGAGTTCCAGCTGCGCGAGCAAGCCATGCTGGACGCCGTTGCCGAACACCGTCCGGCCATCACTTTCATCGCCTACCCCAACAACCCCACGGCCACGCTGTGGGACGAGGCCGTGGTGCAGCGCATCGTCGACGCCGTGGGCGCCGTGGGCGGCATCGTGGTCATGGACGAGGCCTACCAGCCCTTCGCCAGCCGCAGCTGGATCGACCGCATGCGCGCCGAGCCCGCGCGCAACGGCCATGTGCTGCTCATGCGCACGCTCAGCAAGTTCGGCCTGGCCGGCGTGCGCCTGGGCTACCTCATCGGGCCGGCGGCGCTGGTGGACGAGATCGACAAGGTGCGCCCGCCCTACAACGTGAGCGTGCTCAACTGCGAGGCGGCGCTGTTCGCGCTCGAGCATGCCGACGTGTTCGCCGCCCAGGCGGCCGAGCTGCGCGCCGCGCGCACCACGCTCCTGGCCGCGCTGCGCGCCATGCCGGGCGTTGAGAAGGTGTGGGACAGCCAGGCCAACATGGTGCTGGTGCGCGTGGCGGATTCCGCCAAAGCCTATGAGGGCATGAAGGCGCGCAAGGTCCTGGTCAAGAACGTTTCTACAATGCATCCATCGCTGGCCAACTGCCTGCGCCTGACCGTGGGCAATGCCGACGACAATGCGCAGATGCTCGCGGCACTGCAGGCATCCCTATGACTTCCTCTGCACTCGTTCCCTCGGCCGTGGCCGAATTCGCTCCCCGTGTGGCCGAAGTGAGCCGCAACACGGCCGAGACGCGCATCAGCGTGCGCGTGAACCTCGACGGCACGGGCCAGGCCAGCCTGCACACGGGCATCGGCTTCTTCGACCATATGCTCGACCAGATCGCGCGCCACGGCCTCATCGACCTGGACATCCGCTGCGAAGGCGACCTGCACATCGACGGCCACCACACGGTGGAGGACGTGGGCATTACGCTCGGCCAGGCTTTCGCGCGCGCCGTGGGCGACAAGAAGGGCATCCGCCGCTACGGCCATGCCTACGTGCCGCTTGACGAGGCGCTGTCGCGCGTGGTGGTGGATTTTTCGGGCCGCCCGGGCCTGCACCTGCACATTCCGTTCACGGCGGCCAGCATCGGCGGCTTCGACACCCAGCTCACTTACGAGTTCTTCCAGGGCTTCGTGAACCATGCCGGCGTGACGTTGCACATCGATAACCTCAAGGGCATCAACGCGCACCACCAGTGCGAGACGGTGTTCAAGGCCTTCGCGCGCGCGCTGCGTGCGGCGATCGAACTCGACCAGCGTTCGGCGGGCGTGGTCCCGTCCACCAAAGGTTCCCTCTGAGGTTTTGGGTTAAATAAAGCCTGTAGTGCTCATCCTCTCTGCGCGAGTAGCTATGAAAAGTGAAGCAAAAACGGTCGCCGTGGTGGACTATGGCATGGGCAACCTGCGCTCGGTCTCGCAGGCCGTGCAGGCCGCGGCCCAGGACAGTGGCTGGCAGGTGATCGTCACCGCGCGGCCCGAAGAGGTGCGCGCCGCCCACCGGGTGGTGCTGCCCGGCCAGGGCGCCATGCCCGACTGCATGCGCGAGCTGCGCGAATCGGGCTTGCTCGAGTCCGTGCTCGAGGCCGCCGCTGCCAAGCCGCTGTTCGGCGTCTGCGTGGGCATGCAGATGCTGCTGGACCACAGCGAGGAGGGCGAGGTGGACGGCCTGGGCCTGATCCACGGCCGCGTGCGCCGATTCCAGCTTGCGGGCCGCACCCAGCCCGATGGCAGCCGCTACAAGGTGCCGCAGATGGGCTGGAACCGCGTGTACCAGATGCGCCACGGCGGCCAGGCCCACCCCGTGTGGAACGGTGTGCCCGACGGGGCGTACTTCTACTTCGTGCACAGTTTCTACGCCGAGCCCGCCGATCCTGCGCACTGCGCGGGCGAGGCCGATTACGGGGGGCGCTTTGCAGCGGCCATCGCACGCGATAACATTTTTGCCACACAATTCCACCCCGAGAAAAGCGCCGAGCACGGGCTGGCGCTGTACCGCAACTTCCTGCACTGGAATCCCTGATCCCTTTCCCTGTCCGGGCGCGGTCGATCCCGCGCCCTCTCTCTCCCCGCACCACCATGCTGCTTATTCCCGCCATTGACCTCAAGGACGGCCACTGCGTTCGCCTCAAGCAGGGCGATATGGACCAATCGACCACGTTCGGCGAAGACCCGGCCGCCATGGCGCGCAAATGGGTCGACGCGGGCGCGCGCCGCCTGCACCTGGTGGACCTCAACGGCGCCTTCGCGGGCCAACCCAAGAACCACGCGGCCATCAAGTCCATCCTGAAAGAGGTGGGGGCCGATATTCCTGTGCAGCTCGGCGGCGGCATCCGCGATCTCGACACCATCGAGAAATACATCGACGGCGGCCTGCGCTACGTCATCATCGGCA
>JAYSFC010000140.1:0-8849 GCA_041913505.1 Acidovorax sp.
CTGCTGACCTCTTGCATGCCATGCAAGCGCTCTCCCAGCTGAGCTATACCCCCACTTGATTTCAACGTTGACTTATCGTTACGTCGTCATCATCTGAGCCTTGAATTATAGACAGGTTTTTAGCGCCTCCGCAATCTTTCGGAAATTTTTTCGCGCCCAACCAATTCCAGAACCGCATCAACCGATGGCGTATGCGCGGTGCCCGCCACCAGCACGCGCACCGGCATAGCCAGCTGCGGCATCTTGAGGCCGTGCGCGGCCAGCACTTCCTTGAATGCGGCAGAGATGGATGCCTTATCCCAGGCGCAGGCAGCAAGGGCTGTCGCCAGCGCATCGATGGCGGGCCAAACGGCCTCGGTCACATGCTGGGCCAACTCTTCCGGCGAAGGCTGTGCTTCGCCATAGAACACGTAGGCCCAGTCGGCCAACGCGAGCGTGGTTTCGCAGCGATCCTTGAACAGGCCGCAAATGCGGGTCAAGCGGCCATCGGCGAGGTCTGCCGCCGCGATGCCGCGCGCCGTGAGCAAAGGAGCAATCAATGCAGCAAGCGCATCGTCGGCCATGGCCTTGAGGTGCTGGGCATTGACCCAGCGCAGCTTGGCCTCGTCGAACTGGCCCGCGCTGCGGCCCAGGTGGTCCAGGTTGAACCACTCGAGGAACTGCGCCCGGCTGAAGATCTCGTCATCGCCGTGGCTCCAGCCCAGGCGCGCGAGGTAATTGACCATGGCGTCGGGTAGGAACCCAGCGTCGCGGTACCAGGTCACGGGCTTGGCACCGTGGCGCTTGCTCATTTTCTCGCCCTGCTCGTTGAGCACGGTGGGCAGGTGCGCGAACACGGGGACCTGGGCACCCAGGGCCTCGAAGATATGGATCTGGCGCGGCGTGTTGTTCACATGGTCGTCGCCGCGGATCACATGGGTGATGCGCATATCCATGTCGTCCACACAGACGCAGAAGTTGTAGGTAGGCGTGCCATCGGGGCGCGCGATCACGAGGTCATCCAGCTCGCTGTTCTGGAACTCAATGCGACCTTTGCACTTGTCGTCCCACGCAACCACACCGCCCTGGGGGGTCTTGAAGCGCAGCACAGGCTTGACGCCCTCGGGAACCGGCGGCAGCACCTTGCCGGGCTCGGGGCGCCAGGTACCGTCGTAGCGGGGCTTTTCCTTGGCAGCCATCTGACGCTCCCGCAGGGCGTCCAGCTCTTCCACGCTCATGTAGCAGGGGTAGACATGGCCTTTTTCCTGCAGTTGGGCCAGCACTTCCTTGTAGCGGTCCATGCGCTGCATCTGGTAGAACGGACCTTCGTCGTGGTCCAGCTCAAGCCACTGCATGCCCTCCAGGATCACGTCCACCGAAGCCTGGGTGGAGCGCTCGAGATCCGTGTCCTCAATGCGCAGAATGAAGTCCCCGCCGTTGGCGCGCGCAAAAGCCCAGGGGTACAAGGCCGAGCGGATGTTGCCCAGATGGATGAAGCCCGTGGGCGAAGGAGCGAATCGGGTACGTACTTTGGTCATTGATGGTTCAGGCTGGTCAGACCACGCAAAAGGTCGTCCTGGATGTCTTCGGGATGCTCCAGGCCCACGGCCAGACGGATCACGCCCTGGCTGATGCCGCTGGCCTGGCGCTGAGCCTCGGTCAGGCGCCCGTGCGAGGTAGTGGCCGGATGGCTAATGATGGACTTGGTGTCGCCCAGGTTGGTAGCGAGCGTGAGCAGCTCGCAGTGATCGAGCACATGGAATGCCTTGGCACGCGCCGCCTCGGGCGTATCGCCCGCAAGCTCGAAGGTCAGCACGCCGCCGCCCAGGCCGCTCTGCTGGCGCATCGCCAGCGCGTGTTGCGGGTGCGATGGCAGGCCAGGGTAGTACACCCGTGCCACCTGGGGCTGCGCCTCCAGCCAGCGTGCAATGGCCAGGGTATTGGCGCAATGCGCCTGCATGCGCACGCTGAGCGTTTCCATGCCCTTGAGCACCACCCAGGCATTGAAGGGAGAGAGCACCATGCCCGCTGTGCGCACCACAGGCGCGAATTTCTCGGTGACGAGTTGCTGGCTGGCACACAGCGCGCCGGCCATCACACGGCCCTGCCCATCCAGGAATTTGGTGCCCGAATGCATGACGATGTCGGCGCCCAGGCTCAAGGGACGCTGCAGGATGGGCGTGGCGAAGGCATTGTCCACCGCCAGCAGCGCGCCGGCCGCATGGGCGATTTCGGCCAGGGCCGCGATGTCGCAGACCTCGGTGAGCGGGTTGGTGGGCGTCTCGGCAAAAAGCAGGCGGGTGCCGGGGCGCACGGCGGCGCGCCACTCATCCACATCGGTCTGCGAGCAGAAGGTGGTTTCCACACCGAACTTGCCGAACTCTTTGGCGAAGAGATTCAGCGTGGAGCCGAACATGGAGCGCGACAACACCACATGGTCGCCGGCTTTGAGCAGGCCCATGATCATCAGGAGGATGGCGCCCATGCCGCTGGACGCACCGATGGCGGCCTCGGCACCTTCGAGCGCGGCCAGGCGCTGCTCAAAGCTGGTGACTGTGGGATTGGACGTGCGCGCGTAGGTATAGCCCTGGCCGCTGGCGAAGCGTTCGGCTGACGTGGCAGCATCGGGCTGCACGAAACCGGTGGTGAGGAACAGCGCCTCGGAGTTCTCTCCGTATTGGCTGGGCGCCAGCGCAGTCCGGATGGCCAGCGTCTCAGGGCGCAGGCCCGGGGGGAGCTTTTTGGCCATCGGGATCAGGCCTCCTGGGCATTGGGCAGGGTCAGGCGCGAGGTATCGGCCTCGCCCTCTTCCGCGCCCACGCGCCCTTCGTTGAGGCGCGCAATCTCTTCGGCGGTGATGTCGCCCGTCACGTAAATACCGTCGAAGCAAGAGGCGTCAAAGCCATCGAGCTTCGGGTTCAGCGAGCCCACGGCCTTCTTCATGGCCTCCACATCCTGGTAGATCAGCGCGTCGCAACCGATGATCTGGCGGATTTCCTCCACCGTGCGGCCGTGCGCCACCAGCTCGCTGCTCGTGGGCATGTCGATACCGTAGACGTTAGGGTATCGCACCGGCGGCGCGGCGCTGGCAAGGTACACCTTGCGCGCGCCCGCATCGCGGGCCATCTGCACGATTTCGCGGCTCGTGGTGCCGCGCACGATGGAGTCGTCGACCAGCAGCACGTTGCGGCCCTTGAACTCGCTCGCGATGGCGTTGAGCTTCTGGCGCACCGACTTCTTGCGCACGCCCTGCCCCGGCATGATGAAGGTGCGCCCGACGTAGCGGTTCTTCACGAAACCCTCGCGGTACGGAATGCCCAGCAGGTGTGCAAGCTGCGTGGCACTCGGCCGGCTCGACTCGGGAATGGGAATGACCACGTCTATTTCATTGGGCGGCACGGTGGAGATCACGCGCTTGGCCAGCGTCTCGCCCAGGTTCAGGCGCGCCTGGTAGACCGACATGCCGTCGAGCACCGAATCGGGTCGCGCGAGGTACACGAATTCGAAGATGCAGGGATGCAGCTTGGGCGACTCGGCGCACTGCTGCGCATGCACGGCACCGTCAAGCGTCACGAACACCGCCTCGCCCGGCGCGATGTTGCGCTCAAACTGGTGCGAGGTGCCCTCAAGCGCTACAGACTCGCTGCCCACCATCACGGTGCCGTCAGCGCCCCGGCCCATGCACAGCGGGCGGATACCGTGCGGATCGCGGAACGCCAGCAGGCCATGTCCGGCGATCAGCGCGATCACGGCGTACGAGCCCTTGATGCGCTTGTGCACCGCGCGCACGGCCGCGAACACGTCCTCGACCTGCAGCGGCACACCGCGCGTGGAGCGCTCGAGCTCATGCGCGAGCACGTTCAGCAGCACCTCCGAGTCGCTCTCGGTATTGGTGTGGCGGTGGTCGGTGGAGAACAGCTCCGAGCGCAGCGCCTGGGCATTCGTGAGGTTGCCGTTGTGCACGAGCACAATGCCGAATGGCGCATTCACATAGAACGGTTGGGCTTCCTCCTCGCTGTAGGCGTTGCCTGCCGTGGGGTAGCGCACCTGGCCCAGACCCACCGTGCCCGGCAGCGCACGCATATTGCGCGTGCGGAAGACGTCACGAACCATGCCCTTGGCCTTGTGCATGAAGAACTTGCGCCCTTGCTGCGTGACGATACCCGCGGCATCCTGGCCCCGATGCTGCAGGAGCAGCAGCGCGTCATAGATCAGCTGATTCACGGGCGCGGTACTGACAACGCCAACGATTCCACACATATTCGCATTCCATCCATTCGCGGGAGCCGTCCCGCCATCCATGCAGGGCCGCCACGGATGGCGTCCCTGCTTCTCTCGTCAGGAAGGCAGATGCCTTCCGAATTCCTCTGGCAGCGCCGGGCGCAGCCCCTTGAGCACGTCTGACAGCAGCGGCGCCACGCGCGACTCCTGCCACCAGGCGGCTTCGTGCAGCGGGGTCCACCCCGCCACCACGGCCACTGCCAGCATCAGCACCAATCCCCGCACCACCCCGAAGACCGCGCCAAGGGTGCGGTCCGCTGGCCGCAGGCCCACGGCCTCGATCAACTTCTTGGCAACCCACGCAACGAAACCACAGGCGAACACGGCGAGCACGAACACCACCACAAACCCCGCCGCATGACGAATAGCGCCATCGGCGCCCCCCAGCGGCAGCCAGGCGGCCATATCGGCAGCAAACCACTGGGCTACGAAAAAAGCAGCAACCCATCCCGCCACGGACAGCACCTCGAACACCAGGCCACGCCAGGCCCCGATGAGCATCGAGGCCAGCAGCACAGCCCCGAAAATCCAGTCCAGCGCCGCCATGCGCTGCAGTTACAACGTCAGCACCGAGGCCGGCAAGTCCAGCCCCTTGATGCGCGCGGCCGCCTTGTCGGCCTCGGCCCGGTTCGAGAAGGGCCCCACGCGCACCCGCGTGCGCTTGCCGTCCTTGGTATCCACCACCTGGGCATAGGTCTTGAGCCCCGCGCGCTCAAGCTTGCCACGCACCTCGCGGGCCTTCTCGGTTTCCGCGAAAGCCCCTACCTGCACGATGAAGCGCCCGTCCTCCGCCTTGGCGGGGGATTGCGCCTCCAGACTGCGGCCTTCGAGCAGGGCACGGGCGCGGGCAGCATCATCGGTGCGAGCAGGCGCCGGCTTGGGCTCCTTGGGCTCTGGCTTGGGCTCTGGCTTGGGTTCGGGCTTGCGCTCAGGCTTGGGTTCGGGCTTGGGCTTGGTCTCTGCCTTCGCCACGGGTTTGGGCTCAGGGTGCGGCTCGGGCTTGGTAACAGCTGTCTGCGCAGGCACCGCAGGCGCTGCCACGGGCGCCGCCGGCTTGGCCGCGCTGCGCGCAGACGCCACGACCTCCTCGCCATCGGCCAATCCACCCGCCACGCCAGGAGCAGTGGCGACTGGAGGCGGCGCAGCCTGCGCGGGCGCCTGGACCGGCGCGGTGCTGCCGGGCATCACCAGGGGCGCCGCCTTGTTGCGGTCGGGAATGACAATGGGAATATCGACAGGAATGGGGCGCGGCTGCGTGTCAAAGAGCAGCGGGAAACCCACCACCCCCACCAGCACCAGCACGGCCGCGCCAATCAGGCGGTGGCGCGCACGCCGGCGCATGGCCTCGATGCTCTCGGCCTGCGGCGCGCGGGAGCGCTTGGCAGGCTTGTCGTCCTGCGCCTTCTGGCCCGGCCAAGGAAACTTGAAAAATGCCATGGAGTGCGGACTCGTCGAATGCCAGTTATGCGCCCAAATGCTTGGCGTGCAACCGGGGCGTTCCGTGCTTCAAAACGCCGCCCACGGTGTAGAACGAGCCAAAGACTACGATTCTATCAGCCGGGTCTGCCGCCGCCACGGCGGCCTGCAGCGCCAGTTCGGGGTCGACGTGCAGGCTCGTGACCACATCGCGGCGCCCGCCGGCCACGATCTGCAGCGCGTTCCACTTCTGCTGCAGCGCCGCAGCGGTTTCGGCACGCGGCGTGGGCAGATCGGTGAAATACCAGCGGTCCACCAGGGGGCCGATCTTGGCGAGCATGACCGCCAGATCCTTGTCGGCCATGGCACCGAATACCGCGTGCGTGGTGGGAAAGTAGCCCATTGCATCCAGGTTGGCCGTGAGCGCCGCCACCGAATGCGGGTTGTGCGCCACGTCCAGCACCAGCGTGGGCTGGCCCGGCACGATCTGGAAGCGCCCGGGCAGCTCCACCATACCCAACCCCGTGCGCACGGCCTGCGCCGTGATGGGCACGCGCTCGCGCAGCGCCTCCAGCGCCGCGAGCGCGCCCGAAGCGTTCACAAGCTGGTTGGCCCCACGAAGCGCCGGATAGGCCAGCCCCGCGTAGCGGCGCCCGCGCCCCGCCCATGCCCACTGCTGCTTATCGCCGGAGAAATTGAAATCGTGACCAAAGCGCCAGAGGTCGGCGCCGATCTCGCGTGCATGGTCGATCACGCTCTGCGGCGCCATGGGGTCGCTCACGATCACGGGTTTGCCCGTGCGCATGATGCCGGCCTTCTCGCGCCCGATGCTTTCGCGGTCAGGGCCCAGGAACTCGGTATGGTCGATATCGATGCTCGTGATGACAGCGCAGTCGGTGTCGATGGCGTTCGTGGCATCGAGCCGCCCGCCCAGGCCCACTTCGAGGACGGCAAGGTCAATCCGCGCCTGGCTCATGCAGCGCAGGATGGCCAAGGTGGTGAACTCGAAGTAGGTCAGCGAAACCTCGGCGCCGCCCTCCACCCGGGCGCGCTCCACGGCCTCGAAGTGGGGCAGCAGGTCCGCCGCCTGCACGATCTCGCCATGGATGCGACAGCGCTCCTCGAAATGCACGAGGTGCGGCGAGGTGTAGACCCCCGTGCGGTAGCCGGCCTGCAGGGCCACGGCCTCGATCATGGCGCAGGTCGATCCCTTGCCGTTGGTGCCGGCCACGGTGATCACGGGACAGTCGAAAGCGAGGCCCATGCGCTGCGCTACCTCGCGCACGCGGTCCAGGCCCATGTCGATGTTCTTGGGGTGCAGCCGCTCGCAGTGACCAAGCCAGCCGTCCAGGGTGTCAAATTGGGTGTGCATACAGGTGGGAATTGTCGCCGAGCACGGCCATGGCGCATGATGACGGCCATGAGTAACCCCATCACCACCGTCTACGGCATCCCCAACTGTGACACCGTGAAGAAGGCGCGCGCCTGGCTCACCGGGCAGGGCGTGGACTACCAGTTCCATGATTTCAAGAAGCAAGGCGTGCCCGCCGAACGTCTGCCCGGCTGGATCAAAGCCACTGGCTGGGAAAAGCTCGTGAACCGCCAGGGCACGACCTGGCGCAAGCTCGATGCAGCCACGCAAGCCGCCGTGCAGGACGCGGCCAGCGCCATGGCCCTGATGGTGGCCCAGCCCAGCGTGATCAAGCGCCCCGTGGTGGAGTGGGCCTCGGGCGTAACCACCGTGGGCTTCGATGCCGTGCGCTGGAGCGAACTCCGCGGCGGAATCTGAATCCCACCCACGTCCGCCGGGGAAAGCACAGCCCGGTACGGCCCACGGGCTTTACCGAGATTTACATGCCCACCCCGTCCCATTGGCGCGCGCCGCCTCAACTTTTTGGGCAGCTGGCGCGTTACGAAGCCAGATCGAAAGGAGTTTCTCCATGAAAAGAACCGTGCTGTTGGCCATTCTCCTGGGTGTGACAGGCCTGGCCAGCGCCCAGGAGATGGGCCGCGTGCTCTCATCCACACCCATCATCCAGCAGGTGGGCGTGCCCCGCCAGGTGTGCGGCAACGAAACCTATTACTCCGGCTCGCCCAATACCGGCGCGGGCGCCGTAATGGGTGCGATCGCGGGTGGTGCGATGGGCAACGCCGTTGGCGGTGGCAGCGGCCGCGCGGCAGCCACCGCCATCGGCCTGATCGGCGGCGCCATCCTGGGCAACCAGATCGAGGGCAACGGCCCGCCGCGCTACCAGAACGTGCAGCGCTGCTCCAACGAAACCTATTACGAGAACCGCACCGTGGGCTACAACGTCACCTACGAGTACGCGGGCCGCCAGTACAGCACACAGACCCGCAACGACCCGGGCCAGTGGATTCCTGTGAGCGTGCAGCCCCTCACGGGCGCCTACTCGGGCCAGACCTACTCGACCAACCCCACCCCCTACCCGGCGCAACCGGGCGTGGTGAGCACCTACCCGGTGCAGCCGCCCCCGGCCTACATCAGCGCACCACCGCCCGTCACGATCGAGTACGACGCCTACCCGTACTACCACCACCGCCCCTATTGGCGCTGACACGCGGCCTGCCCCGCCCACGGAGCCCCGCCCGGGGCTCTTTTTTCGCCCGCGGCGGTGGCGCGGCCTAGAATTACAGGTTCTGTCTCAATTCCTGCGACCCGCATTCATGACCACCGCAAAAATCGACGGCGTCTCCGTCACCACCCAGGCCAATGTGTACTTTGACGGCAAATGCGTGAGCCACGGCATCACCTACCCCGACGGCACCAAGAAGTCTGTGGGCGTGGTGCTGCCCGCAACGCTGACGTTCGGCACGGCAGCGCCCGAAATCATGGAATGCGTGGGCGGCTCGTGCGAATACAAGCTGGCAGGCTCCGACACCTGGGTGAAGTCGGGCCCCGGCGACAAGTTCAGCGTGCCGGGCAACTCCCAGTTCGACATCCGCGTGACCGAGGCCTACCACTACATCTGCCACTACGGCTGATCCCCCGGGCCTTCCCCCACTCCACACCGTATCTGCCATGGCAACCATCCTCCAAAACCTCCCCCTCGGCCAGAAGGTCGGCATCGCCTTCTCGGGCGGCCTCGACACCAGCGCGGCACTGCGCTGGATGAAGAACAAGGGCGCCCTGCCCTACGCCTACACGGCCAACC
>JAYSFC010000141.1:0-8681 GCA_041913505.1 Acidovorax sp.
GCGGCAGCGGCCAGTTCGACAAGGCCGAGAAGATGATCACCGACAACCGGGTGCTCTTCCACCGCGTGGCCAACACGCTCAACTACCTCGACATCAAGACCGTGGTGGTGAGCTGCGGCACCTGCTACGACCAGCTCCAGGGCTACGAGTTCGACAAGATCTTCCCTGGCTGCCGCATCATCGACATCCACGAATACCTGCTCGAAAAAGGCATCACGCTGCCGGCTGGGCAGGGCGGCTACCTGTACCACGAGCCCTGCCACAACCCCATGAAGCAGGGCGACTCGATGAAGACCGTGCGCGCCCTGGTGGGCGACAAGGTGCTCAAGAGCGACCGCTGCTGCGGCGAGTCCGGCACGCTGGGCGTGACGCGCCCCGACATCTCCACCCAGGTGCGTTTCCGCAAGACCGAGGAGATCCGGAAGGGCGAGGCGCAGCTGCGGTCCAGCGGCGCCGTGGGCGCGCAGGACAACATCAAGATCCTGACCAGCTGCCCCAGCTGCCTGCAGGGCATCTCGCGCTACGAGAACGACCTCACCACCGGCCTGCTCGAGGCCGACTACATCGTCATCGAGATGGCCCGGCAGATCCTGGGAGAGAACTGGATGCCCGAGTATGTGCAGCGCGCCAACGCGGGCGGCATCGAGCGGGTGCTGGTCTGATGGCGGGCGCAGACTGCCCGCTGTGCGCCGCTGACGGTGGCGCGCTGGTCTGGCGCGGCGAAAAGCTGCGCGTGATCCGCGCCGACGAAGAAGCGCAGCGTGGCTTTCCGGCCTTCTACCGCGTGGTGTGGAATGCGCACGTGGCCGAGTTCTCCGACCTCGCATCCGCCGACCGCGCGCACTGTATGGAGGCCGTAGCCGTGGTGGAGCAGGCGCTGCGTGAGGCACTGCCGGCTGGGCTGCAGCCCGCCAAGATCAACCTGGCTGCGCTGGGCAACATGGTGCCCCACCTGCACTGGCACGTGATTGCGCGCTACGTGTGGGACAGCCACTTTCCCGCGCCCGTGTGGGTCGGCGCGCAACGCGAGCGCCAGCCCGAACGCGAGGCTGCGGTGCGCGGTGCGCTGCCCGCCGCCGAGGCGCTCATGCGCGCGCGGCTGCCGGCCCTGGGCGCGTAGCGCGGGTTGGCGTTCCACAACGCCGCGCGGCCGGGCCAATAGGCGGACAATCGGGGCCGTTTCCCACGGGGCCCATTGAGATACAAGCGGAGGTGATTTCCCATGGCAGGTTTGAAGGCCGGCGCGCCCACACCCGAGGCGCTCACGGTGCACGAGCAGTCGCGCGTGCTGGAGGTGGCGTTTTCCGATGGTGCCGCGTTCCGGCTCCCGTTCGAATTGCTGCGTGTGTACTCGCCCTCGGCCGAGGTCCAGGGCCACGGCCCAGGCCAGGAGGTGCTGCAGACCGGCAAGCGCGAGGTCGCGCTCGTCGCGCTGGAGCCCGTGGGCAACTACGCCGTCAAGCCCACGTTCTCGGACGGGCATGACAGCGGCATCTACACCTGGGCCTATCTGTACGAGCTGGGGCAGAACCAGGAAGCGCTGTGGGGCCGGTACCTGCAGCGCTTGGCCGAGGCCGGCATGGACCGCGACACACCCATGCCGCCCAAGGGCAAGAGCGCAGGGCACGGCTGCGGCGGCCACTGAGCGCGAACCGCCGCTGGCGGGGCCCAGCACGTTGGTGCCAAGTGCTATATTTTTGGGAGCATCTTGCGACCCGGGGATGCGCACTGGTAGCCTGTTTTCTTTCAAATTTCGCAGCAGAAGCCCCAGGGCTGCACGGGGTTGTCGCTGTACGCAGGGCGCACGCGCCCGTAGCATCCAAGCCATGAGCTCCACGCATTTCGGATTCCAGACGGTCGACGAACAGGACAAGGCACGCCACGTGCGTGGCGTGTTCGACTCGGTCGCGCCCAAGTACGACGTGATGAACGACCTGATGTCGGGCGGCCTGCACCGCGCCTGGAAGGCCTACACCGTGATGGTGGCCAACCTCCACGAGGGCCAGCAGGTGCTCGACATCGCGGGTGGTACGGGCGACCTCTCGCTCGCCTTCTCGAAGAAGGTCGGCGCCACGGGCCGCGTGGTGCACACCGACATCAACGAGGCCATGCTGCGCGTGGGGCGCGACCGCCTCATCAACGCGGGTGTGGTGCTGCCCACTCTGGTGTGCGACGCCGAGCACCTGCCGTTCCCCGACAACCATTTCGATCTGGTGAGCGTGGCCTTCGGCCTGCGCAACATGACGCACAAGGACCGGGCGATCGCCGAGATGTGCCGCGTGCTCAAGCCCCGCGGGCGTCTGCTGGTGCTCGAGTTCTCGAAGGTGGCCAAGCCGCTCGAGAAGGTCTACGACTGGTATTCGTTCAGCGTGCTGCCCCGCCTGGGCAGGCTGGTGGCCGGCGACGACGCGAGCTACCGCTACCTGGCCGAATCCATCCGCATGCATCCGGGGCAGGAGGAGCTCAAAACCCTCATGCAACAAAATGGCTTTGGCCATGTGGACTATCACAACATGACGGGCGGCATTGTTGCGCTCCATGTTGGAATCAAGTGCTGAACCCTGATTGAACCCCTATCCCAAAGAGAGCGGAGAAGACATGATGAAACTGTGGTCTGTGGTTTTGGTCGCCATGCTGGCGCTGGCGCACCCCGATGCGGATGCCCGTCGCCTGGGGGGCGGCAAATCCGTGGGCAAGCAGTCGAGCAACGTCACGCAGCGCGAATCGGCTGTACCGTCGGCGCCTCCGGGCGCGCCGGCGCAAAGCGCCGCTCCCGCCAATGCCGCCCCGGCCAATGCTGCCGCTGCCAAGCCGGCGACCGCGCCGGCCAATGCTGCGCCGGCTGCGGCGCCCAAGAAGCCTTGGGGGGCAATGCTGGGCGGCCTGGCGGCTGGTCTGGGCCTGGCCTGGCTGGCCCATTCGCTCGGCCTGGGCGCGGCTTTCGGCCAGTTCCTGCTGATCGCGCTGCTGGGGCTCGTGGCCTTTGCAGTCATCGGCATGGTGATGCGTTCGCGCAAGCCCGCCGCGGCCGGCGTGGGGGGCGCGCCGTTTGCCTTCCAGGGCGCCGGCGTGGGCAGTCCCTCGGCCGCCGATGCGCCCGTGGTACGCCAATACAGCCCCGACAAGGTGGGCAACGATGCCTCGGCACGCCCCTGGGAGAGCCAGGGCGCAGCCTTCGAGGCCGCGCAGCCGCAAGCTGCCGCCGGCTCGGGCATCGTGATCGGCTCGGCCCTGGCGGGCTCGCAGAACTGGGGCATTCCCGCGGGTTTCGACACCGAAGGCTTCCTCACGGCCGCCAAGCGCAACTTCGTGACCCTGCAGGCGGCCTGGGACCGCTCCGACATCGCCACTTTGCGCTCGATGATGACCGACGGCATGCTCGGCGAGATCCGCGCCCAGCTGGCCGAGCGCGAGGCGCACCGCGGTGACCAGCCCAACCACACCGACGTGGTCATGATCGAGGCCCAATTGCTGGGCATCGAGGACCTGGGCGCCGACTACATGGCCAGCGTGGAGTTCTCGGGCATGATCCGGGAGGAGCCCTCGGCCGGCCCCAGCCCGTTCCGCGAGGTCTGGAACATGACCAAGCCCAAGAGCGGCGCCAATGGCTGGCTGGTGGCGGGCGTGCAGGCGCTGCAATAGGCATTTGTGCGGTGGCCCTGGCTTCCCTGTGTCTATCGGGGGAGGCGGGAGCCCCGTCCTGGGGAATAATCGGGGGCTATGGCAACACAGTCCCCTTTTTCTTTTCTGGAAGGCCTTTTCGAGCGCGTCGCGGCCGGGCCGCAACCGCCGCAGTGGATGGTGCACGAGGTGCAGCAGCGGCTCGTGTTGTTCCTGAACCACGTGCTCATGCAGGAACAGGAGGCCATGGACCGGCTCGTGCGCCAGCGCGGCCGCGTGGCGCGGGTCCAGTGGCGCATCTATTCCATGGCCCTGCAGGTCACGCCCGCCGGGCTGTTCAACCTCGCGCCCGAGGGGGCTGCGCCCGACCTGCGGATCGAAGTCACCGAAACCTCGCCCTTTGCGCTGGCGCAGACCGCGCTGCGCGGGGACAAGCCCGCCATCCGCATCGAGGGTGACGTGCAGCTGGCCGCCGAAATCAACTGGCTTGTGGACCACGTGCGCTGGGAGGTCGAGGAAGACCTTGCTCGCGTGGTTGGCGACGCGCCCGCGCATGCCGTCGCGCAGGTGGCGCGCCGTGCCGCGCAGGCCCTGCGGGCGTTTGTGGGCCAGTTTGCGGGTGCGCGCACGGGCAATCCGTCCGCGCCGCAGCCGCCGGCCCCCGGACCGGACCGGACGCCGACATGAGGCGGGTGCTGCGCGGCGCCACCATCGTCTGGGTGGTGCTGCGGTACGGCCTCGACGAGCTGGTGCTGTCGAGCTTCCAGCACCCCTGGCTGCGCCTGCTGGGGCGGCTGGTGTCGATTGGCCGCAACCTCGATGCGCCGCGCGGGCAGCGCCTGCGCGAGGCGCTCGAACGCCTGGGGCCCATCTTCGTAAAGTTCGGCCAGGTGTTGTCCACGCGGCGCGACCTCATGCCGCCCGACATTGCCGACGAACTGGCCCTGCTGCAGGACCGCGTGCCGCCGTTCGACCCCGGCATCGCCGTGGCGACGATCGAGCGCGCGTTCCGCCGGCCCCTGGGCGAGGTGTTCGTCTCTTTCGAGCGCGAGCCGGTGGCCAGCGCGTCCATCGCCCAGGTGCATTTCGCCGTGGTGCGCGACCGCGATGGGCGCGAGCGCGAGGTGGCCGTGAAGGTGCTGCGTCCGGGCATGCTGCCCGTGATCGAGAAGGACCTTGCGCTCATGCGCATGATGGCGGGCTGGGTCGAAGGCCTGTCGGCCGACGGCAAGCGCCTCAAGCCGCGCGAGGTGGTGGCGGAGTTTGACAACTATCTGCACGACGAGCTCGACCTCATGCGCGAGGCCGCCAATGCCGCGCAGCTGCGCCGCAACATGGATGGGCTGGACCTGGTGCTGGTGCCCGAGGTGTTCTGGGATTTCTGCCACACCGATGTGATGGTGATGCAGCGCATGGACGGTGTGCCCATCAGCCAGGTCGGGCGCCTGCGCGAGGCGGGTGTGGACATCCCCAAGCTGGCGCGCGACGGCGTCACGATTTTCTTCACCCAGGTGTTCCGCGACGGCTTCTTCCATGCCGACATGCACCCGGGCAACATCCAGGTGAGCCTTGATGCGCAGACCTTCGGGCGCTACATCTCGCTCGACTTCGGCATCGTGGGCACGCTGACCGAGACCGACAAGGAATACCTCGCGCAGAACTTCACAGCCTTCTTCCGCCGCGACTACAAGCGCGTGGCCGAGCTGCACATCGAGAGCGGCTGGGTGCCGCCCGAGACGCGCGTGAACGAGCTGGAGGCCGCGGTGCGCACCGTGTGCGAGCCGTACTTCGACCGCCCGCTCAAGGAAATCTCGCTGGGGCTGGTGCTCATGCGCCTGTTCCAGACCTCGCGCCGCTTCAACGTCGAGATCCAGCCGCAGCTCGTGCTGTTGCAGAAGACGCTGCTCAACATCGAGGGCCTGGGGCGCCAGCTCGACCCCGATCTGGACCTCTGGAGCACGGCCAAGCCCTTCCTCGAAAAGTGGATGCTCGAGCAGATGGGGCCGCAGCGCCTGTGGCGCGAGCTGCGCGCCGAGGCGCCGCACTACGCCAAGCTGCTGCCCGAGCTGCCACGCCGGCTCGACGCCTTCCTGCGCACCGATGCCGGCGGCCAGCAGCAGGCGCTGCGCGAGTTGCTGGAATCGCAAAAGCGCACCAACCGGCTGCTTCAGACCATCATCTACGGCGGCCTCGGCTTCGTGCTGGGGCTGCTGGCCATGCAGGTGTGGATGCGCTTGCGCCTGTTCTGACACGCCCCACCACCTCCCTTACCGCGACATCGAGGAGCATGCCGTGCTGTTGACCCTGGTCATCGTCTATTTGCTGGTCACCATCGCCATCGGCCTGGTGGCCGCCAAGCGCGTGAAGAACACGGCCGACTTCGCCATCGCGGGGCGGCACCTGCCGCTGTACATGATCATCACCACCACGTTCGCGACCTGGTTCGGGTCCGAGACGGTGCTGGGCATTCCGGCCAAGTTCATCGAAGGCGGCCTGGGCCATGTGGTGGAGGACCCGTTCGGCGCGGGCCTGTGCCTCGTGCTCGTGGGCTTGTTCTTCGCGGCGCGCCTGTACCGCATGACGCTGCTGACCATCAGCGACTACTACCGTGAGCGCTACGGCCGTGCCGTGGAGATCGTCTGCTCGCTCATCATCATGCTGAGCTACCTGGGCTGGGTGTCGGCCCAGGTCACGGCGCTGGGGCTGGTGTTCAACCTGCTGTCGGGCGGCTCCATCAGCGTTTCCACGGGCATGGTGATCGGGGTGCTGTCGATCCTGGCTTACACGCTGTTTGGTGGCATGTGGTCCGTGGCGGTGACGGATTTCATCCAGATGATCATCCTGGTCGTGGGCCTGTCGATCATCGCCGTGTTCGCGGGCAACATGGCAGGCGGCGCCGACAAGGTCATCGACTTCGCGGCCAGCCGCGACCTATTCCGCTTCCTGCCCGAGCCGAAGTTCCACGACGTGGTGTTCTTCATCGCGGCGGGCGTGACCATGATGTTCGGCTCCATCCCCCAGCAGGACGTGTTCCAGCGCGTGATGTCGGCGGCCAACCTGCGCGCGGCCACGCGCGGCCCGGTGATCGGCGGCCTGTGCTACATCCTGTTCGCGTTCGTGCCCATGTTCCTCGTGGCGAGTGCCCTCATCATCATGCCCGCCGAAACCGCCGTGCTGCTCAAGGAAGATCCGCAGAAGGTGCTGCCGACCCTCGTGCTGGCCAAGATGCCCTTCGTCATGCAGGTGCTGTTCTTTGGCGCGCTGCTCTCGGCCCTCAAGTCCACGGCCTCGGCTACGCTGCTGGCGCCCAGCGTGACGTTCACCGAGAACATCTGGCGTCAGTTCCGTCCCCATGTGTCCGACAAGGAGCACCTGCGCACCATGCGCATCACCACGCTGGTGTTCGCGCTGCTGGTGCTGGTCTACGCGATCCGCATGGAAGGCACATCCATTTATGAGCTGGTCTCCGGGGCCTACCAGGTACCGCTCGTGGGTGCCTTCATCCCGCTGGTGTTCGGCCTGTACTGGAGGCGTGCCACCACGCAGGGCGCGGTCTTCGCGATCGTGCTGGGCCTGCTGACCTGGGTGGTCTTTCTGGCCACGCCGGCGGGGGCCGTGTTCCCGGCGCAGCTCGCGGGCCTGCTGGCCGCGCTGGCGGGCATGCTCATCGGCTCGCTCGGGCCGCAGGCGATTCGCAACAGCCACGCCAGCCACCACCACGTGGTGGGCGCAGGCTGATGCGCTGGCCCCTCGGGGAGCGCGCTTGTGGGCCGGAAGTTTATAATTGAAGGTTTTGCACGTTCCCCTCACGCAGTCAACATGCCTATTTATGCCTACAAATGCGGCTCCTGTGGCCATGCCAAGGATGTGCTGCAAAAAATCTCCGATGCACCGCTGACCGTGTGCCCGGCCTGCGGGGCCGAGGCCTTCTCCAAGCAGGTCACGGCGGCGGGCTTCCAGCTCAAGGGTTCGGGCTGGTACGTCACCGATTTCCGCGGCGGCAGCGGAGGCAACTCCGCACCCGCCACCAGGGCCAAGAGCGAGGGCGGCAGCGATAGCGCCGCTGCGCCTGCTGCTTCGTCGGGGAGCGATGCGCCTGGTGCTGCCAAGGCTGAGCCTTCCGGCGCGGCGCCTGCTGCTTCCTCCACCGCAAGCTGAGGAATTCCATGTCCGCCCTGCGCAAGTGGCTGTTCACGGGTCTGCTGGTCATCGTGCCCGGCGTCATCACCGCCTGGGTGCTGAACTGGATCGTGGGCACGCTGGACCAGACCCTCACGATCCTGCCGGAGGCCTGGCAGCCCGACAAGCTGCTGGGTTTCCACATCCCGGGTTTCGGCGTGCTGCTCACGCTGGGCATTCTGCTCACCGTGGGGGCGCTGACCAGCAACTTCGCGGGCCGCAAGCTCGTGTCCTGGGGCGACGCTCTGGTGAGCCGCATTCCCGTGGTGCGCTCGATCTATTCAAGCGTGAAGCAGGTGTCGGACACGCTGTTTTCCGAGAGCGGCAACGCGTTCCGCACGGCCGTGCTCGTGCAGTGGCCGCGCGAGGGCGTGTGGACCGTCGCCTTCATCACCGGTTCGCCCAACGGCGAGGTGGCGGCCTACCTGCGCGACGAGTACGTCAGCGTGTACGTGCCCACCACGCCCAACCCCACGGGCGGCTATTTCGTGATTCTGCGCAAGAGCGACTGCATCGAGCTCGACATGAGCGTCGATGCCGCGCTCAAGTACATCGTGTCGATGGGTGTGGTGGCGCCTCCGGACCCCGCCGCGCTCGCGAACTCCAAATAACAACACCGAACCACACCACGGCGCCCCACGAGGGCGCAGGAAGATTGCACACCATGGCCATGCGTTCCCACTATTGCGGTCTCGTGACCGAAGCCCTGATGGGCGAAACCGTCACCCTGTCGGGCTGGGTGAACCGCCGCCGCGACCACGGGGGCGTGATCTTCATCGACCTGCGCGACCGCGAAGGCTACGTGCAGGTGGTGTGCGACCCCGACCGCGCCGAGATGTTCAAGACCGCCGAAGGCGTGCGCAACGAGTTCTGCGTGCAGG
>JAYSFC010000142.1:0-8626 GCA_041913505.1 Acidovorax sp.
CGGTCGTGGCCGTCCTGGCCCAGCTTGGCGATCATCACGCGGGGGCGGCGGCCCTCCTGCGCGGCGAACTCGCTGATTTCGGCCTTGAGCTTGTCCCAGCCCTCGGCGGAGTCGTAGGCAGCAGCGTACACACCAGTCACCTTTTGCGTATCGGCGCGGTGGCGCCCGAAAACCTTTTCCAGCGCATCGCTGATTTCGCCCACCGTGGCGCGCAGGCGCACGGCCTGGATGGACAGGTCCAGCAGGTTGCCCTGACCGGATTCGGCGGCCGCCGTGAGCGCGTCCAACGCGGCCTGGACCTTGACGGCATCGCGCGTGGCGCGGATCTTCTGCAGACGGGCGATCTGGCCGTCACGCACCTTCATGTTGTCGATTTCAAGGATGTCGACCGGGTCTTCCTTGGCCAGCTTGTACTTGTTCACGCCGACGATCACGTCCTTGCCGGAGTCGATGCGCGCCTGCTTCTCGGCGGCGGCGGCCTCGATCTTGAGCTTGGCCCAGCCCGAATCCACGGCGGCGGTCATGCCGCCCATGGCCTCGACCTCCTCGATGATCTTCCAGGCGGCATCGGCCATGTCCTGGGTGAGCTTTTCCATCATGTAGCTGCCGGCCCAGGGGTCGATCACATTGGTGATGTGCGTTTCTTCCTGGATGATGAGCTGCGTGTTGCGCGCAATGCGGGCGCTGAACTCGGTGGGCAGCGCGATGGCCTCGTCGAGCGCGTTGGTGTGCAGGCTCTGCGTGCCGCCGAACACGGCCGCCATGGCCTCGATGGTGGTGCGCACCACGTTGTTGTACGGGTCCTGCTCGGTCAGGCTCCAGCCCGAGGTCTGGCAGTGCGTGCGCAGCATCAGGCTCTTGGGGTTCTTGGCGTTGAAGCCCTTCATGATGCGGCACCACAAGAGGCGCGCGGCGCGCATCTTGGCCACTTCGAGGTAGAAGTTCATGCCGATGGCCCAGAAGAACGAGAGGCGCCCGGCAAAGTCGTCCACGTCCATGCCCTTGGCGATGGCGGTCTTCACGTATTCCTTGCCGTCGGCCAGGGTGAAGGCCAGCTCCAGCGCCTGGTTGGCGCCGGCTTCCTGCATGTGGTAGCCCGAGATCGAGATCGAGTTGAACTTGGGCATGTTCTTGCTCGTGTACTCGATGATGTCGCCGATGATGCGCATCGACGGCTGGGGCGGGTAGATGTAGGTGTTGCGGACCATGAACTCCTTGAGGATGTCGTTCTGGATGGTGCCGCTCAATTTGTCCTGCGAAACGCCCTGCTCTTCGGCGGCCACCACATAGCCCGCCAGCACGGGCAGCACGGCGCCGTTCATGGTCATGGAAACGGACACCTTGTCGAGCGGAATGCCGTCGAACAGGATCTTCATGTCTTCCACGCTGTCGATGGCCACACCAGCCTTGCCCACGTCGCCCGTCACACGGGGGTGGTCGCTGTCATAGCCCCGGTGCGTGGCGAGATCGAACGCCACCGACACGCCCTGCCCGCCTGCGGCCAGCGCCTTGCGGTAGAAGGCGTTGGATTCCTCGGCCGTCGAGAAGCCCGCGTACTGACGGATGGTCCAGGGCCGCACGGCGTACATCGTGGCCTGGGGGCCCCGCAGATACGGCTCGAAGCCGGGCAGCGTGTTGGCGTAGGGCAGCCCCCGCGTATCGTCTGCCGTGTACAGGGGCTTCACGGTAATGCCGTCGGGCGTAACCCAGTTGAGGGCGCTGACATCACCGCCGGGCGCCGACTTGGCGGCGGCCTTGGCCCAGGCTTCGAGGCTGACGGACGGATAAATGGGGTCGGGGGAGCTGCTCATGGCGGTGATGCTTTCGCAAATATGGCAAGTAAAGGCGCGTTCGCTCGCAACTTTTCGCAAGGTATCGGGAGTTTACCCGATCTGTAATTATTAATTTATAGTTTTTTTGAGGTACAGTGCGTCCATGTCCGCCGTCTCCCTCACCCCCCGCGCCCTCTATGAAGAGGTGGCGGAACAGCTGCGCCAGCGCATCTTCCGGCGCGAGTTGGAGCCAGGCAGCTGGATCGACGAACTCAAGATCGCCGAGGAATTCGGCATCAGCCGCACACCGCTGCGCGAAGCCCTCAAGGTGCTGGCCGCCGAAGGCCTGGTCACGATGAAGGTGCGCCGTGGCGCCTACGTGACGGAGATGTCCGAGAAAGACCTGCGCGACGTGTACCACCTGCTCTCGCTGCTGGAGAGCGATGCCGCCGGCGTGGTGGCCCTTACAGCCACCGAGGCGCAGCTGCAGTCCCTGCAGGCCCTGCACGACGAGTTGGAAAGCTGCACGCACGACCGCGACCACTTCTTCGCAGTGAACGAGCGCTTTCACATGCAGCTGCTCGCGTTCGCCGACAACCGCTGGCGCGACCAGATGGTGGCGGACCTGCGCAAGGTCATGAAGCTCAACCGCCACAACTCATTGCTCAAGCAAGGTCGCATCGAAGACTCCTTGCAGGAGCACCGCGCAGTCATGAACGCCCTGCGCGCACGCGACGCAGACGCCACGGTGCGCGCCATGCAGGCGCACTTTGCCCACGGTCTCGAAGCCGCCGGTTGAGAGCCTCCGCACTGCGCGTTCAGCGCTTGCGAGGCGCGTGCGTTTGTTTCATGATGTAACTGCACGCGCGGGCACCTCAGGCTGCGGCCTGTCCGCGCGATGGCGGACAGCGCCCCTGAAAGGCCTTGTGCCATTTCCAAGATCCTGTTTGGCCTGCGGAGGCTCCCCATGCTGGAGCGTTTTTTCTTGCTGGACCCGGCGCCTGCCGAACTGCTGCAGGGGCGCCATGACCCTGTGCTGGTCCTGCTGTCCGTGGGCGTGGCCATGCTCACGTCGGCCCTCGCCCTGCACCTCGCCAGCCTGGCGCGCCAGGCTTCTACCGCAACGCACCGGCGCCTGGCGGTAGCCACAGGGGGCGCTGCGCTTGGCGCGGGCATCTGGGCGATGCACTTCATCGGCATGCTGGCGTTCACGCTGTGCACCCCGGTGTCCTACGACCTGGCCACGACCCTGCTGTCCATGCTGCCCGGCCTGGCTGCTTCGTGGATAGCATTGTGGCTGCTGGCCCGCCCCCAGCTCCGGTCATCCCAACTGCTGGTCGGCGGTGCCTTGGTGGGCCTGGGCATTGGGGCCATGCACTACAGCGGCATGGCCGCCATGCGGCTCACGCCGGCATTGCGCTACGACCCGCTCTGGTTTCTGGCCTCCATCGTGCTGGCCGTGCCGCTGGCGATGCTGGCGCTCTGGATACGCTTTGGCCTGCGCAATTGGGGGCAGCTCCGCAGTTGGCAGATTGCATTGCTGGGTAGCTGTGTGATGGGAGCCGCCATCTCCGGCATGCACTACACCGCCATGGGTGCTACCCGCTTCATTGGCGTGGCCGACGAGGCCTTCGTGGCCAACGCAGCCTGGGCCCCGGCCCTGGCACTGGCCGTCGCGCTGACCACGGCTGCCATCAGCACGCTGATGGGCGTGCTCAACGGCCTGGTGCAATATCGGGATCTGTATCGCCAGGTGGGGCTCAGCGCCGCGCGCATGCGCGCATTGGTGGATACGGCCGTGGACGGCATCATCACCATCGACCAGCGTGGCGTGATCCAGAGCTTCAACCGCTCCGCCGAGCGCATCTTCGGCTGGACGCAGGGCGAAGTGATGGGCCGCAACATCAGCATGCTCATGCCGGCGCCCTACAGCACCCAGCACGACAGCTTCCTGGAGCACTACATGCGCACGGGCGAGGCGCACATCATCGGCACGGGACGCGAGGCCTCGGGCCTGCGCAAGGATGGCAGCCTTGTGCCCGTGCGGCTGGCCATCGGCCGCGCCGATGCGCCTGGCGACCCGCTGTTCGTGGGCTTCGTGATCGATCTGAGCCAGCGCAAGCAGGCCGAGGCGCAACTGCGCATCGCCGCCAGCGTTTTCGACCACAGCTACGAGGCCGTGCTCATCCTCGACGACGAATACCGCGTGGAAGACCTGAACCCCGCATTCGAGCGCCTCACGGGCCTGGCACGCATCGCCTGCCTGCACCAGCCCGTGGAGAGCTTCTACCCCGGCACCGACTTCGCGCCCCTCTGGCAGACGGTGCACGCGCAAGGCCACTGGCAAGGCGAGCTCACCGGGTGCGACCTGGCGGGAGGGGCCATTGCGCAGCACATATCGATTGCCGCGGTGCGCGACAGCGAGCGCGCCCCGCACCACTACATCGTGGTCATCAGCGACATCACGCAAGCCAAGGCCCACGAACAGGAGCTCGAGCGCATCGCACTCTACGACAGCCTCACCAGCCTGCCCAACCGGCGCCTGCTCACCGACCGGCTGCTGCAAGGCATCCTCCAGGCCCAGCGGCGGCACACGCTGCTGGCCGTGTGCTATCTCGATCTCGATGGCTTCAAACAGGTGAACGACCAGCATGGGCACGCGGCGGGCGATCTGCTGCTGATTGAGGTGAGCCGGCGCATCCAGGGTTTGCTGCGCGCCGAGGACACACTGGCGCGCCTAGGTGGCGATGAAATGGTGCTACTCATGGGGGGGCTGCGGGAGCCCGACGATTGCCTGCCCGCACTGCAGCGGGTGCTGGACACGATCCGCCAGCCGGTGGCACTGCCCCAGGGCGCGGCGCAGGTGTCCGCCAGCATGGGGCTGAGCATCTTCCCCCTCGATGGCGACACCCCCGACCTGCTGCTGCGCCGCGCCGACCATGCCATGTACGAAGCCAAGCAAAGCGGCAAGAACCAGTGCCGCCGGTTTCGCGCCGCGCCCGCTGCCCAGCCGCCAGCCTCCCCCATAGACCATCCGGTCTAAACCGGCTTGCCCGGCCCATCGGCAAAAGCTGCAACGCTATGATTTGTGCATCCTCCGGGGCACTGGCTCCGGGGCATGGCCCATGGCGGCCCATCGACCGTTGCACGCATGACCCATTCCACTCTCGACCTGCGCAACGTACAGACGTTGCCCGAGCTGCTCGCGTTCCGCGCGGCGCAAACGCCAGAACGCGAAGCCTATCGGCAATTCGATGCCGCCACAGGGCAGTGGACCAGCCTCACCTGGGCGCAGACACGCGAACGCGTGGGGCGCTGGAGCCGCGCCGTCGCCGCCTCGGGCCTCCCCCCAGGGGCGCGCGTCGCCATTCTGCTGCCCAACGGACTTGACGCCATGAGCATCGACCAGGCCGTGCTCGCCACGGGCTGCATACCCGTGCCGCTGCATGCCATCGACAACCCGGGCAGCATCGCCTACATCCTGGCGGATGCCGAGGTGTCCCTGCTCGTCGTGGCCGAACCCGCGCAGTGGGAGCGCGTGCGCGATGTGGGCATGCCGCTGCCGCACCTCATGGGCGTGGTGGTCACCGCCCCCGGCGCCCCCGAGCCCTCTCCCAAGGGTGAAGAAATCCCCATCGCCCCCGTGGCCGCCTGGCTGCAGCATGCTGCACCCGATACCCCCCTGCCCCCGCCACCCGGCCCCGAGGACCTGGCCGCCATCGTCTACACCAGCGGCACCACGGGCAAGCCCAAGGGCGTGATGCTCACGCACGCCAACGTGATCGCCGACGTGAAGGCCGTGCTCGAACGCATCGCGCCCACGCCCGAGGATGTCTTTCTCTCGTTTCTGCCGCTGTCGCACACGTTCGAGCGCACGGGTGGCTACTACCTGCCCATGGCCTCGGGCAGTTGCGTGGCCTACGCGCGCTCGGTGGCGCAGCTCGCCGATGACCTCAAGACCGTGCACCCCACGGTGCTGGTGTCGGTGCCGCGCATCTACGAGCGGGTGCACGCCAAGCTGATCGAGAAGCTATCGCCCTCGCCATTCAAGATGCGGCTCTTCGAGGCCGCGCAGGCCGTGGGCTGGCGGCGCTTTCGCGCGCAGCAAGGCCTCTCGGCGCCCCCGGACGATGGCGCGGGCGGCTGGATGCGAGCCCTGCCCTGGCCGCTGCTGCGGGCCCTGGTGGCCAAGCCGCTGCTGGCCCAGTTCGGTGGCCGCCTGCGCGTGGCCGTGAGTGGCGGCGCACCGCTGTCGCCGGCGATTGCCCAGTGCTTCCTGGGCCTGGGACTGCCGCTCGTGCAGGGCTACGGCATGACCGAAACGACCCCCGTGGTGAGTGTGAACACGCTGGACGATAACGACCCAGCCACCGTAGGCCGCGCCCTGCCCGGCGTGGAGGTGCGCATCGGCGAGAACCGCGAGCTGCAGGTGCGCGGTCCCATCGTGATGAAGGGCTACTGGAAGCGCCCAGAGGACACCGCCAAGACAATCGCCCCCGATGGCTGGCTCGGCACGGGCGACCAGGCCGAGATCGTGGATGGCCGCATCCGCATCCTGGGCCGTATCAAGGAGATCATCGTCACTTCCACAGGCGAGAAGGTGCCGCCGGGCGACCTGGAACTGGCCATCACGGCCGACCCGCTGTTCGGGCAGGCCTTCGTGGTGGGCGAGCAGCGCCCCTTCATCGCCTGCGTGGCCGTGGTGCAGCCCGAGGAATGGCGCCAGCTCGCACAGCAACTGGGCCTGGATGCGCAGGACCCGGCCAGCTTGGCACACCCGGCCGCCGAGCGCGCTGCGCTCGGGCGCATCGAGCGCCTCACGGCCAGCTTTCCGCGCTATGCGGCGCCACGTGCGGTGCACTTGGTGCGCGAGCCCTGGACGATCGAGAACACCTTCATGACGCCCACGCTCAAGCTCAAGCGCAACAACCTCATGGCCCATTACGCCGAGGTGATCGAGGGCATGTACCGCCGGCCGGCCGGGCGCTGAACAGGCGCCGGGGCCGGCAGGTGCGGCGGCGCGCCCGCTGCTTCGCGGTAGACGCTGCCGAAGCGGTTTGCGAGAAAGTCCTCCAGCGCCACCTGCTCTTGCGCCACGAAGCCCGCGGCGGGCTGCCGTCCCTCACGCACCAGATCAAGCGCCGTGCAGATGCCCGCAGCCGTGGTGCGCTGGATGGCGCTCCACACGTGGCCACCCGCAGTGGCGCCCAGGATGCGGGCCGAGAACGACTCCTGCACCAGCCGCCCGCCGCGCAGGCCCGTGCCACTGGCGAACAACACCACTACGTCCTGCCCGGTAGTGGGCACCGCAGTTTCAAGGATGTCGCGCAGCAGATCACGCCGCTCGCGCAAGCGCAGTTCATTGAACAGTAGCTTCACGATGGCGCAATGCCCCGGATAGCGGATCGACTTGTAGTCGAGCTCGCGAGCGCGGCCCGCCCAGGTCTGCGGGAGCGTGCCGGGCCCGCCCGAGGTGTTGAACGCCTCGTACTCCACGCCGTCGAGCATGAAGGTCTCGTAGCCCTCCAGCGCGGGCACCTGCACGCGCTGACCGTCCACGATGGCCTCGCAGGGGTTGCTGTACTCATTGATGAGGCCCTCGGTGCTCCAGGTCAGGTTGTAGCGCAGCGCCCCCTGCGGATAGCGCGGCAGCGCGCCCACGCGCAAGCGCAGCGTGTGCAGCGTGTCGAACCGCTGCGCGAGACTGTTGCCTGCGATGGTGATGAAGCCCGGCGCCAGCCCGCATTGCGGCATGAGCACGCTGCGGGCCCGAGCCGCCAGCGCGCGGATGGCCTGCGTGCTGCCCACGTCCTCGGTCAGATCGAAGCAATGCACGCCAGCCGCCGCGCACAGCGTGGCCACGGGCACGGCCTGGTGGAATGGCAGGGCGTTGAGCACCGCATAGCGGCCCTGCAAGGCCGCGGCCAGCGCCTCGTCGCTGCCGATGTGCAGCGTAGCCAGGCCCAGCGCCGCAGCCTCGGCCAGGCGGGCGGGGTCCTTGTCGACCAACACGGGGGCATAGTCCAGCGGCGCCGTCTCGCGCAGCAGCGCGGCAATCGCCAGGCCGATATGGCCCGCGCCCAAGATGGCAATGGAATGGCGAATACCGGTCATGGCGCCCTCCTTCACAGGGCCGCGCCTAGGGCGCGGCATGGTGCCATCGTAGGGGGAAGCTGCGTCAATGTGTAGCCAGAAAATCGGCGAAAAATAGGAAAACTTTCGTCAATCCGGCGAAAATACCTCGGACCATGCATCCATCGCTCGACGAGATCGACCGTCAGCTGCTTTCGCTGCTGCAGGCGCATGCGCGTGCCGGTACGGCCCAGCTCGCGCGCCAGCTGGGCCTGGCGCGCACCACCGTGGTCGCGCGCATTGCGCGGCTGGAGCGCGAAGGCATCGTGGCCGGCTATGGCGTGCGTTTGGGGCCGCGTTTCGACGAAGGCGCCGTGCGTGCCTGGTGCTCGTTGAGCGTGCTGCCCAAGGCCGCCCCGGCCGTGCTGCGCGCGCTCGATGCGCTGCCCGAGGTCGAGGAGGTTTCGGCCGTGAGCGGCCCGTTCGATTACCTGGTGTTCCTGCGCTGCGCCAGCCATCAACGGCTCGACGCCCTGTTGGACCAGATCGGCCAGCTCGACGGCGTGCACCAGACGCAGACCAGCATCGTGCTGAGCCGCCGGATCGACCGGCGCAGCGTGGGCGCGTAGCGGCCCACGAGGGGGCGGTCACGCCACGGCGGCGCTTTCGGCTTCTTGCAGCGCGCGCCACATCACCTTGCCGCTGCCGCTCTTGGGCAGCGCATCGGCGAACTGCACGATGCGCGGCACCTTGTACACGGCCATGTTGTCGCGGCACCAGGC
>JAYSFC010000143.1:0-8575 GCA_041913505.1 Acidovorax sp.
GCCAGTACTTGGCCACGCAGCCGCTGTAGTAGCTGGTGCCGCAGGCCAGGATGAGGACCGAGTCGATGTCCTTGAACACGCGGTAGGCGCCGTCGCCAAACAGCTCGGGCACGATGCCCTGCACGCCCTCCAGCGTGTCGGCAATGGCGCGCGGCTGCTCGAAGATTTCCTTTTGCATGTAGTGGCGGTACGGCCCCAGCTCGGCAGCGCCGCTGTGGGCGTGCACGGTGCGCACGGGGCGCTGCCCGGGCGCGAGCGGGCGGCCGTCGGGGCCCGTGATCCAGTAGCGGCCGAGTTGCAGGTCCACCACGTCGCCCTCTTCCAGGTACACGATCTGGTCGGTCACGCCAGCCAGTGCCATGGCGTCGCTGGCCAGAAAGTGTTCGCCCTGGCCTACGCCCAGCACCAGCGGCGAGCCCGCGCGCGCGCCCACCACGCGGTGCGGCTCGTCCTTGTGCAACACGGCGATGGCGTAGGCACCGCGCAGGCGGGCGGCGGCAGCCCGCACGGCCTCGCAGAGGTCACCCGTGTAAAGGCTGTCGACCAGGTGGGCGATGACCTCGGTATCGGTCTGGCTCGCGAACACGTAGCCACGGCCCTGCAGCTCGGCGCGCAGTTCCTCGTGGTTCTCGATGATGCCGTTGTGCACGAGGGCCACACGGCCCACGGAGCCCTCGCCAGGGCCGTGGCTGAAATGCGGATGGGCGTTGTGCACGGCAGGCGCGCCATGCGTGGCCCAGCGCGTGTGGGCGATGCCCGTGGCGCCCTGCAGGTGCTCCGTCTGCACCTGCTCCAGCAGCTCGGCCACACGCGCGGTGCTGCGGGCCCGCTGCAAGCCGGCCGCGCTCACCGCATCCAGGCTGGCGGCATGCACGGCCACGCCGCAGGAGTCATAACCCCGGTATTCGAGGCGCTGCAGGCCCTGCACGAGGATGGGAACGATGTTGCGCGTGGATACCGCGCCGACGATGCCGCACATGGTTTGCTCCTTGAAAGTGCCGCCATGCTATGTCGATCAAAAAGAAATTTATGATCTGTTTTTTATTGTTTTTGAACCCATATTTCACCGATCGCCAAGCAAGAAATATTATTTCTTTATTATTTGATTAATGGAATTTCAAAACATTGATGCGCTCGACTTGCAACTCCTCGACTGGCTGCAGCGCGATGCCGGCTTGAGCAACCAGGCGCTGGCCGAGCGTGTGCATGTGTCCCCCCCCACCTGCCTGCGGCGGGTGCGGCGCCTGCACGAGCTGGGGCTCATCGAGCGCCAGGTCGCCATCGTGCAGCCCGAGCGACTCGCTGCACTCGTAGGGCACGGCCTGTCGGCCATCGTCGAGGTGACACTGGACCGGCAGGACGCCGCGGCGCTCGACGCTTTCGAGGCGCGCGCCGTTGCCGAGGACGCCGTACAACAGTGCTGGCGCGTTTCGCCTGGGCCCGACTTCGTGCTCATCACCCATACGCACGACATGCCCAGCTACCTGGCCCTGGCGCAGCGCCTGTTCACGCAAGAGGCCAATGTGCGTAACGTCAAAGCGTTTTTCGGCGTCAAGCGGGCCAAGTTCACCACCCAGATCCCCATGGCACCCGCTTGAAGGCCATGCCGGGCACGCCGCCCAGGGCAGATTTCCGTTGTGCCCGTAGCGCGTAACTGTTAGAAGATGCAAAAATCTTGACTTCCACCATCCAACCGCCCTGATCCGCCATGCCGCTGCACCGCAACCAGATCCATCGCAGGATCTATCCGCTGCGCATTCTGGGCATGGCATTGGGCGGATTGGCCATCTCGGCAGTGCTGCACCAGAACCAGGCCCCCCAGGCCCTGTGGCTCACCATGGTGGCCACCTGCCTGGTCTGGCCCCACCTCGCCTACCTGCACGCACGCCTCAGCTCCGACCCTCACCGAGCCGAGGCGCGCAATCTGCTCATCGATTCGGCCATCGCGGGCGCCTGGGTGCCACTGATGCAGTACTGCCTGCTGCCCAGCGTGGTGCTGGTGATGGTCACAACCTTCGACAAGCTCAGCAGCGGCATCCGGCGGCTGTGGCGGTATTCGTTGCCCGGCATGCTGGGCGCCGCGCTGGCGCTGTCGGCGTGGCTGCAGCCACAGCCCCAGCTCGAGAGCTCGCTCGCGGTGGTGCTGTGCACACTGCCGCTGCTCATCGTGCACACTTTTGCCGTGAGCGTGGCCAGCTACCGGCTCATCCGAACGGTGTCGCGCCAGAACCTGCAGCTCGAGGAGCTGCGCCGCACCGATGTGCAAACCGGCCTCTACAGCCGCGAGCACTGGCAGCAACAGGCCCAGGCCGAGCTCGAGGCGTTCCATGCCACCCAGGAGCCGGTCTGCCTGCTCATCATCGACATCGACCACTTCAAGTCGATCAACGACCAGTATGGCCACACCGTGGGTGACGAAGTGATCCGCGCCGCCGGGCTCATCATCCGCCAGAGCGTGCGCGCGCACGATTGGGCGGGCCGCTACGGAGGCGACGAATTCACGGTGCTGTGCCCGCACAGCAACCGCGAAGAAGCACAAGACATCGCCCAGCGCATCCGCGACCGCTTCGAGGGCCTGCGCCTGCGCGACCATCCGCAGCTGCGCGTGAGCGCCAGCATCGGCCTGGCCGCCGCGCAGCCCCAGCACCTCGCACTGCGCGACTGGATGGACGCCGCCGACACCGCCCTGTACCGCGCCAAGCATGCGGGCCGCAACCAGGTGGCGGGCAGCGACACCCACCCCGCGAGCCTCGCGCCCGCCTGACCACGCCGGCTCAGGCGGGCCAGTCCACGCTCACCACGCAGCCCGCGCCAGGCGCCTCCGTGGTCGCCGAGATGGAGATATGCCCGCCGTGGCGCTGCACGATGGTCCGGGCGAGCGCCAGCCCTGCGCCCACGCCCTCGAATTCGGCCTCGCGGTGCAGACGCTGGAACACGCCGAACAACCCCTGGGCACGTGCCGGATCGAAGCCAGCGCCGTTGTCCTTCACATGCCAGCGCAGCCCGCCGCCCGGAAGCGCCTCGGTCGTGAGCGCGATGCGGGCATGCTCGCGCCCCTGGGTGAATTTGTGGGCATTGCCCAAGAGCTCGGCCAGCAGCTGGCGCATCAACTGCGCATCGGCCCGCACGGGCACTGGTGCGGTCGGCAAGTGCCACTCCACGGCCCGCCCGGACTCCGCGGCTGCCAGCCCACCCCGGGCTTCAGCCGCCAGGGCCGCGAGGTCCAGCGCCTCGGTATGCAGCGGCGCACGCGCGGCGCGGGCGATCCGCAGCAGCGCGTCGATCATGCGCCCGAGGCGGCGCGACGCCTGCTCCATGGTGGACAGGAACTGACGCGCCTCCTCGGCGGCTTCGGCCCCGCCCTCCCCGGCGCAGTCGCCGAGCGCCTGCACCGATTCGCGCAGCAGCGGCGCGAACGAGGTGATGTGGCGCAGCGGCGCGCGCAGATCGTGCGACACGGCGTGCAGCAGCCCGTCGTGCGCGTCACGCAGCGCCGCGATCTCGCCTTCGCGCTGCGCCAGCAGCGCCAGGGCGGCCTCCAGCGAGGCGGGGGACGGCTCGGTTGCCGGCGCGCTCATGGCTTGGGCTGCTTGGCCGGGCGCGACCAGTTCGCGATGCTGACCTGCTTGCCGCGCGCCACGCTCAGGGCCCCCGGGGGCGTATCCTTGGTGATGGTGGAACCACCGCCCACGGTGCCGCCCGCGCCGATGGTGATGGGAGCCACCAGCACGCAGTTGCTGCCGATGTGTACGTCGGCCTCGATCACGGTACGGTGCTTGTTGGCGCCGTCGTAATTGGCCGTGATGCTGCCCGCGCCGTAGTTCACGCGCTCGCCCACGCTGGCATCGCCCAGGTAGGCCAGATGATTGGCCTTGGCGCCATCGGCCAGGGTGGAGTTCTTTACCTCGACGAAGTTGCCGATGTGCACCTCGCGTCCCAGCTGCGCACCGGGGCGCAGGCGCGCAAACGGGCCGACGAGCGAGCCCTCGCCCACACTGGCACCCGCCTTCTCGCCGTCGATGTGCGTAAACGGGTGGATCACCGCGCCCGCCGCGATGCTGGCATTGGCAATGCAGCAGTAGGCGCCGATCTGCGCGCCTTCGCCGATCTGCACGCGGCCCGTGAAGATGCACCCCACGTCGATCTCCACGTCCTGCCCGCAGACCAGCTCGCCGCGCACGCCCGTGCGCGCATCGTCGCGCAGGTCGAACCGCGCGGGGTCGGCCAGGCGCACGCCCTGCTCCATGAGCACGCGGGCCTTCCGCTGCTGGTGGGCGCGCTCGAGTTCGGCAAGCTGCAGCGGGCTGTTCACGCCCGCCACTTGCAGCGCATCGTCGATGCGGTGGGCCACCACGGGCACGCCATCCCGCACGGCCATGGCCACGATGTCGGTGAGGTAGTACTCGCCTTGAGCGTTGTCGTTGGTCAGCCGCGCAAGCCACGGGCCCAACAGCCGCGCGGGCACGGCCATGATGCCGCTGTAGATCTCGGTGATGGCGCGCTGCGCCGCGCTCGCATCCTTGTGCTCGACAATGCCCTGCACCGTGCCATCGGCCGTGCGCATGATGCGGCCGTAGCCCGTGGGGTCGGGCAGCGTCACGGTGAGCAGCGCGAGCCGATCGCCCTGCGCCGCGGCCTGCACCAGGGCGTGCAACGTGTCGGCCTGAGTGAGCGGCACATCGCCCGAGAGCACCACCACGATGCCGTCGCCCACCAGCAGCGGCACAGCCTGCTGCACCGCGTGGCCCGTGCCAAGCTGCGGCTCCTGGCGCACGAATTTCAACTCATATGCGGCGCCAGCGCTTGTACCGCCGGCAATGGCCGCTTCCACTTCCATAGCACCATGCCCCGTGACCACGACCGCGCGCCGCGGCTGCAGCCGGGCGGCTTCGCCCAGCACATGCGCCAGCAGCGGCCGGCCCGCGAGGCGCTGCAAGACTTTGGGAATGCGGCTTTTCATGCGCGTGCCCTTGCCCGCGGCCATGATGATGAGGTCCAGTGCTGCTGTCATGGAAGAAGAGGTGGTAACGGGAAAGCGCGCGCGCAGGCCGCCGCGCCGTGGCCGCCATTATCGACCCGCGCCAGCGCCGCTTGGCAGCAGCGCAGACCCCAGAAAAAAGGGGCTGAAAACGCCTGCGGTGCAAGCGCTTTCAGCCCTTCAAGGGGGAGATTCAACCGGTTCAGGCCATCAGGCGCAGCAGACCTCGTCGCCGCAGGGGCCCATCTGGGCGCGCTGCCACCAGTGGCGGGCGGCCCGTGGGCGCTCGGCATTCGAGAGGCGGTACTGCAGTGGCACCGAGCCCACCGACTCAATGACCGCGTGGCGCCCCGGGGCCACCCACAGCGTCTGGCCCGCATGCAGGAACAGATCGCCCGCCGCCTCGCCGCCCAGCCCGTGCGGGCCATCGTCGAAGGTCACCCAGGCCTGCCCCTGGGCCACGCGCAAGGCCATGGCATTGCGGGGGCGCAAGCTGTGCACGCTGCCAGCCGCGAGCGTGCAAACATCCCGCGCCGCACCGCGGCCCCTGGCACTCGATTGTTGCGAATTCAGAACATGTGAATAGCCCATGACAGTCTCCTGGCAAACCCTGAAAGTGCCTCTATGGTGAACCGCGCTCACCGCACCGTCCAATGAAAAGGAGCCGCGTAATTCATCGCAAGATTGCATCAATGCCATTCCATGCCCAGGATGGCAGGCTACCGATGCACCCCCGCAGGCGGTATCAGCGGATTGTTGCAATTTCAGAACATAGTTAAACAGCATGATCCCCTCCCGATGGGCAGAAAAGTGTTGTGTCGCCTGCATGATCCGTACACAGCCCCACACAATTCCATGGTTTAGCGCTACCCTATTGATTCAGCCATCGCATCAATACCGCCATGAACGAGATTCCCTACGCCACGCCTTCGATCCTGCGCTCGCGGCCCGTGGCGGCGGGACATCTGCGCGCCTTCCTGGCCGTGGCCCGGCACCTGAACTTCCGCGCGGCGGCGGATGAGCTTGCGCTCACGCAATCGGCCGTGAGCCGCCAGATCCAGGCGCTGGAAGATGAAGTGGGCGTGCCCCTGTTCCTGCGCCACACGCGCGCCGTGGAGCTCACAGGCGCAGGGGCGCAGCTGCAGCGCGCCGTGGCGCCCGCGCTCGAGCGCATCGACACGGCTGTGCGCCAGGTGCGCCAGACGGCGGGGCGCAAGAGCGTGGCCATTTCCACCTGGGCAAGCTTCGCGTCGATGTGGCTGATTCCGCGCATGGAGGAGTTCCAGCGCGAGAACCCCGGCATCGACATCCGCATCGACGCCACCGATGCCATGGTCGACCTCGAAACCGCCGACGTCGACCTGGTGCTGCGCTACGCCCTGCCCGGCACCAGTGTGCGTGGCGGCGAACGGCTCTTCGGCGAGCAGCTCGCCGTAGTGGCCAGCCCCTGGTTGATCAAGAGCAGCCCCCCGATCAAGACCCCGGCCGACGTGGCACGCTTCACGCTCATCGAGGCGGGCGACGCGCACCGCGCCCAGCACCTTGAATGGCTGACCTGGCAGCGCTGGTTCGAAACCCATGCCGACCCGAAGCTGGTTCCCAAGCGCTGGCTGTATTTCAACTACGCGCACCAGATCGTGCAGGCCGCGCTCACGGGCCAGGGCCTGGCGCTCGCACGCATGCCGCTGATCGCCGACGCCCTGGCTTCGGGCGACCTCATCGAGGTGCTGCCCCAGCACCGGCTCGACTCGCCGCTGGCCTACTGGCTGCTGGTGGCGGGGCGCAGCGCGCAACGGCCCGAGATCCGCGCGTTCTGCGCCTGGCTTTCGCTGCAGGCCCAGGCCACGCGCGCGGCCATCGGCGACGTGCCGGACCCGGACCTCAGTGACGACCTGGGCTGAACGCCAGTCTCACCTTGACACGCCTCAAGCCACCCGGTTGACGCAGATCAGCCGGCTGCGATTTGGCCCGCGCGCCTACGCAACAACCACCTTTCGCGCCGCCCCGGCCCCAGGCATTCTGGCGGGTCGCCATGACAAGGGAGTGAGGGAATGACGTTCATGCCATGGACCAGCGAACTGGAGCTGGGCTTTGACGAAATCGACCGCCAGCACCAGGAACTGGTGCGGCTCACCAATGCACTGCACGAGCAGCTATCGAGCGCCCAGCCACAGCGAGAGGCCATCGGCGCCGTGCTGGAGGGGCTGGTGGACTACACGCACAACCACTTCATCGTGGAGGAGGTGCTATTCCAGCGCCACGGCTACCCCGAAACGCCCGCGCACCAGGCCGAGCACAACGGCTTCACCGGCAAGGCCATGGACCTGCTCATGCGCTTTGAGGACGGCGAGGAGGTCTCGGTCGAAGCAATGGAGTTCCTCAAGGACTGGCTGATCCACCACATCTGCAAGGTGGACCGCGCCTACCTGCCGTTCCTGAGAGCTGCCCTGGAGCGCGAAGCCGTGGTCTGACGCCGGGGCGAACCGGCACAGGCTCAGCCCAGCGCCACGCGCGCGAACTTGCGCTTGCCCACCTGCACCACGTAGGTGCCGGCATCGAGCTTGAGGCCCTTGTCGCTGACCACGCTGCCGTCCACGCGCACGCCGCCGCCGTCGATGAGGCGATTGGCCTCGCTCGTCGAGGGTGCGAGATTGGCCTGCTTGAGCAGCGCGCCGATGCCCAGCGGCGCGCCGGAGAGCGCCACCTCGGGGATCTCGTCGGGCACGCCGCCCTTGCTGCGGTTGATGAAGTCCTGCTCGGCCGCTTCCGCCGCCTGCGCGCTGTGAAAGCGCGTGGTGATCTCCTTGGCAAGCATCACCTTGGCGTCCTTGGGGTTGCGTCCACCCGCCACCTCGGCCTTGAGCGCGGCGATGTCGGCCAGGCTCTTGAACGACAGCAGCGTGAACCAGTCCCACATCAGCGTGTCGGAGATCGACAGCACCTTGGCGAACATGGTGTTGGCGTCTTCGGTGATGCCGATGTAGTTGTTCTTGGACTTGGACATCTTGTCCACGCCATCAAGGCCCACGAGCAGCGGCATGGTGAGCACACACTGCGGCTCCTGTCCGTACTCCTGCTGCAGGTGCCGGCCCATGAGCAGGTTGAACTTCTGGTCGGTGCCACCCAGCTCCAGGTCGCTCTTCAGGGCCACGGAGTCGTAGCCCTGCATGAGCGGGTACAGGAACTCGTGCACGCTGATCGACTGGCCCGTGGTGAAGCGCTTGTGGAAGTCGTCGCGCTCCATCATGCGCGCCACGGTGTACTTGGCGGCTAGCTGGATCATGCCGCTGGCGCCCAGGGGTTCGCTCCATTCGCTGTTGTAGCGGATCTCGGTGCGGGCCGGGTCGAGCACCAGACTGGCCTGCTTGTAGTACGTCTCGGCATTGGCCTTGATCTGCTCGGGCGTGAGCGGCGGGCGCGTGCTGTTGCGGCCCGAGGGGTCGCCGATCAGGCTCGTGAAATCGCCGATCAGGAAGATCACCTGGTGGCCCAGGTCCTGCAGCTGGCGCATCTTGTTGAGCACCACCGTGTGGCCGATGTGAATGTCGGGCGCCGTCGGGTCCAGGCCCAGCTTGATGCGCAGCGGCTGGCCCGTGG
>JAYSFC010000144.1:0-8550 GCA_041913505.1 Acidovorax sp.
GCCCGGCTTCTGGCCCTGCACGCCCTATGGCTGCATGAAGATGCTCGAATCCATTGGCTACGACCTGCGCGGCAAGCACGCCGTCGTCATCGGCCGCAGCAACATCGTGGGCAAGCCCATGGCGCTGATGCTGCTGCAAAAAGACGCCACCGTGACCATCTGCCACTCGCGCACGGCCGACCTCAAGGCCCAGACGCTGCAGGCTGACGTGATCGTGGCCGCCGTGGGCAAGCGGGGCGTGCTCACGGCCGACATGGTCAAGCCCGGCGCGGTGGTGCTGGACGTGGGCATGAACCGCAATGACGAAGGCAAGCTCTGCGGCGACGTGGACTTCGACGGCGTGAAGGACGTCGCCGGCTGGATCACCCCCGTGCCGGGTGGGGTAGGCCCCATGACCATTACGATGCTGCTGGTCAACACCCTGGAAGCAGCGGAACGCACCACGAATGCTTGAACCTCCGCGCGCCAACGCCATCTGATTCGGCATGAGCAATCCTCTCCTCGACTTCAACGACCTGCCCCTGTTCGACCGCATCGCGCCCGGCGATGTGGCCCCGGCCGTGGACACCCTGCTGGCGCGCGCAAACGCGGCCCTCGAAACCGTGACGGCGCCGGACTTTCCCGCCGATTGGGACGCGATCGCCAAAGTGCTCGACGTGGCCACCGAGGAACTGGGCCGCGCCTGGGGCGCCGTGAGCCACCTCAACAGCGTGGCCGACACCCCCGAGCTGCGCGCGGCCTACAACGAAGCCCTGCCCCGCGTGACCGAGTTCTGGACGCGCCTCGGGGCCGATGAGCGCCTGTACGCCAAGTACAAGGCCATCGCCCCCGCCACGCTCAACGCCGAGCAGCGCCAGGCCCACCACAATGCCATCCGCAACTTCGTGCTCTCGGGCGCGGAACTGCAAGGCGCGGCCAAGGAGCGCTTCGCGCAGATCCAGGAGCGCCAGGCCGAGCTGAGCCAGAAGTTCAGTGAAAACGCGCTCGACGCGACCGATGCCTTCGCCTACTACGCCGAGCCCGCTGAGGTGGCCGGCCTGCCCGGCGACGTTCTGCAGGCCACGCGCGCGGCCGCCGAGCTGGATGGCAAGCCGGGCCACAAGCTCACGCTCAAGATGCCCTGCTACCTGCCCGTGATGCAGTTCGCGCACAGCAGCGCGCTGCGCGAGCGGCTGTACCGCGCCTACGCCACGCGCGCCTCCGACCAGGCCGAGGGTGATGCCCGGCGCTTCGACAACACCGGACTCATCCGCGAAATTCTCGCGCTGCGCCGCGAAGAGGCCCAGCTCTTGGGCTATGCCAATTTCGCCGAGGTCTCCGTGGTGCCCAAGATGGCCGAGTCGCCCGCACAGGTCATCACCTTTCTGCGCGACCTCGCGCGCCGCGCCCGCCCCTATGCCGAGAAGGACGTGGCCGACCTGCGCGCCTTCGCCGCAGAGCACCTCCAACTGCCCGACCCGCAGCCTTGGGACTGGCCCTACATCTCCGAGCGACTCAAGGAAGCGCGCTACGCATTCAGCGAGCAGGAGGTCAAGCAGTACTTCACGGCCCCCAAGGTGCTGGCAGGCCTGTTCAAGATCATCGAGACGCTGTTCGAGGTGGCGATCCGCCGCGACAACGCGCCCGCTTGGAACCCTGCGGTCGAGTTTTACCGCATCGAGCGCGGCGGCCGTCTCGTGGGCCAGTTCTACCTCGACCAGCCCGCACGCACGGGTAAGCGGGGCGGCGCCTGGATGGACGACGTGCGCACGCGCTGGCTGCGTCCCGACACGGGGCAGCTGCAAACGCCCGTGGCCCACCTGGTCTGCAATTTCGCCGAAGGCGCTGGCGGCAAGCCGCCACTGCTCACGCACGACGACGCGATCACGCTGTTCCACGAGTTCGGCCACGGACTGCACCACATGCTCACCCAGGTGAACGAGCGCGACGTCTCGGGCATTGGCGGTGTGGAATGGGACGCCGTGGAACTGCCCAGCCAGTTCATGGAGAACTTCTGCTGGGAGTGGGACGTGCTTAAGCACATGACGGCCCATGTCGACACAGGAGAACCACTGCCCCGTGCGCTCTTCGACAAGATGACCGCGGCCAAGAACTTCCAGTCCGGCATGGGTACCTTGCGCCAGATCGAGTTCGCGCTGTTCGACATGCTGCTACACACCGAACATGATCCCGCGCAGGACTTCATGCCGCTGCTCGAGCGCGTGCGCCAGGAGGTGGCCGTGATCCAGCCGCCGGCCTTCAGCCGCACGGCCCACACCTTCAGCCACATCTTTGCCGGCGGGTACGCGGCCGGCTACTACAGCTACAAGTGGGCCGAAGTCCTCTCCGCCGATGCCTACGCGGCCTTCGAGGAGACCATTCGCCCCGACGGCACCCCCGACCCTGCCACCGGCCGCCGCTACCGCGAAACCATTCTCGAGGTCGGCGGCAGCCGCCCCGCCATGGATTCGTTCAAGGCCTTCCGCGGCCGTGAGCCCAGCCTGGACGCCCTGCTGCGCCACCAGGGCATGGCGGACTGAACCGTTACCACCCCCGGCCACAAAGCCGAAGAGAGGACCCTCCCATGCGCACACGCTTCCCCTCCCCTGCCCTGTGGGCCGCCGCAGGGCTGGCCGCTTCGGTGTTTGCCGGTACGGCGGTGCACGCCCAGCCGGTGTACCGCATCGTGGGGCCAGACGGCAAGGTGACGTTCTCGGACCGCGCGCCCGACACGCAGGCCCAGCCACGCGCAAGCGGCCCGGCGACTCCGGCTGCGGGCGCCGGCCTGCCCTATGAACTGAGCCAGGTAGCCACGCGCTTTCCTGTGACGCTCTACACGAGCAACGATTGCACCCCCTGCGCGAATGCACGGAACTTGCTGATAGGGCGAGGCATTCCGTTCACTGAACGCACGGTGAACAGCAATGAGGACATCGCGGCGCTCAAGCGCCTCTCCGGCAACACCAGCCTGCCGTTCGGCACCATCGGCGGCCAGCAATTGACCGGGTTCTCCGACACCGAGTGGACGCAGTACCTCAACGCGGCGGGCTACCCCAAGCAATCCCAGTTGCCGGCCAACTACCGCCGCCCGCCCGCCACGCCGCTCGTGGCCACCGTGGAAAAGACCGCGCCCTCCGAAGCCGCCCCTGCGGCAGCGCCACGCCCGGCGCCAGCGCCTGCGGTGCCGCCAGCGGCGCCCAGCAACCCGGCAGGCATCACGTTCTAAAGCGACACCAGGGGCACTTCAAGGTGCCCCTGGCTTTTTGGAGCGGCCGACGCGCAGCCGCGAAGGCCCCTCAGAACGCGAGCGTGCGCACGCCCTGCGCCGTGCCCAGCAGACACACCGACGCTTTCTGGTGCGCAAATACGCCCACGGTGACCACGCCAGGCCACTGGTTCACCTCGGATTCAAACGCCAGCGGGTCGGCAATCGACAACCCGCGCACGTCGAGGATGTGCTGGCCGTTGTCGGTCACGAGCGGCTGGCCGTCCTTCTGGCGCAATGTGGCCTCACCGCCGCGGGCGGCAAAGCGGCGAGCGATCTGCTGTGCCGCCATCGGAATCACCTCCACGGGTAGCGGATAGCGGCCCAGCACCTCGACGAGCTTGGACTCGTCAGCGATGCAGACGAAGCGCTGCGCCAACGCCGCCACGATCTTTTCGCGCGTGAGCGCGGCACCACCGCCCTTGACCATGTAGCCGCGCGCGTCGATCTCGTCGGCGCCGTCGATGTAGACCGAGAGGGATTCCACCGCGTTCGCATCGAACACCGGGATACCCAGCGCCTGCAAGCGCTGCGTGCTGGCCACCGAGCTCGACACCGCCCCGCGGATGCGCTCCTTCATGGAAGCCAGCGCATCGATGAACTTGTTGACCGTGGAGCCGGTGCCCACGCCCACGATCTCGCCGGGCACCACGTACTGCAGCGCGGCCTGGCCCACGAGGGCCTTGAGTTCGTCTTGAGACAGGGGGGAGGAAGAAGCAGGTGTCGTCATGGGGGAAAATCGAAAGGAACCACCGAATTATCCCCATGTCCCTGATTCCCTACGCATTCACTCGCCCCTTCCTCTTTGGCATGGACGCCGAAGCCGCCCACGAACTCACCATGGACATGCTGGCACGCGGGCAGCGCACGCCCCTGCAATGGGCCTGGTGCAACGAGACCGTCCACGACCCCATCGAGCTCGCGGGCCTCACTTTCCCCAACCGCGTGGGCCTGGCTGCAGGCCTGGACAAGAATGCGCGCTGTATCGACGCGCTGGGCGCCATGGGTTTCGGTTTCGTGGAGGTCGGCACCGTCACGCCCAAGGGCCAGCCTGGCAACCCCAAGCCGCGCATGTTCCGCATCCCCGAAAAGAACGCCCTCATCAACCGCCTGGGCTTCAACAATGACGGGCTCGACGCTTTCCTGCGCAACGTACAGCAGGCGCGCTTTCGCTCGCAGCAGCGCAAGCACCCCATGCTGCTGGGCCTGAACATCGGCAAGAACGCCACCACGCCGATCGAGGAAGCCACACGCGACTACCTGACCTGCCTGGACGGCGTATACCCGCACGCCGACTACGTGACCGTGAACATCAGCTCGCCCAACACGCAGAACCTGCGCGCACTGCAAAGCGACGCTGCGCTCGACGCGCTGCTGGCCGCTATCGCCGAGCGACGCGAACTGCTGGCGGCGCGGCAGGGGCGGCGCGTGCCCATCTTCGTGAAGATTGCGCCAGACCTTGATGAAAGCCAGGTCGCCGTGATCGCCGCCACGCTGCAGCGACACGGCATGGATGGCGTGATAGCCACCAACACCACGATCAGCCGCGAGGCCGTGAAGGGCCTGCGCCACGCAGATGAAACCGGCGGCCTGAGCGGCGCCCCGGTGTACGAGGCCAGCAACCGCGTCATCACGCAGCTGCGCGCCGCGCTGGGCCGGGGCTTTCCGATCATTGGCGTGGGCGGCATCCTGAGCGCGCAGGACGCCGTGGGCAAGATCCGCGCAGGCGCCGATGTGGTGCAGATCTACACGGGCCTGATCTACCAGGGCCCGGCCCTGGTGGCCCAAGCAGCCCGCGCAATCCGGGCCGAAGCCACCACCCGCCGCTGAGATCAGCGGCGGCGCGCGCGCAGCACCAGCGGCAGCACCAGCCCAGCCCAGCGCAGCACGCGGCGGGGCCCCGTGGCCAGCGCCACGCCAGCCGCAGCGGCCAGCACGCTGGGATGCTCGCGCGCAAACACGATGGCCTTGGCAAACCAGGGGGTGCCTGCCTGCGACCCCGCTGCAGCGGCCTGGGCGGCCGCCAGCTGCCGCCGCGCTGCCCGGCGGGCGCGCAGCCTCTCGCGCTGTGCGGCAATGCGGTCCAGCACGGCCTGCTGTTCGGGACTTGGGGGACGGTTCACAGCCGCTCCTTCACATCCTGCCAATCCTGGGCCAGCTCGCGCCGGGTCAGCGCAAAGCCGTTGCCCACCTGGCGCAGCACGGACAGCAGCGCCGCCAGCGCCGCGCCCCAGCCCACCAGCCATACGGCAGCGACCACCCAGGCCACGAGCGTGCGGTGCGGGGTATCCCAGAACTGCACCACCACGGCCATCGACAGCAGCAGCAGCGCCACGATGGTGAGGCCGCCCAGGGCCAGTGTGAGCAGCAGTGCGTTTCGCAGGTGCCGCTGCTGGTCGCGCCACTCCAGCCGGGCCAGTGCCACGCGGTCATCGAACGCGATGGCGCCTTCGATGGCAGCGGCCCGCCAGCGCGCCACAAGCGCGTCGAGGCCGAGCAGGGACAACCAGTTCATGCGCGCGGCCTTTCAGCGGCAACGGCCCATGCGGGACGGTCGCTCAACGGCGTGCCAGCAGAAAGCCGACGAGGGCACCCACGGCCAGGGCGGCTCCCGCGACGCGCCAAGGCTCGTCATGGGCATAGCGGTCCGCGGCGACAGCGGCCTCCTTGGCCTGGCGAGCCGCCTCCTGTGCCGCGCGGACGGCGGAGTCGCGCACCGTGGACATGCCGTCGTCGAGGCGCTGGCGCAGCAGCTTGATCTCGGGGACGCTGTCCAGGTCCTTGCTGGCCAGCAGGCCGCGCAGGTCGCTCACCAGCTTTTCGAGTTCGGTCTGGGTGCTGGCGACGGAATCAGAAACGGAAGCAGTCATACAAGCCTTTCATAGCAGGGAATCCAATGGGTATGCGCCACGGAGCGCACACGGCGGCGTCTCAGCCATCTTAACGAACACTGGGCGCAGCCCGCACTCCGACCCCGCGGCGCTGTCAGCCTTTGGCACAAAGCGCCGCCACTTCCTCGCCAAGCGCGAGGGCGCTCGTGAGGCCTGGCGACTCGATGCCAAACAAGTTCACAAGCCCACGCACGCCGTGTACCGCTTCGCCCTGGATCACGAAATCGGCCGCAGGCTCGCCCGGGCCGTGGATCTTGGGCCGGATGCCCGCGTAGCCGGGCGCGAGCGCGCCGTCGGCCAGCGCGGGCCAGTAGCGGCGCGCCTCGGCATAGAAAGCGTCGCCACGCCGCGGATCGACGACGAGATCGTCGGGCCCGTCCACCCACTGCACGTCGGGGCCGAACTTGGCCTGGCCGCCCAGGTCGAGCGTGAGGTGCACGCCCAGGCCCGCCGCCTCGGGCACCGGGTAGACAAGCCGCGAGAACGGTGCCCGGCCCGCGAGCGTGAAGTAGTTGCCCTTGGCGTAGCGCGCTGGAGGCACGTGGCGCGCGTCGAGCCCCTCGAAGGCCCGGGCCAAGTCGGGTGCCCACAGTCCGGCGGCGTTGACTACCGTCCGGGCCTGCAGCATCGTGCCATCTTTTGCTTCCAAAAAAATAGCATCTTGTGCACACTGCGCTTTGGCTATCGGTGAGTTGAGGGCCACCAACCCTCCCGCATGCTCCAGATCACCCTGCAGCGCGAACATGAAGGCGTGGCTGTCCACGATGCCCGTGCTCGGCGAGAGCAGCGCAGCCACGCATTCGAGTGCGGGCTCAAGCGCACGCGCAGCGTCGCGCTCCAGCCATTGCAGATCCTCCACGCCATTGGCGCGCGCCTTGCGCTCGATGGCCTGCAACTCGGCGCGCTGCGCCTCACTGGTGGCCACGATGAGCTTGCCGCAGCGCCGGTACGGCACGCCGCGCGCCTCGCAATAGGCGTAGAGCAGGCCGCGCCCGCGCACACACAGACGCGCCTTGAGGGAGCCAGCGGGGTAGTAGATGCCTGCGTGGATGACCTCGCTGTTGCGCGAGCTCGTGCCCGTGCCGATGGCGTCCTGGGCCTCCAGCACCATCACCTCGCGGCCCTGCAGCGCAAGCGCGCGCGCCACGGCCAGCCCCACCACGCCGGCCCCGATGACAACGCAGTCCACCCGATCGATCGTCGCCGTCATGCCCCTGCTCCTTCAAAACCTTCCAGCACGTTAACCGCATTGGTGCCCAACTCAGCGGCCGCATACCCTCCTTCGAGCACAAAAACGGTGGGCAAGCCCAGGCGCTCAAGGCGCTCACCCATGCGGAAGAAGTCGCCGGACGCTAGTGCGAAACGGGAGATAGGATCCCCCTCGAACGTATCGAGCCCCAGCGACACAACGAGTGCATCCGCGCCATATTGCGCGATGCGCGCGCAGGCCTGTTCGAGCGCCGTGAACCACGCCTGCGCCGGCGTACCGGCCGACAGCGGCAGGTTCAGGTTGAAGCCATCACCCTGCCCTGCGCCCGTTTCATCGGCATGCCCCAGGTAAAACGGGTATTCGGTGCGCGGATCGCCGTGGAGGCTGACGAAGAGCACGTCCGCGCGGTCGTAGAAGATGGCCTGCGTGCCATTGCCGTGGTGGTAGTCCACATCGAGCACGGCCACGCGCGCCGCCCCTGCGTTGCGCAATCCCTGGGCTGCCACGGCTGCGTTGTTGAGGAAGCAGTAGCCTCCCATGAAATCAGGCCCCGCATGGTGCCCTGGCGGGCGCGTGCAGCAGAAGGCCGCGCGCAACCCCTGCGCGACGCGCATGGCGGCGCTCAGTGCCGCGTCGGCCCCGGCCTTGGCCGCCGCCCAGGTGCCAGCCGCCAGCGGGGAACCGTTGTCCATCGAGTACAGGCCGAGCTTCGCCACGAAATTGGCGGGCTCCACATCGCTGCGCAAGGTGCGCACGGGCCAGACCGACGGAAAGGGCTGGCGTTCGGCGTTCCCGGCATCGAGCGCGCTCCACTGCGCCCAGGCCGTGCGCAAAAAGGCGAGATAACGCGGCGCATGCACCTGGCTGAGCACGGTGCCGCTGTCCTGATCGGGCTCGAGCGACACATGGCCCCGCTCCCGCAAAGCGGCCTCGACATAGTCGGCGCGCGCGGGCTTTTCGAAACAGGGAACGCGCTCGCCGCGAAAGAACTCATGGGCCGGCGCATGGCCGTGGTGCAGCGGGTTGTGGAAAGTGAGCATGGCAGCAGGAACGAAGACCTGCGCCGCATTGTGGCCCAGCCCACGGCAGGTGCCAGCCGCCCTGGGCAATAAAAAAAGCCCTTGCAGGCCGAGGACCTGCAAGGGCTTTGTTTGGTGGGTGATACATGGATCGAACATGTGACCCCTGCCGTGTGAAGGCAGTGC
>JAYSFC010000145.1:0-8454 GCA_041913505.1 Acidovorax sp.
CAGCAAATTGCTCGTTCAGACCCAGGATGGGGTCGCGGGGGGCCATTTCGACGGCGGAGAACAGAGACATGAAAAGTCCTTGGGAGGGTAGAAATCTGGTGGTGCGACCCCAGCTACGGTAGGCTTTCGGGTCAACATTCAATTTTAACGGCCGACGCCCGCAGGCCGTGCACACGTTCCATGCAAGAAGTTACCCCACCGCCGGCGCCCGGGCCGGCCAACGGGCAGTTCGTCCAGTTTGAGGACTCCCCGTTCCAGCTCTTCCAGCCCTATCCGCCCGGCGGTGACCAGCCCGAGGCGATTGCGAAGCTGGTCGAGGGCGTGAACGACGGGGAGGCTTTCCAGACCCTGCTGGGCGTGACGGGCTCGGGCAAGACCTTCACCATGGCCAACGTGATCGCGCGGCTGGGGCGCCCGGCCATCGTGTTCGCGCCCAACAAGACGCTGGCCGCGCAGCTCTACAGCGAGTTCCGCGAGTTCTTCCCGAAGAACGCCGTCGAGTACTTCGTGAGCTACTACGACTACTACCAGCCCGAGGCCTATGTGCCCCAGCGCGACCTGTTCATCGAGAAGGACAGCGCGATCAACGAGCACATCGAGCAGATGCGCCTGTCGTGCACCAAGAGCCTGATGGAGCGGCGTGACGTGGTCATCGTGGCCACGGTGTCGGCCATCTACGGCATCGGCGAGCCCGAGAGCTACCACCGCATGGTGATGACGCTGCGCACCGGCGACAAGCTGGGCCAGCGCGATGTGATCGCGCAGCTCATCCGCATGCAGTACCAGCGCAACGAGCAGGATTTCAGCCGGGGCAAGTTCCGCGTGCGCGGCGACACCATCGACGTCTTTCCCGCCGAGCACTCGGAGCTGGCCATCCGCATCGAGCTGTTCGACGACGAGGTCGAGAGCCTGCAGCTGTTCGATCCGCTTACGGGGCGCATCAGGCAGAAGATCCCGCGCTTCACGGTTTACCCGAGCAGCCATTACGTGACGCCGCGTGACAAGGTGCTCGCGGCCGTCGAGACGATCAAGCTCGAACTGGCCGAGCGGCTCAAGCAACTGCTGGACGAAGGCAAGCTCGTCGAGGCGCAGCGCCTGGAGCAGCGCACGCGCTTTGATCTCGAGATGCTCAGCGAGGTGGGCCATTGCAAGGGCATCGAGAACTACACGCGCCACCTCTCGGGTGCAGCGCCCGGCGATCCACCCAGCACGCTGACCGACTACCTGCCCAAGGACGCACTCATGTTCCTGGACGAGAGCCACCAGATGATTGGCCAGCTCTCCGCCATGTACAACGGCGACCGCGCGCGCAAGACCACGCTGGTCGAATATGGCTTTCGCCTGCCGTCGGCGCTGGATAACCGACCACTCAAGTTCGAGGAATTCGAGCGCCGCATGCGCCAGGTGGTCTTCGTTTCGGCCACTCCGGCCGATTACGAAAAGCAGCACTCCGGCCAGGTTGTGGACCAGGTGGTGCGTCCCACGGGCCTGGTGGATCCGGAGGTCGAGGTCCGGCCCGCAACCCACCAGGTGGATGACGTGCTGCAGGAGATCCGCCTGCGCGTGGACAGGCACGAGCGCGTGCTCATCACCACGCTCACCAAGCGCATGGCCGAGCAACTCACCGATTACCTCACCGACAACGGCGTGAAGGTGCGCTACCTGCATTCGGACGTGGATACCGTCGAGCGCGTGGAGATCATCCGCGACCTGCGCTTGGGCGCATTCGATGTACTCGTGGGCATCAACCTGCTGCGTGAGGGGCTGGACATCCCCGAGGTGTCGCTCGTGGCCATCCTCGACGCTGACAAGGAGGGCTTCCTGCGTGCCGAGCGCAGCCTGATCCAGACCATCGGCCGCGCGGCACGCAACCTGCACGGCAAGGCCATTCTTTATGCCGACCGGATCACCGAATCGATGAAAAAAGCCATCGGCGAGACGGAACGCCGGCGCGTGAAACAGATCGCACACAACGAAGCCCACGGAATACAGCCGCGCGCAATTGTCAAGCAGGTGAAAGACCTGATTGATGGGGTCTACAGCGAAAAAGCGGGCAAGGATGCCGAGCGGCTCGAGCAGGAGGCGCTGCAGCGCGCGCGAGTCGAGGACATGTCCGAAAAGGACATTGCCCGAGAGATCAAGCGCCTGGAAAAACAGATGCTCGAGTACGCGCGCAACCTCGAATTCGAGCAGGCGGCGCGCGTGCGCGACCAGTTGGCGCGGCTCAAAGACCAGGCCTTTGGCGCCCACGGAGACGACCACGTCGCTGTGTAACCGATGGGCCGGGGCGACGTTTGGCGTGGATGATGGGGCGGAATGCCCCCTTTATCCGACAAAAACGATAGGGATTTGTGTTATACTTGGATGAAACACTCAACAAAACAGCCCGATGAAGAAGGGATCCGCGCCTGCGGCAGGCCGGAGCAAGGGGCGGAGACGGTGCCGTGCGTGCCCCCGTATGGTCCCCACCACATGCGGCCGCCACGGCTTTTCCTATAACGAACAAGCCTGAACAAGGAGCTTGCGATGCGTCTCACTACCAAAGGCCGTTTTGCGGTCACCGCCATGATCGATCTGGCCCTGCGCCAGAATAACGGCCCCGTCACGCTGGCTGCCATCAGCCAGCGCCAGCAAATTTCGCTGTCCTATCTGGAACAGCTCTTTGGCAAGCTGCGCCGCCATGAACTGGTGGAGTCTACCCGTGGTCCGGGCGGCGGCTACACGCTGGCGCGCAAGGCGGGCGACATCACCGTGGCTGACATCATCGTCTCGGTGGACGAGCCTATCGACGCGACGCAGTGCGGCGGCAAGGAAAACTGCCTGGGCGAGGCGGGCCGCTGCATGACGCACGAGCTCTGGGCTTCGCTGAACCAGCGCATGGTGGAGTTCCTGGATTCCGTCACGCTGCAAAAGCTGGTGGACGATCAACTCGCCAAGGGCGTGCAGATCGAGGACAAGCCCGTGGTGCGCCGCGCCATTTCGACGACGCCGGTCGTCAAGCCCATCCGCGTCAACGCCCCGAACTCGGTGTTCGCCCTGGGCAACGTCTTCGCCAAGTCCTGAGGCCCTGGCCGCGTGAGGAGGAGGGGCCATGGGCCCCGCTCGCCACCGCGGTCGATGGTGCCCGCCGCATTTTTCCGTCTTGCCTGCCAGATACGACCAAGCCAGCCATGGACATGACCCCGCATTTCCCCATCTACCTTGATTACGGCGCCACGACCCCCGTCGACCCCCGGGTCGTCGACGCCATGATCCCCTGGCTGCGAGAGCATTTCGGCAATGCAGCCTCGCGCAGCCACGCCTGGGGCTGGGAAGCCGAAGAAGCCATCGAGCAGGCCCGCGGCCACGTGGCCGACCTGATCGGTGCCGATCCGCGTGAAATCGTGTGGACCAGTGGCGCCACCGAATCGATCAACCTGGCGCTCAAGGGCGCGGCCCATTTCTACCAGGGCAAGGGCAAGCACCTCATCACGCTCAAGACCGAACACAAGGCCGTGCTCGACACCATGCGCGAGCTCGAGCGCCAGGGCTTTGAGGTGACTTACATGGACGTCCAGGAAGACGGCCTGCTCGACCTCGATGCGCTCAAGGCCGCGATCCGCCCTGACACGATCCTGATCAGCGTGCTGTTCGTGAACAACGAGATCGGCGTCATCCAGGACATCCCCGCCATTGGTGCGCTATGCCGTGAAAAAGGCATCCTGTTCCATGTGGATGCCGCGCAGGCCACGGGCCGCGTCGAGATCGACATGACCACGCTGCCGATCGACCTCATGAGCATGACTGCGCACAAAACCTACGGCCCCAAGGGCGTGGGCGCGCTGTATGTGCGCCGCAAGCCGCGCGTGCGCCTGGAGGCTCAGATCCACGGCGGTGGCCATGAGCGCGGCATGCGCTCGGGCACGCTGCCCACGCACCAAATCGTCGGCATGGGCGAGGCCTTCCGCATCATCAAGGCGGAAATGAACGAGGTGAATGCCAAGGCAAAGGCGCTGCAGCAGCGCCTGCTCGACGGGCTCAAGGACATCGAGCAGGTGTTCATCAACGGCAGCATGGAGCGCCGCGTGCCGCAGAACCTGAACATGAGCTTCAACTTCGTCGAAGGCGAGTCGCTGATCATGGGCATCAAGGGCCTGGCGGTGTCGTCGGGTTCCGCCTGCACGTCGGCGAGCCTGGAGCCCAGCTACGTGCTGCGCGCCCTGGGGCGCAGCGACGAACTGGCCCACAGCAGCCTGCGCATGACCATCGGCCGTTTCACGACCGAGGAAGAAATCGATTACGCGATCTCCGTCATCCGGCAGAACGTCGCCAAGCTGCGCGAGCTGAGCCCCTTGTGGGAAATGTACAAGGATGGCGTGGATCTGAGCACCATCCAGTGGGCCGCTCACTGAACGCAGCCAGCAGACAAGGAGGAATACACCATGGCCTATTCAGACAAAGTGATTGACCATTACGAGCACCCCCGCAACGTGGGCTCGTTTGACAAGGGTGACGAATCCGTCGGCACCGGCATGGTGGGTGCACCCGCCTGCGGCGATGTGATGAAGCTGCAGATCAAGGTGAACCCGCAGACCGGCGTGATCGAGGATGCGCGCTTCAAGACCTACGGCTGCGGTTCGGCCATCGCCTCGTCGTCGCTCGTGACCGAGTGGGTCAAGGGCAAGACGCTGGACGAAGCCGCCCAGATCAAGAACAGCGCGATCGCCGAAGAACTGGCCCTGCCGCCCGTGAAGATCCATTGCTCGATCCTGGCCGAGGACGCCATCAAGGCCGCCGTCAGCGACTACAAGGCCAAGCACGGCACCGCCGTGGAAGCCGCCTGACCATGTCCATTACGCTGACCGAAGCTGCCGCCCGGCATGTGACCCGCTACCTCTCGCGGCGTGGCAAGGGCTTGGGCGTGCGCCTCGGGGTCAAGACCACGGGCTGCTCGGGCCTGGCCTACAAGCTGGAGTACGTGGACGAGCAGGAGCCTGGTGACATCGTGTTCGAAAACCACGGTGTTAAGGTACTCATCGACCCCAAGAGCCTGGCCTACATTGATGGCACGGAGTTGGACTTCGTGCGCGAAGGGCTTAACGAAGGCTTCAAGTTCAATAACCCCAACGAGCGCGACCGCTGCGGTTGCGGAGAGAGTTTCCGCGTCTGATCCCTGTCGTGCCGCGTCACCCAGGACCGCCATTGCATACCGCGCTGGCGGTCTTTTTCTTGCCATGAACCTGCAATCCGACGACTTTGAACTGTTCGGCGTGCCGCGCCGCTTTGCGCAAGACCGCGCCGTGCTGGACGCACGCTGGAAAGACCTGCAGCGCGAGGCCCATCCCGACCGCTTCGCAGCCCAAGGGGCTGCCGCGCAGCGCGTGGCCATGCAGTGGTCCGTGCGCATCAATGAGGCCTACCAGCGCCTCAAGGACCCGCAAAAGCGCGCGGCCTACCTGTGCGAGCTGCACGGTGCGCCCATCCGCGCGGAAGACAACACCGCCATGCCGCCGGCTTTTCTCATGCAGCAGATGGAGTGGCGTGAGGCGCTCGAGGAAGCCGATTCGGATTCCGCCATCGATGCGCTGGACGACGCGGTGCAAGAAGCGCGGCGCACGGCGCTTGCGCGCTGCGGCGAGCTGCTCGATACGCAGAATGACTACGCCGCGGCAGCGCAGCAGGTCAGAGCCCTCATGTTCATTGCGCGATTTGCGCAGGACGTCGACCAGCGCCGGGAGCTGCTGGGACAATAGCGCCCGACACAGATCGCGGGCGCCTGCTTTTCGGGCGCCCCCATCCCTACGACTTCAAAGACTCCATGGCGCTCCTGCAGATTTCCGAACCCGGCCAGTCCCCCGACCCGCACCAGCGGCGCATCGCGGTAGGCATCGACCTCGGCACCACGCATTCCCTGGTCGCCGCCGTGAAGAGCGGTGTGGCCGAGTGCCTGCCCGACGAACAAGGGCGCGTGCTGCTGCCGTCCATCGTGCGCTACCTCGACGGCGGCGGGCGCCAGATCGGCCACGACGCGGCGAAAGCCCAGGCTCAGGACGCGCGCAATACCATCGCCTCGGTCAAGCGCTTCATGGGCCGTGGCCTGGCCGACATCGCCGAGGCCGGCAAGCTGCCCTACGACTTCGTGCAGGAAAGCGGGCAGGGCGGTATGGTGGGCCTGGCCACGGTCGGTGGCACCAAGTCGCCCGTGGAGGTGAGCGCCGAGATCCTCGCCACACTGCGCTATCGCGCCGAGGACACCTTCAACGCCGACCTGTACGGCGCCGTCATCACGGTGCCTGCCTATTTCGACGATGCCCAGCGCCAGGCCACCAAGGACGCGGCCCAGCTTGCGGGCATCCACCTGCTGCGCCTCATCAACGAGCCCACGGCGGCGGCCATTGCCTACGGCCTCGATAACGCGAGCGAGGGCATCTACGCCGTGTACGACCTGGGCGGCGGCACGTTCGATATCTCCATCCTGCGGCTCACGCGTGGGGTGTTCGAGGTCATTGCCACGGGCGGCGATTCGGCCCTGGGCGGCGATGACTACGATGCCGCGCTGGCCGATTGGGCGCTGGGCCAGCTTGGCCTCGTGGCCGAGACACCGGCGGACAAGGCGGCCGCACGCCTGGCGGCACGGGCGTGCAAGGAGGCCTTGACTGCTTCCGAAACCGTAGCATTTCATGTCCAACTGGAGCGGACTACAGCCCAATTGGATGTCAAACGTACCGATTTTGAAGCCGCCACGGCCGCGCTCACGCAGCGCTCGCTTGCAGCCGTGCGGCGCGCGCTGCGCGACGCCCAACTCGGCAAGGACGAGGTGCAGGGCGTGGTCATGGTCGGCGGCTCCACGCGCATGCCCCAGGTGCAGCGCGCAGTGGGTGAGTTCTTTGGCCGCACGCCGCTCACCAACCTGAACCCCGACGAAGTCGTGGCTCTGGGCGCGGCCATCCAGGCCAACCAGCTTGCCGGCAACGACGCGGCGGGCGACCTGCTGCTGCTCGACGTGATTCCGCTGTCGCTCGGCATCGAGACCATGGGCGGCCTCGTCGAGCGCATCGTGGCGCGCAACGAAACCATCCCCACGGCGCGTGCACAGGACTTCACAACCTACCAGGACGGCCAGACGGCACTGGCCATCCACGTGGTGCAGGGCGAGCGCGACCTGGTGCAGGACTGCCGCAGCCTTGCGCGCTTCGAACTGCGCGGCATCCCGCCCATGGCGGCGGGCGCGGCGCGCATCCGAGTCACGTTCACCGTGGATGCCGACGGCCTGCTCTCGGTGGGTGCCAAGGAGCTGACGAGCGGCGTCGAGGCCCACATCAACGTCAAGCCCTCGTACGGCCTGTCGGATGAGCAGATTGCGCGCATGCTGCAAGAAGGCTTTGCCACCGCCAGCGAGGACATGCGCGCGCGCGCCGTGGTCGAGGCGCGCGTGGATGCCGAGCGCATGCTGCTGGCCACGCAGAGCGCGCTCGACGTGGACGGCGATCTGCTGGCGGCCGGCGAGCGCGCGGCGGTCGATGCGCTCATGTTGCAGTTGCGCGGCGTGCTCGGTGCCCAGGATGCCGCCGTGATCGAGGCCGCTACCGAGGCTCTGGCCAAAGGTACCGAGCCCTTTGCCGCCCAGCGCATGAACCGTGGCATCCGCGAGGCGCTCGCGGGCAAGAACGTGCAATCCCTCTGACCCCTTACAACGACAGCGGACTCCCCACATGCCGGTCATCAAGATCCTGCCCCATCCCGAGTACTGCCCGAGCGGCGCCGAAATCTCCGCGCCCGCTGGCACTTCGATCTGCGAGGCGCTGCTCGACAACCATATCCAGATCGAGCACGCCTGCGACATGAGCTGCGCTTGCACGACCTGCCACGTGATCGTGCGCGAGGGCTATGCCTCGCTCAACCCGGCGGAGGAAGAGGAGGAAGATCTGCTGGACCGCGCCTGGGGCCTGGAGCCGCAGTCGCGCCTGTCGTGCCAGGCGATCCTGGCGCAGAAAGATCTCACGGTGGAGATCCCCAAGTACTCGATCAACCACGCCAAGGAAAACCACTGATGTCGCGCCAGATCGTTTTCGACACGGAAACCACGGGCCTGTCGGCCGAGAACGGTGACCGCATCATCGAAATCGGCTGCGTGGAGCTTGTCAACCGCAAGCTCACGGGCAACCACCTGCACCTGTACATCAACCCCGAACGCGACAGCCACGAGGACGCGCTGCGCGTGCACGGGCTGACCACCGAGTTCCTGCGCGACAAGCCCAAGTTTGCCGAGGTGGCCCAGGAAATCCTCGATTTCATGAAGGGCGCCGAGATCATCATCCACAACGCGGCGTTCGACGTGGGCTTCATCAACAAGGAGCTGGAGCTGCTGGGCCACCCGCCGTGTGGCACCCAACTGGGGGGCCCACGCGACACCCAGGGCCAGGCCCCCGCGCTGTTACCGGGCCACCCCCACACCCGGGTCCCGCGGGGCGCCCC
>JAYSFC010000146.1:0-8344 GCA_041913505.1 Acidovorax sp.
CTTGCGCCACACCAGCAGGTTGCGCAGGAACACGGGCCACCAGCGCAGCGACAGGTCGGGCGCGCGCCAGATGCCGGGGGCGGTGGCAGCGTGCGCGGATGGTGATGCGGCGGACATGTCAACCTTCCTCCCGGATTTTGCGGCCCGTCAGCTTGAGAAACAGGTCCTCCAGATTGGCGGGCCGGTGTAGGGTGCGCAGGTGGCTGTGCGCAGCCAAGGCCTGCAGCAGCGGCTGCGCATCCTGCGTGTAGAAGAACACGGTTTCGCCGCTGACCTCCACGCGGCGCGCCAGCGCGCGCAGCGCGGCGTCGTGCGCGAGGGCCAGCGCGCCGTTGCCGTAGGCCTCGACCACCTCGGGCTCGAGGTGTTCGGCGATGAGCTCGCGCGGTCGGCCCTCGGCAATCTTGCGGCCATGGTCGAGCACCAGCAGGCGTGAGCACAGGCGCTCGGCCTCGTCCATGAAATGGGTGGTGAGCAAAATGGCCGTGCCCTGCTGCAGCAGGAGCTGCAGCCGCTCCCACATGAGGTGGCGCGCCTGGGGATCGAGGCCCGTGGTGGGCTCGTCGAGCAGCAGCAGGCGCGGCTCGTTCACGAGCGCGCGCGCCAGCGAGAGCCGCCGCTTCATGCCGCCCGAGAGCTCGCCGGGCCGCGCGTTTGCCTTGTGCGTGAGCGCGGCGAATTCGAGCAGGCGCGGGATGCGATCGCGCATGGCGGATGCGCCCAGGCCGAAGTAGCGGCCGAACACGCGCAGGTTCTCCGCGCAGCTGAAGTCGGGGTCCAGTGTGTCGAACTGGGTTACCACGCCGAGCTGGGCCTTGATCGCGAGCGCATCGCGCGGCATGGAGAGCGACGCGCTGCCGCCGCCGGGGTGGAAATGCACCGTGCCCTCGTCGGGCGCGGTGAGGCCCAGGCACATGCGGATGGTGGTGGTCTTGCCCGCGCCGTTGGGGCCGATCACGCCCAGGCACTCGCCTGGCGCGATCGCGAACGACACATCGTCGACCACGGTGGCGTCACCGTAGCTCTTGCGCAGATGGCGGGCTTCGAACAGCGCAGTGGCGGGCATGGTACAGATGGAGAATTTGTCGTGACTCTGTAACCTCGCGCTTATACACCATACGTTGAATGCTACTGAAAACGGAGCAATTCGTGCATTCGAACTGATGCGTGTCAAGGAGTCCTTGGAGTGCATCAGCATACTTGGCAATTGGTTATCTCAACGACGGGGAATCACGATGGACACAAGGCCTGCTCCCGAGCATCCGCTGGAGCGGCAGCGTGCGGCGGCCCGCACGCTCGACGAGTCGATCCACGCCCTGCTGGCACGCACGAGCCAGGGGCTGTCACCCATTTCGCTGGCGCTCGCCCAGGCCGACTGGGCATTGCACCTGGCGGCATCGCCCGGCCGCCAGATGGTGCTGGCGCAGCGCGCGCTCGATCTGGCGCTGCAGGCCTGGCAGAACGCCGGCAGCGCTGCCGCCGAGGACCAGCCCGAGATGGACGCGCGCTTTGCCGAGCCGGTCTGGCGCCAGTGGCCCTACAGCGCGCTCAAGGAGGGGTTCAAGGCCTACGACGTCTGGTGGCGCGAGGCGGCCGAACTCGACGGCGTGTCGCAGCACCACCAGCACATGGTGCGCTTCTTCGCGCGCCAGGCGCTCGACGCGCTGTCGCCCTCCAACTGGGCGTGGACCAACCCCGAGGTGCTGCGCCTCGCGCAAGAAACGCAGGGCCGCAGCCTGCTCGAAGGCTGGCGCAATGTGGGCGAGGACCTGCGGGCGCAGATGAACGCCCAGGCCGATACGCCCCCGCAGGCGCTGCCGCCCTTGCCCTACGCCGTGGGGCGCGATGTGGCGGTGACGCCGGGCAAGGTGGTGTTCCGCAACGGGCTCATCGAACTCATCCGCTACACGCCCACCACGGCCCAGGTGGCACCGCAGCCGCTGCTGATCGTGCCCTCGTGCATCATGAAGTACTACATCCTGGACCTGTCGCCGGGCAACTCCATGGTGCGCTACCTTGTGGACCAGGGCTATACGGTCTTCATCATCTCGTGGCGCAACCCTGACGCGGCCGATCGCGACCTCGGCATGGAGGACTATCTGCGCCGCGGCGTGGTGGAGGCCATGGCGGCCGTGCGCGCCCAGACTGGCGCGCCGCGCATCCATGCCCTGGGCTACTGCCTGGGGGGCACTTTCCTGGCGATCGTTGCCGCGGCGCTTGCGCGCGCGCAGGCACCGCAGGCTGCCGCGCCGGGCGGGCGGCGCAAGCGCGCAGTCCCTGCAGAGCTGCCCGAGCTGGCCACCATCACGCTGCTGGCTGCGCAGACCGATTTCAGCGAGCCGGGGGAACTCGGCGTGTTTATCGACGACGACCAGCTCAAGACGCTGCGCGAGAAGATGGCGCGCACGGGCTACCTCTCGGGCCGGCAGATGGCGGGTTCGTTCCAGTTCCTCAACTCGCGCGATCTCGTGTGGTCGCGTGCCACGCGCCGCTACCTGCTCGGGCAGGACGAGGTGGGCAACGACATGATGAGCTGGAACGCCGACACCACGCGGCTGCCCGCGCGCATGCACTCCGAGTACCTCTCGTCGCTGTTCCTCAATAACGCGCTGGCCTCGGGCCAGTACCGCATGGATGGGGAGGGCGTGGCGCTGCGCGACATCCGCGCACCCCTGTTCGTGGTGGGCACGGTGCGCGACCATGTGTCGCCCTGGCGTTCGGTCTACAAGCTCCATCTGCTCGCCGACGCTCCCATCACCTTCGTGCTGGCCGCGGGCGGGCACAACGCGGGCATCGTCTCCGAGCCTGGCCATCCGCGCCGCAGCTACCAGATCGCCAGCCGCGCGCATGGGGACGAGTGGATCGACCCCGACACCTGGCAGACCAATGCACCGGTGCTGGAAGGCTCGTGGTGGGTTGCCCTGCACGAGTGGCTGCGCGAGCGCTCGGGGCCGCCCGTGCCTGCCCGCCCCATCGACCCGGCCACGGTCCTGTGCGATGCTCCGGGCTCGTACGTGATGCAACGCTATGCAGACTGAACCTGCCAATGAGCACGAAGCGACGGCCGAGCACCTGCGCCGCCTGCTGGAGCAACTCGAGACGCTGGGCGCGCGCATCACGCGCCTGGCGGAGATTCTGCGCGTGCCATTGCAAACGCGCGAAGACGTCGACCACGTCCTGCTGCGCAGTGCCGAGCCGGCCGCCCTCCACGGTCGCGAGGCCGGTATGCGCGAGGAACTGCGCGGCCTGCTCGTGCTGCGCTACGAAATCATCACGCACCTCGTGGCCAGCGTGGGGGCGCAGGCCGCGCGCGACATCCTGCTCAGCGCCCAGGACCGGCTGTTGCGCGAAGGCTTCGCTCCTCGCGCGCCCGGCATGGACCTGCACCCGCTGTTCGACGGTCTGTGAGCGCCTTGCGCCGCGAAACGCCTCATCTCCCCTTTTTCTGGAACCTTTCCGATGACTCCACCTGCGTCTGCGTTCAGCCTGGCTGGCAAGAGGGGCCTCGTCCTGGGCCTGGCCAACGAAAACAGCATTGCCTGGGGTTGCGCGCGGCTCGTGCGCGAGCTTGGCGCCGAGGTCGTGGCCTCGTGCCTCAACGACAAGGCGCGCCGCTTCGTCGAGCCGCTCACGGCTCCAGCCGGCATTGAACTCGTCACGTGCAACGTCGAGCAGGAGGGCGACCTTGAAGCCCTGGTGGCGCGTGCCGCAGAGCGTCTGGGCGGGCTCGACTTCGTGGTGCACTCCATCGCCTGGGCGCCGCTCGAAGACCTGCACGGTCCCGTGGTCGACAGCTCCAGCAGCGGTTTTGCGCGTGCGATGGAGGTGTCGTGTCACTCGTTCGCGCGCCTGGCGCGGCTGTGCCTGCCGCACATGCGGGACGGCGGCAGCCTGCTGGGCATGAGCTACCTGGGCGCCGACGAGGCCGTGCCGAACTATGGCCTCATGGGGCCCGTGAAGGCCGCACTCGAATCCATGGTGCGCTACCTCGCGCTGGAGCTGGGGCCGCGTGGCGTGCGCGTGCACGCGGTCTCGCCCGGCCCCATCCTCACGCGGGCCGCCTCGGGCATCGCCCATTTCGACGACCTGATGGCCAGTGCGCAGCGCAAGGCCCCGCTGGGTCGTCTGGTCACGCTGCGCGAGATCGCGCAGCTCTGCGCCTTCCTGTGCTCCGATGCCGCCAGCGGCATGACGGGCCAGACCATCTACGTTGACGCCGGCTGCCACGCCGTGGCCTGATTTCTCCTCCGTGAAAAAAGCAATGCCATGAACCAGATGCCTCCCACCGAATGGCTGGAGAACACCACGTACGACGAACTGCGGGTCGGCCAGTCCGCGCGCCTGCTGCGCACGCTGACCCAGGCCGACATCCAGGCCTTCGCGGCCGTCTCGGGCGACACCAACCCGGCCCACCTGAACCCCGAGTACGCTAACGCCACGCTGTTTCATGGCGTCATCGCCCACGGCATGTGGGGCGGGGCGCTGATTTCGGCGCTGCTGGGCACGCAGTTCCCCGGCCCCGGCACCATCTACCTGGAGCAGAACCTGCACTTCGCGCGGCCTGTGCGCATCGGCGACACGCTCACGGTGACGGCCACGGTGGTGGGCAAGGACGATGCGAAAAAGCGTGCCGAGCTCGACTGCGTGGTCACCAACCAGAGCGGCGAGCGCGTGCTGTACGGCACGGCGCGTGTGATCCCGCCCGTGCAGAAGGTGCGTCTGCCCAAGATCCCTGCGCCGCAGATCCAGCTCTTCGACCCCGAGGCGCGTTTCCAGGAATTGCTCGCGCTCGCCGACGGCATGCCCGCCGTGCGCTGCGCGGTGGTCCATCCCTGTGACGCGGGCTCGCTCAGCGGCGCGCTCGACGCCGCGCGCCACGGGCTCATCGTGCCCGTGCTCGTGGGCCCCGAGGCGCGCATCCGCGCCGTGGCTGCTGAAGCGGGGCTGGACCTCGACGGCGTGGAGATCCTGGGCGTGGAGCACAGCCACGCGGCAGCGGCGCTCGCCGCCGGCATGGCCGCGCGCCGCGAGGTCGAGGTGCTCATGAAGGGCAGTCTGCACACCGACGAGCTCATCAAGGCCGTGCTCGCCGAGCCCCTGCTGCGCACGGGACGGCGCATGTCGCACCTGTTCCGCTTCGACGTGCCGCTGTACGCCAAGCCCCTGCTCATCACCGACGCGGCGCTCAACATCCGGCCCACGCTGTCCGAAAAGGTGGACATCGTGCAGAACGCGATCGACTTTGCGCGCGTGCTCGGTGTGGACCAGCCCAAGGTGGCCATTCTGTCGGCCGTCGAGACGGTGAATCCGGACATTCCGTCCACGCTCGATGCGGCGGCGCTGTGCAAGATGGCGGACCGCGGCCAGATCCAGGGCGGTGTGCTCGATGGTCCGCTGGCCTTCGACAACGCGGTGTCCGCGCAGGCCGCCGAGATCAAGCACATCACCTCGGCCGTGGCGGGAGACGCCGACATCCTGGCCGTGCCCGACCTCGAGAGCGGAAACATGCTCGCCAAGCAGCTCGAATACCTCGCGGGCGCCTCGGGCGCTGGCCTGGTGCTGGGCGCGCGCGTGCCCATCGCCCTCACGAGCAGGGCCGATGGGCCGCGCGTGCGCGTGGCGTCCGCGCTGCTGGCCACGCTCGCGGCCTTCGATGCACGGCGCAAGCGCCCGCCCCAATCCGCTGCCGTCCAGAAGCACTGAACCTTGGGAGCTGACGCCATGGCCGTGCTGTCCGTCAATGCGGGGTCGTCCTCGCTCAAGTTCGCGCTCTACCCGCTGCAGGGGGGCGCCGTGCTGCCCGTGGCGATGTCGGGCAGCATCCAGGGGCTGGAGCCCGGGGGTGAGCCGCGCCTCGAATGGCGCCAGGGAACGGCCAGCCTGCGGCAGGCGCTACCGCCCGGGGGCGGCGGCCCCTTTGAACGCGCGCTCGCACAGTTGCGCGCGCTGCTGGCCAGTGCGGACCACCTGCCCGCCATCCAGGCCGTAGCGCACCGCGTGGTGCACGGGGGGCGCGATTTTCGCGAGAGCGTGGTGGTGGCAGGTGACACCCTCGCGCGCCTGGAGCGCCTGAACTCGCTCGCGCCGCTACACCAGGCGCACAACCTTGCGGGCATCCGCTGCTTCCAGGCGGCATTTCCCGCGTTGCCCCAGGTAGCCTGCTTCGACACGGCCTTCCACGCCACCATTCCCGAGGTGGACTACGCCTTTGCGCTGCCCCAGGCCCTGGCCGAAGAGGGGGTGCGCCGCTATGGCTTCCATGGCCTGTCGTACCAGTTCATCATGGGGGCGCTGAGCCAGCATACGGCCCGCGCCCAGGGGCGTGTGCTCATGGCCCACCTGGGCAATGGTGCGAGCCTGTGCGCGGCACTGGGCGGCAGGAGCCGTGCAAGCACCATGGGTTTTTCGGCGCTTGACGGGCTCATGATGGGAACGCGCAGCGGCTCGCTGGACGCGGGGGTGCTGCTGTACCTGCTGGAGCAGGGCTGGGACCACGACCGTATCCAGAAGCTGCTGTACCAGCAGAGCGGGCTGCTCGGCGTGTCGGGTATTTCGGCCGACATGCGGCGGTTGCGCGCCGACGGCAGTGCGGCGGCGCAGCGCGCCATCGCCATGTTCACCCACCGCGTGGTGCGCGAATCGGGTGCCATGGTGGCCTGCCTGGATGGGCTCGATGTGATCGCATTCAGCGGCGGCATTGGCGAACATGATGCTGTGCTGCGCGCCCAGGTGTGCGAGCGTCTCGCGTGGCTGGGCCTGCGCGTGGATGCCGGCCGCAATGCGCGCGCCACGGGCGATGCCGTGTGTGCCATCCACGCCGAGGGCAGCGCCGTGGAGGTGTGGGTGGTTCCTACCGATGTGGGCTGGGTGGCAGCCCGGGAGGCGGCGCGCGTACTGGCGCTGGATGGCGAGCGCCAGCCAAGCGGCCAGGCCGCCTGCGCCGCGTGAGCGCCACTCAGGCGGCGAGGGCGACGGGCGGCGGTGCCAGGGGCGCCGCGCACCGCAGGTGCCCGCGCCCACTGGCCTTGGCTTCATAGAGCGCGGCATCGGCGCGCGCCAGCAGGCTGGGAAGGTCCGCGTCGTGCGCGGGGAGTTCGGCCAGCCCGGCGCTGTAGTCGAGCGCGCAGTCGAGCTCTGCGAGCGCGTTTGCACGCAAGGCGGTGCGCAGCCGCGCATCCAGGGCCTGCCCCGTGGCTGTATCGCCGTGCAGCAGCAGGCAGAACTCCTCACCGCCGATACGGGCGGCAAGGTCGCTCGCGCGTGTCTGGGCCTGCAGCAGCCGGCCGAACAGGCGCAGCGCGTTGTCACCGCCCTCGTGGCCGTGGACGTCGTTGATCTGCTTGAAATGGTCCAGGTCCAGCATGAGTACGGTCAGCGGCAGCCCCTGGCGCTGGGCGTGGGCGAGCATGGCCCGGGAGCGCTCCTCGAAGCCGCGGCGGTTGAGCAGCCTGGTGAGTTCGTCGGTGACCACGAGGGCGCGCAATTGCTGATCGGACTCGTCGCGCCAGGCTGCCAGCGTCGAAGCCAGCATCAGCGCGCCGCACAGATTGCACAAGACGATGAACGCGTGGTTCACGGGGCTGTGGCTGGTGTAGTTCAGCGGCTCCGGTCCCGCCCAGGCCCAAAACGCCCGGACCCAGAGCGCCAGCGCGACGGCGAGCGCGCAGCCGCACAGCACCCAGCGCCAGCCCGTGGCGCATTCCTTGCGCGGTGCGAGGCACGCGCGTGCGAGGATCATCAGCCCCAGCCCCTGGAAGGCGCTGAACCAGATAAAGCGCGGCAGTGCCTGAGGCCATAGCAGCGCGAATCCCAGGGGGCCTGCCACACCGCACAGCAGCAGCCACAGGCGGCCGGGCCGCGGCCCGAGCCAGAGCGTCAGCGCCCGGAACAGGGTCCATTGCCCTCCGGCGATCACCCCTGTGGCGCAGATGGCCAACACTGGCTCCCAGGGGGTGTCGCGCAGCCTGCTCAACAGGAGCATGGCAGTCCAGGTGATGGCCTGCATCGCAAAGAACTGCTGCACGTGGCGTGCGGCAGGGCTGATGTGGGTGCCCATGACCACCGGAAGAACCAGTGCCATGGCGATGAAGTCGAACAGCGTCAGCAGGCCGAGCGAGGGGAGGTCCAGAGCGGGCATGGGGCAGGTGTGTGGCGCGTTTTTACTGGAACGCCACTTCCGCGAAGCTGCGCAGCTTGCGGCTGTGCAGGCGGTGCACCCCGCCTTCGCGCAGGATGTCGATGGCGCGCATGCCGATGCGCAGGTGCTGGTCCACGCGCTCGCGGTAGAAATGGTTGGCCATGCCGGGCAGCTTGATCTCGCCGTGCAGCGGCTTGTCGCTCACGC
>JAYSFC010000147.1:0-8187 GCA_041913505.1 Acidovorax sp.
TCAACACCGTGCCGTTCCTCTACAACGCCTACGGCATCGAGATGGCGGCGCGCACCTACTTCGACAAAAGCGCCAAGCAGCTCACGGTGCTGGAGGCCGCCACGCTCGTGGGCATGCTCAAGGGCACGAGCTACTACAACCCCGTGCTCAACCCCGAGCGTGCCGTGCAGCGGCGCAACACCGTGCTCGAGCAGATGACCAAGCGCGGCAAGCTCGCGCCCGAGCAGCTCACGGCCCTGCAAAAGCGCCCGCTGCGCCTGGACTTCGAGCGCCAGGAAGAGCCCCCGGGCCCCGCGCCGCACTTCGCGCAGCAGTTGCGCAAGTGGCTCATCGCCTGGGCCGACAGCAACGACTACAACCTCTACGCCGACGGCCTCGTGGTGCACACCACCATCGACGCGCGCCTGCAGGACTGGGCCAACCAGGCCGTGGCACGCCAGGGCCGCACACTGCAGGGCGTGGCCAATGGCACCTGGGCCCAGCGCGCGAACTGGAGCCCCGGCAGCCCCCTGGTGCAAACGCTGGTGCGCGAGACGCCCGAGTACCGCGCCGCGCTGCAGTCGGGCCGCAGCGCGGGCGAGGCACTGAAGACGCTCATGGCCGACCGCGCCTTCCTGCAGCGCCTGCGCGAGGACAAGACCCGCGTGCAGGCCGGCCTGCTCGCGCTGGACCCGCGCACCGGCGAAGTCCGCGCCTGGGTGGGCAGCCGCGACTACGCGCAGGACCCGTTTGACCACGTGGCCCAGGCGCGCCGCCAGCCCGGCAGCACCTTCAAGCCCTTCGTGTACGGCGCGGCGCTGGCACAGGGCGCCAAGCCCAGCGACCAGGTGCTGGACCAGAGCGTGGAGATCCAGCTCACGGGCGGCGAGGTCTGGCGCCCGAGCGACGGCGGCCCCCCGAGCGGCCAACCCATGAGCCTGGCCGACGGCCTGGCCTACTCGAAGAACACCATCACGGCCCAGGTCATGCAAAGCGTGGGCCCGGCCCGCGTGGCGCAGCTCGCGCGCGCCATGGGCGTGCGCCAGAGCCCGCTGCTGCCCGTGCCCGCGCTCGCGCTGGGCACCAGCCCCGTGACGCTGCGTGAAATGGTGAGCGCCTACGGCACGCTGGCCGATGGCGGCCTGTACCGCGAGCCGATGCTCGTCACCCGCATCACCGACCGCGACGGCCACGAGCTTGCGCGCTTCGCGCCCCAGCGCGGCGAGCGCGCGCTGCCCGCCGGCACCGACTACACGCTGCTCGACATGCTGCGCGGCGTGGTGGACAAGGGCACGGGCAGCGCCATCCGCAGCCGCTGGGGCATCCGGGCCGACGTGGTGGGCAAGACCGGCACCACGCAGGACTACGCCGACGGCTGGTTCATCCTGGCCCACCCGCAGCTCGTGGTGGGCGCCTGGGCGGGCTTCAACGACAGCCGCATCACGCTGCGCAGCAACCACTGGGGCCAGGGCGCGCACAGCGCGCTGCCCATGGTGGCCGACCTCACGGCCCGCGCGCTGCGCGCACGCGTGATCGATCCGGCCGCCAAGTTCGAGCCGCCCGACGAGCACCGCTTCTACACCCCGCTGGTCGAGCGCGCACACGACTGGCGCACGCGCCTGCTGGCCTGGGTGCGGGAGCGGCTGCACCCCGCGCCGCCAGCCCAGCCCCCGGCGCCCTCCGCGCCCGTGGCACCGCCACCGCCGCCCCTGCCGGACGTGGCGCCCGAGCCCCTGCCTGACGCCAGCGCCCCCGCTGCCCCCGAGGAGGTTCCGGCACAGCCGCCCGCGCCGCTCACGCCGCTAACCCCCTCCACCGTGCCGCAATGGGACGCCGCGCCACCGCCGCCGTCAGGCGCGTTGATCACCGAAGGCGCCGAGCCCCGTACGCCGCCCCAGCCGCCGGCACCGGCGCCCGCGGCCCCCTGAGCGCGCACCCGCCCGCTCAGGGCATGGGCAGCGGCACGATCACCATCCACGACACGCCGAAGCGGTCGGCCACCATGCCGAACGACGAGGCGAAGAACGTGGCCGCGAGCGGCATCTGAACTTGGCCGCCCTCGGCCAGCGCCTCGAAAATGCAGCGCGCCTCGGCATCGTCGGGTGCGGCGATCGAGAGCGAAAAGCCCTTGAACTGCGCCTGGCCCACGGCCATGCCGTCCGAGGCCATGAGCTGCGTTTCGCCGATCTGGAAGTTGGCGTGCATGACCTTGTCGCCCGGCATGGGCGCACAGCCCTCGGGGCCGCCCTGCGCCGGCACGGGACTGTCGCGGTAGCGCATCATCACCGTGACCTGGGCGCCCAGCGCCTTGCCGTAGAAGGCCAGGGCCTCCTCGCAGCGGCCGTCGAAGAACAGATAGGGCTGGACCTGCATGGTGGAAACCTCCAGTGAAGGGATTTGCCGAAACGATTCACCATAGCCCAGCGCGATGGCACTGTCCATCGCCCGCAACGCATGGATACACGCAGGCCCCGTCAGGGCGCCTTGGGCACGAACCCGATCACGAGCCCGCGCTCCGTCACCGTGATGCTGCCCGGCTGCAGGCCCAGCCCGTCGGCCACGGCCAGGTCTTTTTCGCGCAGCTGGTGCAGCACCACCTCGCGCAGCGACTGCTCGGCAAGCTGGGCGCCGTAGGCATCGAGCAGCTCCGCCATACGCGGCTGCAGGCCCTCGATGCGCAGTGCATTCACGCGCAGCTGGGTGGCGCGGATGGTACGGTCCGAGGGCTCGTAGCGCAGCCCGAAGTCCACGTCGAACGAGCCCGCGTAGCTGCGCCGCAGCACGGGCCCCGAGGCCAGCACCGCCATGTCGGCGCCGAGCCGATTCTGCGCAGGCAGCAGGCGCAAGTGCGGCGCCTGCAGGTCGAGGTCGATGAGGCCGGCTACCGGGTAGCGGCGCGGAAACCGGCCCGCTATGGCGCCCTCGAGCTGCCCGGCAGTGAGGGTGTAGCTCGGCGCGCTGCCAGCGCCGCTGGCGCAGGCGGTGAGTGCGAGGATGAACGAGGCGGAGCAGGCAATCAGGAGGCGGCGGCGCATGGCGGGGTTTTCAGGTGGATCGGCACATTGTGGGACCGCCGCCGCCCGCAACGCCCCGGCGCTGTGTAACCCATCGTGAGCACGGGGCTAGCGGCGGGCCACCCAGTAGGTCGCGCCGCTCGCACCATAGCGCTCGTCGTGCGGCACGCCCGCCGCCAGCTCGAAGCGGTCGCCCGGCAGCAAGTGGCGTGTGGCGCCACCCACGGAGAGCCACATCTCACCCTGCACCACGAGGGCGTGGGCTCCGAACGGATGGGTGTGCGTGGCCACGACGGTGTCGGGCTGCCACACGCGCTCCACCACTTCGGTGAACCCCTGGGCGAGCGCCGTGGCGCGGTAGTCTTCGAAGGTAGGGGTGGGCATGGCGGCCCTCCTTTCGCGGGAGTGGGACGGGACATTCTCCCGCATCGCCGCCGGTGGCGCAGAAGGGCGTTCAGGCCGGACGATGTGGCACCAGCAGCCCCCGCTCCACGGCCGGCCGCGCCACGAACGCCGCCAGCGCGCGCTGCACGTTGGGGAAGGCGTCGAAGCCCACGAGCTCGCCCGCACCGTAGTAGCCCACAAGGTTGCGCACCCAGGGGAAGACGGCGATGTCGGCGATGGTGTACTCGGGCCCCATGATCCAGTCGCGGCCCGCGAGGCGCTGCTCCAGCACAGCCAGCAGGCGCTTGCTTTCCGCCACGTAGCGGTCGCGCGGGCGCTTGTCCTCCCAGTCCTTGCCCGCGAACTTGTGGAAGAAGCCCAGCTGGCCGAACATGGGCCCCACGCCGCCCATCTGCCACATGAGCCACTGCAGCGTCTCGTAGCGCGCAGCCGGGTCCTTGGGGCAAAACTGGCCCGTCTTCTCAGCCAGGTAGACGAGGATGGCGCCCGACTCGAACAGCGCGAGCGGCTGGCCGCCGGGGCCGTGCGGGTCGATGATGGCGGGGATCTTGTTGTTGGGGTTAAGCGCCAGGAACTCGGGCGAGAACTGGTCGCTGCTGTCGAAGCTGACCAAGTGCGGCTCGTAGGGCAGGCCCGTTTCCTCGAGCAGGATCGAGACCTTCACGCCGTTGGGCGTGGGCAGCGAGTACAGCTGCAGGCGGTCGGGGTGCTGGGCGGGCCACTTGGCGGCGATGGGGTGGGCAAGGGTCATCAGGGCTTCCACGAAAACGGTTGCAAATCAGGTAGAGAGGGCATCAGTCCACCGAGGCGCCCGAGGCCTTCACGGCCGCGCCCCACTGGCGGATCTCGCTCGCGATGAAGCGGTCGAACTCCGGGCCCGTGGTGGGCGCGGGCTCGGAGCCGCGCTCGCGGATGAAGCGCGACAGCGCCTCGCCGCGCAGCAGCTCGGTCACCTCGCGGTTCAGGCGCTGCACCACGTCGGGCGGCGTGCCCTTGGGCGCCATGAGGCCGAGCCAGCCCACGGCCTCGAAGTCGCGCAGCGCGGGCAAGCCGCTCTCGCGCACGGTGGGCACGTCGGGCAGCAGCGAAGAGCGCTGGGCCGAGGTCACGGCCAGCGGCACGGCGCGGCGTGCCTGGATATGGGGCAGCGCGGCCGTGACCGAATCCACCATCAGCGGCACCTGCCCGCCCAGGAAATCGGCCTGCGCGGGGCCGCTGCCCCGGTAGGGGATGTGGGTGATGAACACCTGCGCGCGCGCCTTCATCATCTCGCCAGAGAGGTGCTGCGTGCCGCCGATGCCGGCGCTCGCGTAGTTGAGCCGGCCCGGCGCGGCGCGCGCCTGGTCGATGAGCTGGCGCATGCTGGTGATGCCCGAGGCGGGCGTGGCCAGGAAGATCAGCGGCACCTTGGCGATGAGCGAGATGCCCACGAGGTCCTTGGTGGGGTCGAAGCTGACCTTCTTGTACAGCGTCTGGTTCACGGCCATGGCGCTGCCCGCCACGAGCAGCGTGTAGCCGTCGGGCGCGGAGCGCACCACGGCCTCGGTGCCGATGTTGCTGCCCGCGCCGGCCTTGTTCTCGACCACCACGGGCTGGCCCAGGCGCTGGCCCAGCGGCTCGGCCAGAGCGCGCGCGAAGATGTCGGTGGCCTGCCCCGCTGGGAAGGGCACGATGAGCTTGATAGGCTTGTCGGGCCAGGCCGCATGGGCCATGGTGGCGGCGCCCAGCGCGAGGCTGGCGGCAGCGGCGAGCAGGAATCGGCGGGAAGGCATGGGAAACGGTCTCCTCGAATGGTTATCCACCGAGGCTAACGCATCGCGGCGTTTCATGCCGCCCGGCTCACTCCAGGTACAGCGCCTGCAGGCGCCCGCGCGCGGCGTCATCCACGCCCAGCACCTGCGCGAGGTAGCCGTCGAAGCCGCCGGGGTGGCGGTCCACGCCGTCGAGTGCGGCATTCAGGAAATCCTCCTGCACGCGCCACAGCACCTCGAGCACTTCCCGCGGCGTGGGGCCCGCCAGGCCTTCGGGGCGGCGGTAGAGCGTGTTGGTGAGCAGGTAGTCCTGCATCACCACGTCGCGCGGCACGCCGAGCGCGAGCAGGACCAGCGCGGCAGCGAAGCCCGTGCGGTCCTTGCCCGCCGTGCAGTGGAAGACCAGCGGCACGTTGCTCGCCAGCAGCAGTGCGAACAGTTGCGCGAAGCGCGGCGCGTTCTCGCCAGCGAAGCCGCGGTAGGTGTCCTGCATGAGGCCCACGGCCTCGCGCGCCGTGAGGGCGTGGCCCGCCTGCAGCAGCTGCTGGGCGCGCTGCACCACCGTGGGCTCGATGGTGAGCGCGTGCTGCTCCACGCGCTTCAGCGTGTAGCCGAGCGCGGCACGCTCGTGCACGCCGCGGAAATCCACCGCGCGCGCGATGCCCAGCGCGGCAAGCCGTTCCCGGTCATCGGCCGTGAGCGCGGCCAGATGGTCGGCGCGGAAGACCCGGCGCCATTTCACGCGCCGCCCGCCCGCACCGGCATAGCCGCCCAGGTCGCGGAAGTTGCTGGCGCCCGCCAGCGGCACGCAACGCGAAGGATCGGAAGAAGGGGTCATGGGCAAATCCTGGCTTGTGCGGCCTGCGGTTACGCACCCGCGCATTCGAGCTCGAACAGCGGCACCTGCGCCCGGCGGCTCAGCCACAGTCCGCCGCCCAGCGCGCGGAAGTGCCGCGACAGCCCGCGCCGGTACAGCTCGGCACGGTGGCGCAGCAGGCGCGCATCGGTGAGGTCTTCGTCGATGATGTCGCGCTCGTAGTCCTCGCGCGTGACCGCCTCGAGGTAAAGCGTGCCCCGGCACAGGGAGCCCAGGTTGGCCAGCGCGCGCTGCAGGTCCGGCGGGCTCAGGTAGGGCAGCACGCCCTGGCAGATCACGAAGTCGAACGGCTCGGCGGGGTCGTGCGCCGCGTAGTCCACCACCGATCCGCGCTCCCAGCCGTAGCGCTGGCACAGGTATTCGCTGAACTCCACGCCGTGGTAGCTCGCATCCGGGAACTGCCGCGCCACCATGTCCTTCCACAAACCGATGCCGCAGCCCATGTCGAGCACGCGGTGCACCGGCACGCGCAGGTAGTGCAGGTACGCGCCCACGAAGGCGCCGAGCCGCTCGGCATGCTGCGGATCGACCACGCTGGTTTTCTTGTCGAAATAGAAGCGCTCGTAGTACGCCTCGTCGAAGAGGGTGGGGTTGGCGGATTGCACGGATAAGTCCTGTGGGGGGGGCGCGAACGCCGGGCGCGGTTCAGTTCGGCGGCAGCGACATCACTGCGCCGCCCTCCACCGCCTGCTCCTGGCTGCCCGGCAGGCAGGGCTGGTCGGTGTAAGTGGTGCGGCCGTCCCGCACGCATTTGCGCGGCGGGCGCGCGGGGGTGGAGGCGGCCGCCTGCGCGGACGGCACGGCAGCGCGGCCGCGGGCCGCGGCGCCGGCATGCGGAGGCAGGGTCTCGGGCCCCGGGCGCGTGATCTTGCGCCAGGCCTGCCGCGCCCAGGGGCCGGCGTGGGGCCCCCACTGGTCGGCCGTCCACCACGCAGCCCCCGCCCCGGCCGCCAGGGCCACGGCCAGCGCGGTCCAGAGGGCACGTTCGGTGCGGCTGCGCATGTGGGCGGCGGGCGTCAGCCCAGGTGGTTGCCGAGGATGCCCGCGAGCTCGAACATGCCCGCGCTGTCCTTGCCGAACACGGCGCGCAACTTGTCGTCGGCGACGATGGTGCGCTTGTCTTTGGGGTCCTGCAGGTTGTGCTCCTTGATGTAGACCCAGAGCTTCTTCACGGCCTCGGGGCGCGCCACGGGCTCGGCGCCGATCACGGCGGCGAGCTGCGCGCTGGGGGCCTTGCCTGCCGCGGCACTGGCCTTGCGCGGCGCCTTGGCGGCTGCGCTCTTCTTGGCGGCGGGTTTTGCGGCTTTTTTGGCGGTAGTGCTTGCACCACCTGCGCCAGCAGCTCCTGTTTTTGCAGCAGCCGTCTTGCGCGGGGGGTACTTGCTGTCGCGCGGCTCGAATTCGAAGTTGACCTTGCCGGCGGCCGCATCCCAGGCCAGGAAGGCCTTGAAGGTGCGGCGGGTGCGCATGGAGACGAACTTGTCGAGCAGGTCGGTCTTGCCCGTGGCGAGCAGCTTGTGCATCTGCGCGCGCTCCACGGGCTGCTGCAGGATGATCTGGCCGCTCTTGAAGGTGCACGAGGGCGTGGGCTGCCCGGCCGTGGGCACGGACTTGCTGCACACGTAGTTGGCGCCATGCTCGTACACGGGCGCGCCGCACACGGGGCAGGCACCCAGGCTCTCCTGCGCGCCGAAGTCCACGAGTTCGCCGCTTTCCTCGGCGTTCCGGTCGTCGCCGAAGTCGAATTCGAGCTTGTAGTTCTTGGCCTCGTCGTCGTAGTTGATCGTGATCTCGGCCGTGAAGGGCCAGCCCGCCTTGGAGCGGAAGCCCTCAAGCGGGCCGATGCGCTTGTCGCGCAGCAGCTGGTCGGCCTCGGCGGTCTCGAAGGTGCGGCCCGCGGGCGACTTGCCGAACGAGAAACCGCAGGCGCCCACGCCATCGCCCGCCTTGCCCATGCAGGTGTAGCGGCGGTAGTTCTCCTTCACCACGCCGCCGCAGTTGGGGCAGGGGGCGGACAGCGTGGCGTAGTCGCCCGGGATGGTGTCGCGGTCGTACTCCTTGGCCTTCTTGACCATGCGCTCGGTCATGGCGGCGATGTCGGCCATGAAGGCCTCGCGCGAGAGCTGGCCCTTTTCCATCTGCGCGAGCTTGTATTCCCACT
>JAYSFC010000148.1:0-8085 GCA_041913505.1 Acidovorax sp.
GATGGACGTGGCCGGCAACAAGGTCGCCAAGACCGAGATCGCCATGATCAAGGTCGTGGCGCCCAGCATGGCTTGCCAGGTGATCGACTGGGCCATGCAGGCGCATGGCGGCGGCGGCGTGAGCGACGACTTCCCGCTCGCCTACGCCTACGCCAACGCGCGCACGCTGCGCTTTGCCGATGGCCCCGACGAGGTACACCGCAATGCCATCGCCAAATGGGAACTGGGCAAGTACGGCAGCTACGGCCGCAGTGCGGGCGTGCCGGTCACACGCGGCAGCTGAGCCAGCGGCCCATTCACTACAAAAACAGGAGCTGCAAGCGCTTGAATTTCAAGCACTTGCAGCTTTTTTATTCAATAAACACTCTTCTCAAGGCAGCAGTTGCAGCGAATGCGCCCAGCGCACCGGCTCGCGCTGCAACAGCCGATAGCCGGCACGGGCCCAGGCCGGAGCCATGTCGCGGTAGCGCGGTGAGAACACGAGGCCGCTCTGCCCCGTCTGGTAGATGAAGCGCGACTGCTCCAGATCGGCGAGGTCGTACACCGCGCGCAACGAGGCCGCGTGCCGGTTCACGAACGGCGCCTTGGCATCGCCCGGGTTGTACTGACCCACGTTCACGGTGTAGGTGTCGCCGTCGGAAGGCACGCTCACGTCGAAGTACGGCGCCAGCGCCGCCACGCTGCCGAACGGCCGGTGGCTGCTGCGCGCGGGATGCGCCACACCCCACCGCCAGCGCGCGAGATCGGGGCCATAGGCGGCCTGCAGGCGGTCGAGCGCACGCTCCAGCGCCCGCGCGGATTGCGCTTCGCAGGACAGCGGCTCGCACCACCAAGCATCGTTGCGCTCGAGGATGCCCTCCACGGCCGCACGGTAGTCACGCTTGCCATAGGTGGCATCAAAGAGCGCCTGCCCGATGCGCGGGGCAACGAGGCCGCGCGCCAGCTCATCGGCCCAGGCCGCAAACACGAGCGGCGCGGCACGGTCGGCGCGCATGCGGCCATCAAAGTCCTGCAATTGCGCCTGCACTGCCGCAGCAAGCGCATGGCGTGCCTGTGCGCGCTGCAGGTACGGCAGCAGGCGCAGCGCGGCCAGCGAGAGGTTGTCGGCCTGCATCGCCTGCATGCTCTGCGCGTCGTGCGAAGGCCGGGCCTCCAGCAGCGCGGCGATGCGGTCGTAGCGGTAAGGCGGCGTCCAGTCCTGCGTGAGGAAGTGCGCGTAGCCCGGCGCCGTGACGCGCTGGTTGGCCGTGGCGATCCATCCGCGGGCGGATCCATCGTCCTCGGGCGTCTCGCCGTAGGGCAGCCAGCCCTGCCAGTCGTAGCGCGCATCCCAGCCCGGTGCGGGGGCCACGCCCAGGATGTCGTTGTCGGCCCGGCGCAGCGGCGCGCGACCCACGGCCTTGAAGCGGATCGTTCCACCCACATCGGCCGCCACCACGCTCTGCATGGGCGAGTGGTAGTGCGCCATGGCCTGGAACAGTTCGTCGACCGAGCGCGCCTGGTTAGCGCGCAGCCCGCCCAGCACCGTGAGGTTGTCCGCGTCCAGCGCGGCCCAGCGCAGTGCAAGCACGTGGCGCGAGAGATCAAGCACCTCGGCGTGCGATTTCTGCACATCGCTGAGCACGGGGCCGTGGCGCGTGCTGCGCAAGCGCAGCACGACATCGGCCTGGCCCTTCACGCGGATGGTTTCCTCACGCACCCCGAAGCGATCCCAGCCCGTGGGCGTACGGTAGCGCGTGGGGTCCTGCGGGTCGATCTGCTCGAGGTACAGGTCCTGCACATCGGGCCCCGTGTTGGTGAAGCCCCAGGCCACCTGGGCCGTACGGCCCAGCACCACGAAGGGCAGGCCCGGCAGTGTGGCGCCGATCACGTCCAGTGGCCCGAGCGTGGTGCCATCGGACGCCTGGCCCGCTCCCGCGCGCAGATGAGCGTAGTACCAGACCGCGGGCGCCGACAGGTCCAGGTGCGGGTCGTTGGCCAGCAGTGGCTTGCCGCTCGCAGTGCGCGCGCCAGCCACCACCCAGTTGTTGCTGCCCCGCCCGCCCGGGCTGCCGGCGCGCGCCGCGAGTTCGCTGGCCCAGGCCAGCATGCCCGCGCCCACCACGCGCTGCCAGGGGCCGCCGGGCTGCGGCGCAACGGCCGCAGATTCCACAGGAGCGCGCGGTGCGCCATCGCGGTACACCCGCAGCGAACGGTAGAGCGCGGCGAGGTCCACGCGCGTCACCGGCTGCTCGCCCGCATAGGGCGGCAGTAGCTGCCACAGCCGTTCGGTATCGAGCACGCGCGCCAACGACAACCGTGCAAACTCCTTGCCCCAGTTACCGCCCAGATCGAGCGCCATCATGAGCGCCCAGCCCACGCTGTCCTCGGGCGACCAGGCCACGCCCTCATCCCCGCCGGGGCGCACGCCCAGCAGCGCGAATTCGGGCGGTAGGGCCTGGGGCCGCCGCGCATGGAAAGCCTGGATGCCTGCGCTGTAGGCCTGCAGCGCCTCGCGCGCCTCGGCGGGCAGCGCCGCGTACTGGCGCCGCGCAGCGCCCCGGATGTCGAGCCCGCGCAGGAGCTTGTCTGTGTCCAACGTGGCCGGGCCGAACACCTCGGAGAGCGTGCCGTGCATCACGCGGCGGTTGAATTCAAGCTGCCAGGTGCGTTCCTGCGCGTGCACGTAGCCGATGGCGAACCAGGCATCCTGCGGCGTGCGCGCATCGATGTGTGTCACATCGGCCGCATCGCGCCGCACCCACACGGCATCGCGCAGCCCCTGCGCATGCAACTTGCCATCGAGCGCCGGCATGGCCCGCAGCATGTACACCGCCACGGCCGCGCCCGCCAAAAGACACAACCCCACTAGCGCCACGCAGGCGCGCTTGAACCAACTCATCGGATCTCCCTCCATGTGGCCAATGCGTTACGGAACATGGCCCCGACTCCGCCAATGGATCCGCCCCGGCCTCGCGGCACTCTACCGTGGGCGCCGGCGCTGCGCTACAGGGCCTGGAGCCTTCTGCGCACACGATGCCGCGGGCCAGGGCAGCGTGCTGGCCGCATCGCGGCGCCCAAGTTTGCTATGAATTTGTTGCCTTTATACAAAAACAGGAGCATTCAGCTTGCGCAGAACCTGGCGCTGGCATACCTTGGGCTCCTTGCCGCTCTGGAGGCCCACAGCCTCTTCGCCCATGCGCTGGAACAAGCCGAATCTTCGCCACAGCCTGCACAGCCTTTTGGGCCGTGACGCTCCGGCATCCACGGGCTGGGTGCGCGATCAGCGGCTGGAGGAGGTCCGCCAGACCATGCTTCGGCACATGGCGGGCCTGGAGGGTGGCGAGGCCGTGCGCATCACGATGCGGCTGCGCTACGCGATCGATGCCGAGGCGCTGTGGTACCTGCGCACCGACCTGCGCAGTGCACTGGCCGCGGCACACGGTGCGTCACTGGCCGACGAGGCCCTGCAGCAGATCACGCCCCTTTTTCACGGACTGCTGCCCCACGCACTCGGAGGCAACGGGGGGCAGGCGGCACGGCGATTCGGAACCTAGCGCTCAGTGCACGTGGCCCCAGTAAATGAGCGCATCGCGCCCTTCGACCGACAGTGATACGTTGCCCCCTACGGGCAGCAGCACCTTGGTGGCCACGTGGCCGAACGGCAGGTTGGTGAGCACGGGGGCCTTGATCTGCGTGCGCAGCCAGTCCACCACGGTTTGCAGCTTGAAGCCCTTGTCGTGCGGGGCCAGCTTGTAGTTTGTGAACTGGCCCAGCACCACGGCTTTTTGCCTGGCCAGAACCCCTGCGTGCAGCAGTTGGGTCAACATGCGCTCCACGCGGTAGGGATGTTCGCTGATGTCCTCCAGGAACAAGATGCCGCCCTTCACCTCGGGGAAATATGGCGTGCCGACCAGCGACGTGAGCACGGCGAGGTTACCGCCCCAGAGTTGGGCGGATTTCACGTACACCTCGGGCACGGCGCTCTTGCCATCTTCCCGCGGCTTTTCCTTGTCCATACGCCAGCCCGCGCCCTCGCCGTGGCCGGTGAGCAGGTCGTCGAAGCAGGCGGCCATGATGTCGTCAGGCTCGCCCTCCACACCCCAATCGATTTCCAGCGAGGGGCCGGCCCAGGTGGTGGCCCCCGTGCGGGCAAGCACCGCGTTCTGGAAGGCCGTGAAGTCGCTCATGCCGACGAAGCGCGTCCCATGCTCGATGGCCTTGGCAACCTTCTTGTACTGGATGCCCGGCAGGATGCGCGTGAAACCATAGGCCGCGCGCGAGATCAGCGCCACATCAGCCCCGCTGGCCGCCGCGCGATGGATGGCCGCGAGCCGCGTGGCATCGTCGCCGGCGAAGCGCGTGTGGGTGGCGAGTGCGTCGGCGTCCACCTCCACCTCGTGGCCCAGGGCCTTCAGCCGGGCGATGCCGCGCCTGAATGCAGCCTTGTCGCGCACGGCGCTGGCGGGGGAATAGATGTAGATGTGCTTCGGGCCGTGGTCGTGGCCGCAATGGTCATGGTCGTGCATAGCGGGTGAAGTATTCCACAGCGCGCCTGGCGCAAGCGGCACTGGCATCGGGCACGGTCAGTGCAGGGGCGCGGTCGTCCCGGACGAAACGGGCGAAAGCGCGCGGCGCGGCGCGGTGGCCGGCGTCAGGGAACGGAGCAGCGCCCGCCTCGGCCGCCTCTTCCATCACGCGCAGCAGCGGCGCATCGAGCGGCGGCAGTACCGCACCAGGCTGGGCCACGAGCACCACATGGCGCAAGCCGAGCCGCTGCACCAGTTCGGCCAGCACCTGCCGGTGCCATGCCGGCGTATGCGCGGCTTCCTTCTTGGGCTTGTCGCTGCGTCCAAAACCGATCAGATCAGGGGCCACCACGCGGTGGCCCGCCTGCGTGAATACAGGCACCATGTCGCGCCAGACACGGCTCCACGCGGGGCTTGCATGCAGGCACAGCCAGGTAAGCGGGGCGTCGCGCGGGCCTTCGTCCAGGTAGTGCAGCCGCAGGCCGGCCAGCGCGGGCAGATCGCTGACGTAGCAGCCCGCCTGGGTGTCCGCAAAGCGCGCTTCAGGCGTGCGCAGCGCGTCTTCTCGCAGTGGCTGGGCCTGCGCACGCTGCGCGCTGCGGCGCCCAGCGAAGAAGTCTTGCAGCAGCGCTGCGCACTCCCCAGCCCGCACCCCGCCTTGCACAGCCGTTTGGTGGTTCAGGCGCGGCTCGGCGAACAGGTCTAGCACCGAGCCCGCCACGCCCGTCTTGGGGTCCGTGGCGCCAAACACCACGCGCGCCAGCCGCGCATGCAGCATGGCACCGCTGCACATGGCGCAGGGCTCCAGCGTGACGTAGAGCGTGCAGCCTTCGAGCCGGTAGTTGCCCAGATGCCGCGCAGCCTCGCGCAACGCGGCCACTTCGGCATGCTGCGTGGGGTCATGGCTCTGCACCGGCGCGTTGCGGCCGCGGCCGATGATGGCGCCATCCTTGACCACAACGGCACCCACGGGCACCTCGCCAGCCTCCGCGGCGGCGCGGGCCTCGGCCAGCGCCTCGCGCATCCAGGCACGGTCCTGCTCGTTCTCCATCCGTTACTTCGGTGTTACTTCGGTTCGTCCTCGGGCATGGGCCGAGCCTGTTGCATCAGCCCTTCCACCTGTTGCTTGACCTGCTGTTGAACCTGCTGGCTCTGCTCGCGCACGGTGCCTGTGGGGGCGGGCTGCCCCGGCACCTGCAGCACGGTCACGGGCGTCTTGGTGGCCGCAAGCTGCTTCTTGGCCAGCACACCCACAATGGCCAGCACCACGAGCAGACCGGCGACTCCCATCACTGCGCGCATGGAAAAACTCCTGGAAAAAAGGTTGAACGGGCCATGGTATCGGTAAAAAACCCATGGCTGGGATAATCGCACCCATGTCCCTCCTGCCCCACCAGCTCGAACTGCTCTCCCCTGCGCGCGACGCCGACATCGGCATCGAGGCCGTGAACCACGGCGCCGATGCCGTCTACATCGGCGGCCCCGCCTTCGGCGCGCGGGCCACGGCGGGCAACGGCATCCGCGACCTGGAGCGGCTGATTGCCCACGCGCACCGTTTCAACAGCCGTATCTTCGTCACGCTCAACACCATCCTGCGCGACGACGAACTAGAGGATGCGCGCAAGATGGCCTGGCAGGTGTACGAGGCTGGGGCCGACGCGCTCATCATCCAGGACATGGGCCTGCTGGAGATCGACCTGCCGCCCATCCAGCTGCACGCAAGCACGCAGACCGACATCCGCACGCCCGAGAAGGCGCGTTTCCTGCAGGATGCAGGCCTGTCCCAGATCGTGATTGCGCGCGAGCTGGACCTGCAGCAGATCCAGGCCATCCGCGCTGCCACCGACCCCAACCGCACCACCATTGAATTTTTTGTGCACGGCGCGCTGTGCGTGGCCTACTCGGGCCAGTGCTTCATCAGCCACGCCCACACAGGCCGCAGCGCCAACCGCGGCGACTGCAACCAGGCCTGCCGCCTGCCCTACGAGGTGCAGGACGGCCAGGGCCGCATCATCGCGCACGAGAAGCATGTGCTGTCGATGAAGGACAACAACCAGAGCGACAACCTGCGCGCGCTGATCGACGCAGGCGTGCGCAGTTTCAAGATCGAGGGCCGCTACAAGGACCTGGGCTACGTGAAGAACATCACGGCCCACTACCGCAAGCTGCTGGACGAGATCATCGAGGAAGGCGAGTTCACGCGTTCCTCGTCGGGCCGCACCACCTTCAGCTTCACGCCCGACCCCGACCAGAACTTCAACCGCGAGTTCACCGACTACTTCGTGAACGGCCGCCAGGACGACATCGGCGCCTTCGACACGCCCAAGACGCCGGGCCGCGCCATCGGATGGGTCACCCAGATCGGGGGGAACTGGTTCGAGCTGGAGACCACCGACAAGGCCACGGTGCTGCACAACGGCGACGGCCTGTGCTACTACGACCTGCAAAAGGAACTGGTGGGCGTGCACATCAACCGCGCCGAATCCGTGAATGCGAAGAAAGGCATCTGGCGCGTGTTCCCCAAGGATGCAATCGAAGGTTTCAAGGACTTGCGCAAAGGCCTGGAGATCAACCGCAACCGCGACATGGACTGGGTGCGCACACTCGACAAAAAATCGAGCGACCGGCGCATCGGCCTCTGGGCCGAGTTCCATGAAACGGCCGACGGGTTTGCGCTGCAGCTCACCGACGAGGACGGCTTTGTCGGCAACGCCCGCATTGCCCAGGAGCACCAGGGCGCCACCGATGCAGCCAAGTCCGAAGCGACACTGCGCGAGCAGCTGGGCCGCTTCGGCGCTACCGTTTTCGCGGTCCACGACATCCGACTGAACCTCACGCAACCCTGGTTCGTACCCGCCTCGGCGCTCAACCAGCTGCGCCGCGACGCCGTGGCCGCGCTGGAGGATGCGCGCGCCAAGGGCTTCGTGCGCCTGCCGCGCGCCACGCCGGTGGCGCCGCCCGCGCCCTTCCCCGAGGACACGCTCACCTACCTGGCCAACGTCTACAACCACAAGGCACACGACTTCTACGTGAAGCACGGTGTGAAGGTGATAGCCGCCGCCTACGAGAGCAAGGAAGAGGAAGGTGAAGTCTCGCTGATGATCACCAAGCACTGCGTGCGCTACAGCATGAGTCTGTGCCCCAAGCAGGCCAAGGGCGTGATCGGCGTGAAGGGCACCATCAAGGCCGAGCCACTGCAGCTCATCAACGGCAAGGAGAAGCTCACGCTGCGCTTCGACTGCAAGCCCTGCGAGATGCACGTGGTGGGCCGCATGAAGAAATCGGTGCTCCAGCAACACCACAGGGACATGCAGGAAGTGCCCCTGCAGTTCTACCGCACGCGGCCTGCATAAGCACATAACCGGCGCTTCGCTCTCCTGCCCCACAATGGGGCAATCACAACACAGGAGAGACCGCCCCATGCGCATCGAAACCCTGGCCGTCCACGCCGGCTATTCGCCCGACCCAACCACCAAGTCCGTGGCCGTGCCCATCTACCAGACGGTGGCCTACGCCTTTGATAGCGCCCAGCACGGCGCCGATCTGTTCGACCTGAAGGTGCCGGGCAACATCTACA
>JAYSFC010000149.1:0-7858 GCA_041913505.1 Acidovorax sp.
TGGCGTTGCTCTTGACGTACTTGGCCACCTTCCAGGCGAACAGCAGGTCCTGCATTTCCTCTTGCGTGGGCTGCTTGACGGTGACGACCTTCACATCGGGCAGTTGCAGCTCGTGGTTGTCGGCGGTCTGCAGCAGCAGGCCCGAGCCCACGCGCTTGGCGTCCATGGCGTTGCGGCCCTGCTCCCAGGCCGTGGCACCGCCCGGAGGCAGAGCGATCTTCATCAAGCGCACGTTCGCCTTGGCCTTGAACACCTCGAGCGCCTCGGGCGTGAAGTCGGGAGCCATCAGCACCTCGACGAACTGCTTGGCGATCTGCTGGGCGGCCGCACCGTCCACCGCACGGTTCAGGGCGATGATGCCGCCGAAGGCGCTCGTAGGATCGGTCTGGAAGGCCTTGCCGTAGGCCTCGAGCGCGCTCGTGCCCACGGCCACGCCGCAGGGATTGGCGTGCTTGACGATCACGCAGGCGGGCAGCTTGAAGCTCTTGACGCATTCCCAGGCCGCGTCGGCATCGGCGATGTTGTTGTAGCTCAGTTCCTTGCCCTGCAGCTGCACGCCCATGGCCAGCGAACCCGGCGCGGGGTGCAGGTCGCGGTACCAGGCGGCCTGCTGGTGGCTGTTCTCGCCGTAGCGCAGATCCTGCACCTTGATGAACTGGCCGTTGGACTGGCCAGGGAACAGCGAGCGCGTGGGCACATACGACTCGGAGAGCTTCTCCTCCTCGAAATTCACGGACGAGAGGTAGTCGCTGATGGCGCCGTCGTACTGCGCAATGCGATTGAACGCGGCCACCGACAGCGCGAAGCGCAGCTTGTCGGAGAGCTTGCCGGCGGCTTTCAGCTCGCCCAGCACGGCCTCGTACTGGTCGGCCGAGGTGACCACGGCAACATGATTCCAGTTCTTGGCAGCACTGCGCACCATGGCCGGGCCGCCGATGTCGATGTTCTCGATGGCGTCGGCCAGGGTGCAGCCGGGCTTGGCCACCGTGGCCTCGAAGGGGTAGAGATTCACCACGAGCAGATCGATGGTGTCGATGCCGTGCTCCTTCAGCGCCGCCATGTGCGCGGGCAGGTCGCGGCGCGCCAGCAGGCCGCCATGCACCTTGGGGTGCAGCGTCTTCACGCGGCCGTCGAGCATCTCGGGGAACTGCGTAACCTCGGCCACCTCAGTGACGGGCAGGCCTTCCTTGGCCAGCAACTGGGCGGTGCCACCCGTGGACAACAGCCGGATGCCCAGCGCGTGCAAGGCGCGGGCGAATTCGACGATGCCGGTTTTATCGGAGACGGAAAGGAGTGCGTTCATGGCGGTGGTGGTCTCAGGTTTTGAATCAAATCAGGCCATGGTGCCTGTCACGCGGGCACCATGCGCTATCTAATAGATAGCAAATTCGCTCAGAGCAGCTTGTGCAGGGCGAGCTTCTTGCGCAGCGTGTTGCGGTTCAGTCCCAGCCATTCGGCCGCTCGGGACTGGTTGTTGTCGGCGTGGCTCATCACCACCTCCAGCAGCGGTTTTTCCACCAGGCGCACGACCATGTCGTACACGCCATCGGGCGCTTCGCCGCCCAGGTCGCGAAAGTAGCCCTGCAGGCTCTCGCGCACACATTCCTCGATGTGTTTCTTGCTCATGCGCACATTCCCTCTTGTTCTTCGTTCGGGTCCGCATCCGCGGCGAGCGTGGCGGGCGGCAGCCGGTCCATGCGCCGCTCCAGGTCGGCGAAATAGTCGGCCACTGCCTGCCACTGCGCGGTGCAGTCCTCGATGGTGTTGATATGTTGTCGAAAAGCGTCCCCGCCCGGCAGCGCGCGCACGTACCACGCGATGTGCTTGCGCGCGCTGCGCACGCCCGTCGCCTCGCCGTACAGGCCATAGTGGTCCCGCAGGTGGTCGAGCAGCAGGCGCCGCACCTCGGCCACCAGCGGCGGCGCCAGGTGTTCGCCCGTGGCAAGGTAGTGGCCGATCTCGCGGAAGATCCACGGCCGGCCCTGCGCCGCGCGCCCAACCATGAGTGCATCGGCCCCCGTGGCGGCCAGCACCGCGCGCGCCTTCTCGGGCGAGGTGATGTCGCCATTGGCCACCACGGGCACGCGCACCGCGGCCTTCACGGCGGCGATGGTGTCGTACTCGGCGTGGCCCTTGTAGCCCTGCTCGCGCGTGCGGCCATGCACCGTGAGCATCTGGATGCCAGCACCCTCGAACGCGCGCGCGAGCTGCACGGCGTTCTTGTGTTCCTGGCTCCAGCCCGTGCGCATCTTGAGCGTGACGGGCACGTTGCGCGGCGCGCAGGCGGCCACCACGGCCTCGGCGATCTCCAGGGCCAGCGCTTCGTTCTGCATGAGGGCGGAGCCCGCCCACTTGTTGCAGACCTTCTTGGCGGGGCAGCCCATGTTGATGTCGATGATCTCGGCGCCGCGGTCCACGTTGTAGAGCGCAGCCTCGGCCATCATCTCGGCATCCGTGCCCGCGATCTGCACCGCGATGGGCCCGGGCTCGCCTTCATGGTTGGCCCGGCGCGAGGTCTTGAGGCTGTTCCACAGGTCCTTGCGCGAGGTCACCATCTCGCTCACCGCATAACCCGCGCCCAGGGCCTTGCACAGCTGGCGGAAAGGCCGGTCCGTCACGCCCGCCATGGGGGCGACGAACAAGCGGTTCGCCAGGGGGATGTGGCCAATGTGCAGGGCGGGCATGGGGAGAGTTTGAAGGCTGCGGGCGCCGAGGGGAGGCGGGATTGTACCTGCTCAAAATTTCAGCAACCGAAATGCCATTCCAAGCGCCATGGCGGCGCTTGGCACAGGCCCGCTCAGCGCGCGCCGCGCCGTTCGCGTGCCATGTGGCCCAGGTAGGCGATGAGGTCGTCCAGCGCCGCGTCGTCCAGCTGCTCGGGGCCGAAGGCCGGCATGGTTTGCGCGGGCCAGTGGCGCACGCTCGCGGGGTTGCGGATAAGCCGGCGTAGCGCCTGCGGCTGCAGGTAATCTACGGGGTTCATGGGCCGGTTCAGGTCAGGCCCCAGGGTCGCGCCGCCCGCACCATTCATCGTGTGGCACGCAAGGCACTGCGTGATGAAAACGGCCTGGCCGCGCCGCGCGGGGTCCTGCGCGGACAGGCGCGGCGCCACGGCAATCTGCGGCCAGCGGCGTTCGGGCGCCTCGCGCACGGCCAGGCGCGCAATGGCATAGGGCCACTGCTCGCTGCCCACGCCCGTGGCCACGGGCCACACGATATAGAACGGCCCCGCGCCCTGCGCCTTGCCAGGCAAGGGGGGCCAGGGTGCGCCGGGCAGCTCGATGGCCAGCCAGGGCTGCGCCTGCCCGGCCCCCTGCTGCAGTGCCAAGGCGCCGGGCAGCTGGGCCACGAAGCCATCGGTAGCCGCCACCTCCAGCGTATCCTGCGGCGCCAGACCCAGTTCGCGCAGCACCACGGCCAGCGGCACGGCGCGGTAGCGCATCGCACGCCGGTAGGCCACGTCCTGGGGCACGTCAATGTCGCGCGCCTGCGCATGGGCCGCGAGGGCCGCGCCGTCGAGCTGCTGGCGCCCGCGGGGCCCTTCCAACTCCAGCGTGGCGGCCTGGGCGGCGGCCAGTGCCCCCGCACACGCTAGCGCAGCCCCAAGGGCGCGCCAGGCTCTGGACCAATGGGACAAACTAGGCAATGGCAGGCAAGGCATGGGCGGGACTCCGTGGTGGTGCGCATCGCGGCGGGGGCCGTCCCAGGCCGTGCGCGAAAGCGCCCACGATACAAGAGCCCCCCCGTCTGGCACAAGGGCTGCGTCGCGCCCCTACACTTGGCCCCCTATGGAAGCATGGATGCACCAGTTGCTGCATTGGCTGGCCCTGCCGCAATTCGGCCTGAGCACGGTCTTCGTGGTGTCGCTCGTCTCGGCCACCCTGCTGCCGCTGGGCTCGGAGCCGGCGGTGTTCGGACTCATCCAACTCAACCCCGGGTTGTTCTGGCCCGCCATCCTCGTGGCCACGGCCGGCAACACGATCGGTGGCGCCATCAGCTGGTGGATGGGCCTGGGCACCCACCGTGTGGTGGACCGCGCCACCGGCCACCCCACCGAGGTACGCGCACTGGCCTGGCTGCGCCGGTTCGGCCCCAAGGCCTGCCTGCTGAGCTGGCTGCCCGTGGTGGGCGACCCGCTGTGCGCCGTGGCGGGCTGGCTCAAGCTTCCGTTCTGGCCCTGCATTGCCTACATGGCGGCGGGCAAGTTCCTGCGCTACCTGGCCATGACGACGGCACTGCTCTACGTGTGGCCCAGCGCGGGACTGCACTGACATCCCGCAGCGCCGGGAAAGGAGCCCTCATGCCCAACGCCATGGGCGGCCAAGGTGCTTGCACACTGCGGCCTTCAGATCCACAGGTACGACATCGCGCGTACTGCGCTCCCTGAGCACGGCTGGCTTGTCTCGCGCACACGGAGCCTCACCCAACAATATTGCATTTATACTAAAATTGATAAAATTGAAATGCGTACTACAGGATTGTGCATTCTGATCGTTGAAGGCCGTGCAGACATCCGCCGGCTTATGCGCATGACGCTGGAAGTCGAGGAGCACGAAACCCATGAGGCCTTCAACGCCGACGCGAAAGTGGAGGCAACGCGCCGGCGACGCCCCGATTGGCTACTTACACGCTGGACAGCATGTTGCCCGGCAATGTAGGCGGGTTGGCCCTGCACCGTGCATGCCATCGGTGGTACTGCAGAGCACACGCGGTCAACCACAACCGTCAGCGGCCCCATCCACGCGGCCCATGTACCCAAAAGGTGGCGCCATTCTTAGCATCCGCCTACCGACCGCAAGCCCCTCCAAAACCTTGTCCGCACCACTGACATGAAACCTCCATCACCCCTTGCCCGCTGGCGGGAACAGTCGGCCAGCGCTCATGCCGTTCTGGCCTGCTGCTTCAGCGTCGTCGTGCTGCTAGGCGCCTGGGCCGCCATGGCGGTCATGCTGCATTGGCAATGGAACGAGACCCTGGATGCGGAAAAGCGCCAAAACACCAACACCGCCCGCGCCCTGAAGGAGCACACGCTGCGCATTCTTGCGACGGTGGATCAGTCCATGGTGCGGGTTCAGGAAGCCGCGGCCGCCGGCACGCTCACGGGCGACTTGCTCGTGCAAGCCGCCAACGAGACCGGCATGGCGCCACAAGTTCTGGCCCAGATGTCCTTCGTGGACGCCAGCGGCATCTTCGTCGCCAGCAACCTCGACCCGACGGGCACACGCAGCAAGAACGTCAGCCTGAAAGACCGCGAGCACATCCGGGTCCACCTGAGCCCCTCGCAAGCCTTGCCTGCGGGCATGATGAAAAACGGCCTGTTCGTCAGCAAGCCCGTGGTGGGCAAAGTGTCGGGCGTGCGCACCATCCAGCTGTCCCGCAAGGTACTGGGCCCCGATGGCCGTGTCGCCGGGGTGGTGGTGGCCTCGCTCAACCAAGACTATTTCATCGACGTCTATCGCGGCGTGGAGCTGGGCACCGCAGGCGGGGTCGCACTCACAGGCCTGGACGGCGCCATCCGCGCCCGGGTGATCGGCGGCCAGGCCGAGGAAACCAACAACCTGCTTCCCGAACCGCTGATCAACCTCATGCGCAGCCAGCCCAGCGGCGCCGTGGAATCCCCCTCCGCCGACGGGGTACCGCGCATCATTGCCTATAGCCGCGTGGGCGACTACGACCTGGCCATCCTCTGCGGCACATCCACATGGGAAGCCTTTGAGCCCTGGCGCGCCATGCGCAACACCGTGTTGTTGCTCACGCTGCTGCTCAGCCTGGCCGTCATCGCCTTCGTGGGTGCCTTTCTATCGAGCATTCACAAGCTCACCCGCAGCCATGAGGCGCTACAGCGCAGCGAGGCCCAGGCACTGCGCGCCAACCAGGCCAAGAGCGAGTTCCTGGCCGCCATGTCGCACGAATTGCGCACGCCCCTGACCAGCATCCGAGGGTTTGCCGAGCTTATGGAGCTGCGCAGCGCGGACCCGCGGGTCCGTGAGCAGTCCCACCTTATCCGCCGGGGAGCCGAGCACCTCAATGCACTGCTGACGGAAATCCTCGACCTGGCCAAAATCGAGGCTGGCGCCATGACCACGCACCCCGAGCCCGTGGTACCGCAGGACCTTGTGCACGAAGTAACGGAGCTGTTTCGCGTGAGCGCGGTGGCCAAGTCGCTGACGCTCGACACGCGCCTGCACAACGCAGCGGCACAGCCTCTGGTGACGGACCGCCTCAAACTCAAGCAGATCCTGAACAATCTGCTGTCCAACGCCATCAAATTCACCGACCAGGGCCGCGTGGAACTGGCCGTGGAGCCCAGCGCGGATGGCACGCAGATGCTGTTTCACGTGACGGACACGGGGCCCGGCATTGCGCCGGAACTGCACGAAGTCATCTTCGAGAAATTCAGCCAGGGGAACGCCCACGTAAGCTACCAGCATGGCGGCACGGGCCTGGGCCTGTCGCTGTCGCGCGCCCTGGCCACACTGCTGGGCGGCACGCTCACGGTGCAGTCCAGCCCCGGCGCGGGCGCGCGATTCACGCTCACGCTGCCCCTGCTGCAGCCCGACAGATAAAAGCCGATGCTTGCAGGGCTTTCCGGCGTGACGGGCTGGGCTGGGCTGCGATTAGACGTTGAACAGGAAGTTCATCACGTCGCCATCCTTGACAACGTATTCCTTGCCTTCGGCGCGCATCTTGCCCGCATCCTTGGCGCCTTGCTCGCCCTTGTACTGGATGAAATCCTCGAACGCGATGGTCTGCGCACGGATGAAGCCGCGCTCGAAGTCGCCGTGGATCACGCCGGCCGCCTGCGGGGCGGTGTCGCCCACGTGGATGGTCCAGGCGCGCACTTCCTTCACTCCCGCCGTGAAATAGGTCTGCAGGCCCAGCAGCTTGAAGCCCGCGCGAATGAGGCGATTCAAACCCGGCTCGTCCTGGCCCATCTCGGCGAGGAACATGTCGCGGTCCTCGTCGCTCATCTCGGCCATCTCGGATTCGATCTTGGCGCAGATGGCCACCACGGGCGCGTTCTGAGCGGCGGCGTATTCCTTCAGGCGGTCGAGCAGCGGGTTGTTCTCGAAGCCGTCCTCGCTCACGTTGCCCACGAACATCGCGGGCTTGGCCGTGATCAGGCAGAACTGCTTGAGCAGCGGCGCGTCCTCCTTGGACACCGGCACGGTGCGCGCGGGCTTTCCTTCGTTGAGCGCAGCCTGGATCGGCGTGAGCAGCGACACGAGCTTGGCGGCTTCTTTGTCGTTGCCGCTCTTGGCGGCCTTGCTGTAGCGGTTGAGCGCCTTCTCCACGGTGGCCAGGTCGGCCAGGCACAGCTCGGTCTGGATGACCTCGATATCGGCGATCGGGTCCACGCGGCCGGCCACGTGGATCACGTTCGGGTCTTCGAAGCAGCGCACCACGTTGACGATGGCATCCGTCTCGCGGATGTGGGCCAGGAACTGGTTGCCCAGGCCCTCGCCCTTGGAGGCACCGGCCACAAGACCAGCAATGTCCACGAACTCGACAATCGCCGGGACGATGCGCTCGGGGTTGATGATCTTGGCCAGGTCCTGCAGGCGCGGATCGGGCACTTCCACCACGCCGGTGTTGGGCTCGATGGTGCAAAAGGGGTAGTTCTCGGCCGCGATGCCGGCTTTGGTCAGGGCGTTGAAGAGGGTGGACTTGCCCACGTTGGGCAGGCCCACGATGCCGCATTTGAGGCTCATGGACGACTTTCTTGTGAATTCTGGGGGATGGCGACGATTTTACCGGGGGCTTCGGCCTTACCGCTGCGCATCGCCCACCAGCACATACGGCGCCCAAAAGGCCGGGTGGCTGTAACGGGCATCGGCCATGACCTGCAGCATGGCTT
>JAYSFC010000150.1:0-7846 GCA_041913505.1 Acidovorax sp.
TGGATTCGGTGATGCGGGCCTGGCCGCGCATCTCCTTGACGAGACGCGAGAGTTTGTCGGTAAGGGCGGAGGCCATGTGAGGTATTCCGGGTGGGCCCACGGTCGGGGCGGCGGGCGGGATTGCGCCAGGGCGCTGACCCTGGGCGAAAGGTAAACTGCGCGGCATGATTTTACCCAGTGCATCCCCCGTCGGCTGGACGCTCGCCGCCGCGGCCGCCCTGGCCTACGCCGTACCCGCCGCTGGCGCGTCGCGCCTGAGCGCCAATGCCTCCCGCGTCGCCCTGCTGCTGGCCTGGTCGCTGCATGCCGCGGCGCTGGCCTGGGGCCTCGTGGGCGAGTCGCCCGTGCGCTTCGGCTTCGGCCCGGCGCTGTCCATGACGGCATGGCTGGTGCTCACGGTGTACGCGGTCGAGCGCCAGCTGTTCCCCCAGATGCAGGCACGCTGGGTGCTGGCGGGGCTCGGTGCCGTGGCCGTGCTGCTGGCCAGCGTGTTTCCGGGCCAGCCACTGCATGTGAATGCGTCGCCCTGGCTGCCGCTGCACCTGGCGCTGGGCATCGCCTCGTACGGGCTTTTCGCCGCAGCCGTGGTGCACGCGGGCCTCATGAGCCGCGCCGAGCGCCAGATCCGCCAGGCCACCGATCCGCACAGCGGCATTCCGCTGCTCACGCTGGAGCGCCTCACCTTCCGCTTCGTTTCGGCGGGCTTCGTGCTGCTCACGGCCACGCTGCTGGCGGGCTGGCTGTTCAGCGAAACCCTGTACGGCCGCGCCTGGCGCTGGGACCACAAGGCCGTGTTCTCGCTCCTGTCCTGGCTGGCGTTCGCCGTGCTGCTGCTGGGCCGCTCGCGCTTCGGCTGGCGCGGGCGCAGCGCCGTGCGCGTGCTCTACGGCGGCGCGGCGCTGCTGCTGCTGGCCTATGCGGGCTCGCGTTTCGTGCTCGAAGTGGTGCTGGGGCGCAGCGTATGAAATACCTGCTGCTCCTGGCAGTGCTGGCCGTCGCCTACGGCCTGTGGCGCAACAAGCACCGCCAGCCACCGCCGCAGCGACCCGTCGCACAGCCGCCCGCGCCGCTGGACATGGTGGCCTGCGCCCACTGCGGCGTACACCTGCCGCGCACCGAGGCCCTGGCCCAAGGTCGCCTGCACTACTGCTGCGCGGAACACCGCTCCAGCGGCCCCCGCTGAGCGGGACCGCCGTACGACGCGCATGTCCACCCCGCCAGCCCTCCCGCCACGCACCGACGCCCCGTTCCAGCGCCTGTGGCGCGGCTTTCTGACCGGGCGCGCCATGGTGGCGCTGGCCCTGCTGGGCCTGCAAAGCGCGGGGGTGGTGCTGAACCAGAACACGGAGCCCAAGCTGGTCGTCGTGTGCGCGGTCTATCTGGTGGTGACCGTGCTCACCCGCCTGGTGGCCCGGCCGCAGCCCCCTTCGCCCCAGGCCGGTCCGCACTGGCTGCCCCTGCTGGGCGTGGACCTGGTCGTGGTGGGCCTGCTGCAATGGCTGCAGACGGGCACCATGAACTACACCCCGCTGTTCGGCATGCCCATTCTCATGGCGTCGGTCCTGGGGTCGCTCATGCTCGCGCTGGGCACCACGGCCAGCGCCACGCTGCTGCTGCTGGGGGCCGCATGGTGGCAGGCGCTCGAGGGCAGCAGCGACGCCACGCAACGCTACTTCCAGGCCGCGCTGACCGGCACGGGCTACTTCATCGTGGCCTTTCTCACCCACCAGCTGGCCCAGCGGTTGACGCGCGAGCAGCAGGTGTCGCAGCAGAGCCAGAAGAGCGCCCGCATCCAGGCCGAGGTCAATGCGCTGGTGATCGAAAACCTCGGCGATGGCGTGCTCGTGCTGAATGAGGACTTCCGCGTCCACGTGGCCAATCCAGCCGCGCTGGAACTGCTCGGCGGCGAGCCCGCGCGCAGCGTGCCGTTCTCGCTGGGCGCCCTGCCCGCCTGGGAGCCCCTGTGGAGCATGGCGCGCGCCACCTTCGCCACCGAACGCCCGCAAAGCGCCGACGTGGGCCTGCTCCACCCCGGTCAGAGCCCTACGGGCCTGCGGGTGCGCACCTGGCTCACCGCCACCCGCGGCGCCGCGCACGAGGTCCACACGGAACAGCAGTGCGTGATGTTCCTGCACGACCTGCGCGAGCTGGAGGCACGGCTGCGCACCGAGAAGCTTGCCGCCATGGGGCGCATGTCGGCCGCCGTGGCCCACGAAATCCGCAACCCGCTGGCAGCGATCGTGCAGGCCAATGCGCTGCTCAGCGAAGACCTGAACGAACCTGGCCAGCAGCGGCTATGCCACATGGTGCAGCAGAACGCCGAGCGCCTGGCGCGCATCGCCGAAGAGGTGCTCGACATCGCGCGCGTGCAAAACCAGATCAGCCATGCGCCCGCAGCCTCGCTCGCGCTCGACGAGGTCGTGGCGCAGACCTGGAGCGACTGGCACGGCCAGGACTCAGCGCGCCGCCAGGCCCGCGTGGCGCTGGAGGCCCCTGGCGTTCAGGTGGAGTTCGACGCCGACCACCTGCGCCGGGTCCTCATCAACCTGCTCGACAATGCGCTGCGCTTCATGGGGCCGGAGCCCGATTCGCTGCAAATCCGCACGCGCGCCGGTGATGCGGGGCAGGTCGATCTACAGGTCTGGAGCGACGGCGCCCCGCTCGACCCCTCGGTGGAGCGCCATCTGTTCGAGCCCTTCTTCTCATCACACAGCCGCTCGAGCGGACTGGGCCTCTACATTTGCCGCGAGCTGTGCCAGCGCCACGGCGCATCGCTGGAATACCAGCGCATCACGCGCGCCACGGCCCGTGGCCAGACGGGGGGCAATGCCTTCACCGTGACCTTCCGCAAGACCACGCGGCCCGCCGAGCCCGCGACCTTGTTTGACAACCTCGTGGTCTGAATTCACCATGAACGCTTCCGCCGCCTCCATCCTCGTCGTCGACGATGAGCCCGATCTGCGCACCCTCTACGAGCTCACCCTGCTGCGCGAGGGCTACCGCGTGGAAACAGCCGCCAGCGTGCAAGAGGCCCGCCAGCACCTGCGCGAGCAGCGCTTCGACGCGGTGCTCACCGACATGCGCCTGCCAGACGGCTTCGGTATGGAACTGCTCGTTGACCTGCGCGACCAGCAGCGGCGCGAGCGCTGCGTGGTAATGACGGCCTATGGCTCGGCCGAGAACGCCGTCGAGGCGCTGCGCGCGGGCGCGTTCGACTACCTCACCAAGCCCGTGGACCTCAAGCAGTTTCGCGCCGTCGTGGCTTCGGCGGTGCAGGGCGTAGGCGGCGTGCCCGCCCCGCGCAGCACGCGATCGGGGAGCGTGCGATGCGCCTCGCAGGCCGACCCCCTCAGTGCCTCTGCCGCGCTCGAGCGGCTCGTGGGCGAATCGGAGCCCATGCGGGCCGTGAAGCAGCGCATCGCCAAGGTCGCGCGCGGCATGGCGCCCGTTCTGATCCATGGCGAATCGGGCACGGGCAAGGAGTTGGTGGCGCGCGCGCTGCACGCCAGCAGCCAACGCGCCGAGGGGCCGCTCGTGGCCGTGAACTGCGGCGCCATCCCCGAGAACCTGCTCGAGGCCGAATTCTTCGGCGCCAAGAAGGGCTCGTACACCGGTGCCACGCAAGACCGCGATGGTTATTTCCAGGCCGCGCGCGGCGGCACGCTGTTCCTCGACGAAATCGGCGATCTGCCGCTGGCCATGCAGTCCAAGCTGCTGCGCGCCATCCAGGAACGCAGCGTGCGCCCGCTGGGCTCGACGCAGGAGGAAACCGTGGACGTGCGCATCCTGAGCGCCACGCACCGCGACCTCGCGCTGGACGTGCAGGCCGGGCGCTTCCGCCAGGATCTGTACTACCGGCTGAACGTGATCGAGCTCGCCATCCCCCCGCTGCGCGAGCGCCGCGAAGACCTGCCCGCGCTGTGCGAGGCCCTGCTCGCGCGCATTGCGCAGGACTCAGGCCTGCCCGCGCCGCGCCTGACGCCACAGGCCCTGCAGCAGATCATGGCCCATCCGCTCACGGGCAATGTGCGCGAACTCGAAAACCTGCTGCACCGGGCCCTGACCCTCAGCGAGGGCGACGAGCTTCAGGTGGAGTGCGCCGCCTCACCGTGCCTGGCCACGCCGGAGCCCTTGGTCACGGAGCCGGCGCCCCCCCCCGAATCCGGCGCCGACACCACCCCGCCGGCCGCGTGCGCGGACTCCGAGCTGCCCACGGACCTGCAAGCCTGGCTCGATCAGCAGGAAAGGGACATCCTCGTGCGCGCCCTGCGCGAAACCGGCTTCAACCGCACGGCCACAGCCGCGCGCCTGGGCATCAGCCTGCGTCAGATCCGCTACCGCATCGCCCGGCTGCAAATCCCCACGCCCCAGGATACCGACGCCCATGACGAAACCAGCTGATCCGGCTGCTGCAGGGGCTGGCTGGGAGGGTGGCTGGCTGCGCGCCGCCCGGCGCGAACCCTCTCCCAACTTCGGCCCCCGGCCAGGATGCGCGCTGATCGATCTCATCGTGGTCCACTCCATCAGCCTGCCGCCAGGGGAGTACGGCACCGGCGCGGTGCAGCAGCTTTTCACCAACCGGCTCGACTGGGACGCACATCCCTATTACCAAAGCATCCGGGGCCTAGAGGTATCCGCCCATTTCTTCATTACGCGGGATGGCGTGCTTTGGCAATTCGTGGACTGCGACCAGCGAGCCTGGCACGCGGGCGCCTCGCGCTACCGGGGGCGGGAGCGCTGTAACGACGACTCCATTGGCATCGAGCTCGAGGGCCTCGAAGGCCAGACCTTCGAGGCGGCGCAGTACGCCACGCTCGCGCACCTGTGCGCCGAACTGGCCGCGCGCTATCCCATCGCGCACATCGCGGGCCATGAACACATTGCACCGGGTCGCAAGCACGACCCAGGCCCAGGGTTTGCATGGCAACGGTTGCAAGATGAAACATCTTGGCCTACTTCTCGTTTTCCCGCTGGCGCTCTGGCCAACACCCAGCGGGACGATGGGGATTTATAGGGCGGCGCGCCCTTCGCACGAAAAAAATCCGCCCCGCTCCGCGGCTCCTGAACGCAGCCGCCATGCCGCCCCCAGGTGCAAATCCCCGTGCATGCGGCGCCAACTCGGCATTTAGGGGAGCAAGCCCCCGCGAGCAGGTGCTTTACGCCCCGTGGCGGCACCCCTCTCCGCCGCCCCAAATTGCTCGCTTCGAAGCCGTGACATGCCGTGGGCGATACACTACAGGTAGTGTCTTGTAGTCATAAGACACCCCATATATAGTGTGCGGCAGCATTCAAGCCCTGTGCATGCATCAGCGCCCGCGGCGCCAGCGCCCACGCCGCCGCGCCTCCCCCAGACACCCTAAAGAGGATCCCATGCAAACTGCATTGAACACCCCTTCCGCCGCGCACGCCCAGGCGGCGCCCCTTGCGTCCGCCACCGACGCGCAGACACCGTCCAACCCCCTGCTCTCGCACTACCAAATCCTGCGCCGCAACGGCGCCGTGGTGCCCTTCGAGCCTCAGAAAATTGCCGTGGCGATGATGAAGGCGTTCCTTGCCGTGCACGGCACACAAGGGGCTGCATCGGCCAGCGTGCGCGAGGTTGTGGACGAACTGACCCACAACGTGGTGCGTGCGCTCACCCGTTCGCGCCCCGGCGGCGGCACTTTCCATATCGAAGACGTGCAAGACCAGGTCGAACTCGGCCTCATGCGCGGCAGCCACCACGAGGTCGCTCGTGCCTACGTGCTATACCGCGAGCGCCGCGCCCAGGAGCGCGCGCGCCAGCACGAGCAGCTCGCCCCCCAGATGCCCGCCATGCACGTGGTCGACAACGGCCAGCGCGTGGTGCTGGACCCACTGCGCCTGCGCGGCCTGATCGAGTCCGCCTGCACCGGCCTCGGCGCGGACGTGCAGGCCGAGCCCATCGTGGCAGAGACCCTGCGCAACCTGTATGACGGGGTGCCCATGGACGAGGTGTACAAGGCCTCCATCCTGGCCGCGCGCACGCTCATCGAAAAGAACCCCGACTACACCTACGCCACCGCCCGCCTGCTGCTGCACACCATCGTGCGTGAGGTGCTGGGCCAGGACGTGGTGCCGGCTGCCATGGGCGAGGCCTACGTCAACTACTTCCCGCAGTTCATCCAGAAGGGCGTGGACAACGAGCTGCTGGACCCCACTCTGCTGGAATTCGACCTGCCGCGCCTGGCCGGCGCGCTCAAGGCCGAGCGCGACCAGCAGTTCGACTACCTGGGCCTGCAGACGCTGTACGACCGCTATTTCCTGCATGTGCGCAAGACCCGCATCGAATTGCCGCAGGCCTTCTTCATGCGCGTGGCCATGGGCCTGGCGCTACGCGAAGCCGATCGCGAAGCGCGTGCCATCGAGTTCTACGAGGTACTGTCCTCGTTCGACTTCATGTCTTCCACGCCTACGCTGTTCAACAGCGGCACGCTGCGCTCGCAGCTGTCCTCCTGCTACCTGACGACGGTACCCGACGACCTCGACGGTATTTACGAGTCGATCAAGGAGAATGCGCTGCTCTCGAAATTCGCCGGGGGCCTGGGCAACGACTGGACCCGTGTACGCGCCCTGGGCTCGCACATCAAGGGCACGAACGGTGAATCGCAGGGCGTGGTGCCTTTCCTCAAGGTGGTGAATGACACAGCCGTCGCCGTGAACCAGGGCGGCAAGCGCAAGGGCGCCGTCTGCACCTACCTGGAAACCTGGCACCTCGACATCGAGGAGTTCCTCGAGCTGCGCAAGAACACCGGAGACGACCGCCGCCGCACGCACGACATGAACACGGCCAACTGGATCCCCGACCTGTTCATGCGCCGCGTGATGGAAAAGGGCACCTGGACGCTGTTCTCGCCCTCCAACGTGCCCGACCTGCACGATCTCTTCGGCGCCGACTTCGAGAAGGCCTACGTGGCCTACGAAGCCCAGGCCGCGCGCGGCGAGATCAAGCCCTCGCGCACGATCCAGGCCACCGACCTGTGGCGCAAGATCCTGACCATGCTGTTCGAGACCGGCCACCCCTGGATCACGTTCAAGGATGCCTGCAACGTGCGCTCCCCCCAGCAGCACGCAGGCGTGGTGCACAGCTCCAACCTCTGCACCGAGATCACGCTGAACACCAGCGACACCGAAACTGCCGTGTGCAACCTGGGCTCGGTGAACCTGCTGCGCCACCTCAAGGACGGCCAGCTCGACCACGACAAGCTGCGCAAGACCATCAGCACGGCCATGCGCATGCTCGACAACGTGATCGACATCAACTATTACGCCGTGCAGAAGGCCAAGGACTCGAACCTGCGCCACCGTCCCGTGGGCTTGGGTCTCATGGCCTTCCAGGACAGCCTGTACGAGCTGCGCATCCCTTACGCGTCCGACGCTGCCGTGGCCTTCGCCGACGAGTCGATGGAAGCCATCTGCTACTACGCCTACTGGGCCTCGACCGAACTGGCCAAGGAGCGCGGCCAGTACTCAAGCTACAAGGGCTCGCTGTGGGACCGCGGCATCCTGCCTCTCGATACGCTCAAGCTGCTGGAGCAGGCCCGCGGCGGCTACGTGGAAGTGGACCGCTCCACGCGCCTGGACTGGGATGCACTGCGCAACAAGATCGCCCGCGACGGCATGCGCAACTCCAACTGCGTGGCCATCGCGCCCACCGCCACGATCTCGAACATCGTGGGCGTGGACGCCTCCATCGAGCCCTCGTTCGGCAACCTTTCGGTCAAGTCCAACCTGTCGGGCGAGTTCACGGTGATCAACGCCTACCTCGTGCGCGACCTCAAGCGCCTGGGCCTGTGGGACGACGTGATGGTCATGGACCTCAAGCACT
>JAYSFC010000151.1:0-7541 GCA_041913505.1 Acidovorax sp.
CGCCTCGCGCACCACGGTGTACCAGAGCAGGAAACCCACGGCCGCGCTCACCACGAGCATGACGAAGCCGCCCAGTGCGCGCGTACCGTACTGCTGCTCGTAGTAGAGGTAGAACGCGGCCGTCATCCAGCAGAACATCACGAACACCTCATAGAGGTTGCTCACGGGGATATGGCCGATATCGGGACCGATCAGGTAGCTCTCGTACCAGCGAACCATGGTGCCGATGAGCGCCATGCCCACGGCCACCCAGGCCAGGCGCGAGCCAATGAGCGACATCACCCCGCCCGAGCCACCGCCCTCCTTGCCACGCGCGAACATGCCGATCCAGTAGAACAGCGTGCTCATGAAGAAAATCATGCTCATCCAAAGGATGGCCGACTGGCTCGACAGGAAGTACTTGAGCCCGAACACCGTATCGGCGCGCGCAAGGTTGCCCGCGCCATCCTGCTGGTAGAGGCTGATGGCAAGCAGCGACAGCGCCGCCACCGTCAGCATCAGCGTGCGCAGCGGCCGCCAGAACCAGCCCAGCCAGATCGCGCATGGCATGGAGCCGAACAGAATGCCCTTCTCGTACACGTCCATGTAGGCGCCGTAGCGCTGCAGCGCATACAGGCCGCCCGCCACCACGATCGCGGCGAACAGCCAGTCGAACCAGTTGCGGCGGGCGAAGTAGCCTTCGTGCAGGGTCAGCGTGGTGGTGTTCATGCGGGGTCTCCGTGGTGCGGTTGCACGCCAATGAGTTTCTGGCTCAGCACGGCGAATTCGCGGTCACCGTCGAGCGTCTTGCGGTTGGTGGACAGGGCCATCGTGGCGTGGGGCTGACCGTCCTGCGGCGCAATCCAGACCCAGAGGCGGCGGTCGCGCACGTAGAGCATGGCAAAAACGCCGAGGATGAGCAAGGCACAGCCCAGGTAGACGATGTTCTTGCCCGGCGCACGCGCCACCTGGAATACGCTGGCCTGCACCTGCGTGAAGTCCTTGAGTTCAAAGGCCATGGGCGCTGGGTAGATCTGTGCATCGCTCAGCGAGAACACGGCCTGCGTCATGAAGGCCTGGGTCTGGCTGCTTTGCGCCAGGGGTGCGAGGCCCGCGCGCTCACGCGTGAGCTGGGCCAGCTCGAACAGTGTGCCATTGAGGATACGCACGAGCACCTCGCCCGCACGGGAGCGCTCCGCCTCGGGTACGTTGGCTTCCATGAATTCGGAGATGGCCTGCAAACCACCCTGGTGCTTGCCATCCGCGCCCTGACCGCCTGCGAACAGCGAAAGCGCGCGCAAGGCGGATTGGGTAAGTTGCTCGGCCAGGTCCTTGCGCGATGCGTCAACGGCATGCGCCACGTAGCGACGTACGGCCTGCTCGCGCAGCGCAGGATCGTTCAGCGCGGAGCGCATGCGCAGAAAGCCCTCCATGCCGCCCTGGTCGTCCACGGGAATGCGCAGGTAGCGGAACGGCTCGGCCGGCGACTCACGCACGCCCAGCAGGAACATGGGCAGGCCGTCCCCCGTATCCACGGGCAGCATGTAGTTGTGGAACTCGCGCGCCTGGCCCGCTGCGTCGCGCAGCTTGTAGCTCACGCTCGGGCCTACGTTGCGCAACTCTTTCTTGGTGACGGTCTTGTTGCCTGCCCCGAGGCGGGCATCGATCGATGCGCCCAAATCCACCTTGCGGACGTCGGCACCCGAGGCCGTGCCCCCGTCGCCCAGGTTTTCGACGTTGATGGTGCGCAGGGCCGTGTACTCGAGCGTGAGGGCCTGGTCGCTCACGCCGTTCGCGAGCTGCGTCTGGCCACCGATCACGCCCTCGATATCGAAAGGCTTCACGCCTGCCGCCATGGGCACGGCACGCAGCTTCACGCGCGAGCCACCATCGTCGAAGCTCGACTGGTAGATCTCGATGCCTTTGTAGCTGGCCGGGTGATTGACCTCGATGCGCGTGGGCACCTGCTCGCCCGTGGCCTTGTCGTGAATCACCACTTCGCTCGCGAACAGCTTGGGCATGCCCGTGGAATAGTGCTCCACGATGAATTTCTTGAGCTCGATCGCGAAAGGCAGATCCTGCAGCAGCACGCCATCGGATTGGCTCAGGATCGCCGTGCTCGATTGCGTGCCCTCGGCCACGACCAGGTTGCCGCGGAACGTGGGGTTGCGCTCGGAGAGATGGTGCTCGGGCTTCACCTCCGCGATCAGTCCGCTTCCCTGGTAGGGCGTCTTGCCGCCCAGCCACATCTGCGCGCGCACGACGAGATCGCCGTCGAGCAGGCCGCCCAGGCACACAAGCACGATGGCGCTGTGCGCGGCAATGTAGCCGATCTTGTGGGCGGCCCCCGCCTTGGCCGCCACCATCCAGCCCTCGCCCGCCGGGGTCTGGCGCTGCTGCAGACGCACCTTCCAGCCCCCCCCCACCAGCAGGCCGCCGATGCGGCGCGCGGCGGCTTCGGGCGTCTCGCCCGCAAGCACCGCCTGCGCCTTGTGGTGGAAGGCCTTGAGGCTGTGCTCGCGGATGTTCTCCTTGTAGCTGCGCAGGTCGGCCAGGTATTTGGGTGTATGGCGCGCGATGCACAGCGACGTGCTGATCACGAGGAACGCCAGGATCAGCAGGAACCACCAGGCGCTGTATACCGCGTTGAGCTTGAGCGCAAGGAACAGCTCGGCCCAGAACGGCCCGAACTGGTTCACGTAGTTGACCGCGGGCTCGTGCTGCTTGAGCACCGTGCCGATCACCGAGGCGATGCAGATCACGGTAAGCAGCGAGATCGCGAAACGCATCGAGGACAGCAATTCCACAGCCGCGCGCAGGACTGGCGAGCGGGACTGGATGCGAAGGCCGTGGGTGGTGTCGGTCATGAAAGGGAAAAGCCGCAGGCCGGAATGAAAAAAGGCGGGGCCATCCGACTCGATGGACCCGCCCGTGTTGGGGTTTGTTATTGGCGGTTGGTTCCGAGCCTACCCGTCATGGGCAGCCCGAATATTTGACACAAGTCAATTAACGCAGACCGGCAATGTAATCGGCCACGGCCTTGATTTCGCGGTCATTCATCTTGGCGGCCACGCCCGCCATCTGCGGACTATTACCACGCTTACCGTCGCGGAAGGCTACGAGCTGGGTTACCGTGTAGTCGGCATGCTGGCCCGACAGGCGCGGGTACTGGGCCGGAATGCCGGCGCCGTTGGGGCTGTGGCAGCCCGCGCAGGCCGCGATGTTGCGATCCTGGATGCCGCCGCGGTAGATGCGTTCGCCCAGGGCGACCAGCTCCTTGTCCTTGGCGAAGCCTGCCTTGCCGGGCTTGGTGGTAACCCAGTAGGCGATGTTCTTCATGTCCTCGTCGGACAGCATGGACGCGAATCCCTTCATGATGGGATCGTTGCGCTTGCCGGACTTGAAGTCCTGCAGTTGCTTGACGAGGTACTCGGGGTGCTGCTGCGCCAGCTTGGGCTGGGCCGTCACCGTGGAGTTGCCGTCGGCGGCATGGCACGCGGCACACACAGCGGTGTAGCTTGCCTCCCCCTTCGCCAAGTCAGGCTTGGCGGCCTTCTGTGCAGCCGCGGGCGCTTCGCCTGCAGTACCTGCGCTATGGGCCGAGAAAGCGGGAGCTACCAGCGCGGCAGCCGTCAGCAAAGAGGCGAGCAACTTCATATCGAGGGTCGTCTGGTTATGTAAGCAAATCCTGGCGATTCTACAATGAGGCTCTACAGCATCCCAATCCCCCATGACGAACCTTTGCGCTGCGTCTAACGCAGCACCCATCCCTCCCGCCATCGACGCCAAGACGGCCATGGGCTGGATGCACACGGCCCGCTTTCTGACGACAGCCGCCCAGCTGCACCACCTGCCCCCTGTCGACGTACCCGAAATCGCGTTCGTGGGCCGCTCGAACGCGGGCAAATCCACCTGCATCAACACGCTCACGCAGCAGCGGCAGCTTGCCTTTGCCTCCAAGAAGCCGGGGCGCACCCAGCACATCAACCTGTTCGCACTCGGCAGACAGGGCACCACGGACGCAGTGCTGGCCGACCTGCCGGGCTACGGCTACGCGGCCGTGTCGCGATCGGACAAGCAGCGCTGGCAACAGGTGATGGCCAACTACCTCGTGAGCCGCAAGGGCCTCACGGGCATCGTGCTGCTGTGCGATCCGCGCCTGGGCCTGACCGAACTCGACGAGGCACTGCTCGAAGTGGTGCGCCCACGTGTCGAGGAAGGGCTCAAGTTCCTCGTTCTGCTCACCAAGGCCGACAAGCTCACGCGCTCGGAGCAGGCCAAGGTGCTGTCGATTACGCGACTGCAGGCTGGCGGCGGCGAGGTGAAGATGTTCTCGGCCCTCAAGAAGCAAGGCGTGGACGAGGTGGCCCAACTGCTGTGGCAATGGTCGCACCCGACGCCGCCATCCGCAGGGGCCGACGCTGCGCCCGCCCCTGCGGCCCCTGAAGAAGCCAAAGAACCGCCACAAACGCCCTGAGTGCGCACCCCATGTGCGCTACCAGCTACAGAAAGCATAGCGCCATGATCGACAGCATCGACCACCGCCTGCCACACGGCATCACCCTGCACTGCCGCGTGAGCGGGGCTCCCGGGCGCCCCGCGCTGTTGTTCCTGCACGGCTTCCCTGAAGGGGCCTTCATCTGGGACGGGTTGCTTGCCCATTTTGCGCGCCCCGAGAACGGCGGCTACCGCTGCGTGGCGCCGTACCTGCGCGGCTTCGGCCCATCGAGCCCCCCCGCCGAAGTGGAGGCCTACCGGGCCAAGCATCTGGTGCAGGACCTCGTGGCCTTGATCGCGCTCGAGAGCCCCGGCGCGCCGCTGGCCGCCCTGGTGGCGCACGACTGGGGCGGTGCCGTGGCATGGAACCTCGCCAACCAGCAGCCGCAGCTGCTGCAACGGCTGGTCATCCTCAATTCGCCCCACCCCGGCGCCTTCCTGCGCGAATTGCAGCACAACGCGGCGCAGCAGGCCGCCAGCCAGTACATGCACTTCCTGTGCCGCCCTGACGCCGAGGCGCTGCTGGCCGAGAACGGCTACCAGCGCCTGTTCGGCTTCTTCGACACACGGGAACATCGCGCGCCCGCATGGCTTACGGAGGCGGTGCGCACGCAGTACCGTGCTCTGTGGTCGCAGGGCCTTGCCGGCGCCTGCAACTACTACCGCGCCAGCCCCTTGCGCCCGCCGCGCCAGGGGGACGACAGCATCCAGGCGCTGGCCCTGCCTCCAGAGATGCTCACCGTGGTCCTGCCTACGCTGGTGCTGTGGGGCATGGACGACCCTGCCCTGCTGCCCGGCCTGCTCGATGGCCTGCCGCAATGGGTGCCTCAACTGCGGCTTCAGCAAGTGGAAGGGGCTTCGCACTGGATCGTGCACGAGCAGCCCGAGCGGGTCGTGCGCGAGCTGGCGAATTTTCTTGCTATTTAATTAGCAGCACATCGCACAGGCCCAGCTTGCACTGGCGCCTCAATACACCGAATCTTCGCCCTCAGGCCGCGTCTTGAAACGCTTGTGCACCCAGTAGTACTGGCCTGGCATGGTGTCGATCGCGGCCTGCAGCTCGCGGTTCATGCGCGCAGTGTCGGCCTCCACGTCGTCGGTGGGGAAGTCGCTCCAGGCGGGCGTGACCTCGGCCACGTAGCCCGTGGGCGTCATGCGGGTGTACATACCCAGCACCTTGGCGCGGCCCAGCCGCGCGAAACGCGAGAGCGAGGGCACCGTGGCCGCCAGCACGCCGAAGTACGGCACGAAGATCGACTCGTTGCGCCCGAAGTCCATGTCGGGCAGCAGATAGAGCAGGCCGCCCTTGCGCAGGTTGGAAATGATGGGCTTGACGCCATCGGCGCGGTTGAGCATGCGCACATCGCCAAAGCGCTGGCGCCCGGCCATGAACCAGGCGTCGATCACCGGATCCGGGTGCGTGGAGAAGATGGAGGTGAACGGCCGCGCCGTGTGCAGCGGCAGCGCGAGGCCGCCAGCGTCCATGCCGTAAAAATGCGGTGCGAACAGGATGGTGGGCGTGTCGCCCTCGAGCTCGTGCAGCGCGCCCTGCAGCTTCACGCGCGAGAGCACTACGTCGCGCGGCGAAGACCACAGCCAGCTGCGGTCGAGCCAAGCCTGGCAGAAGCGCACAAAGGTTTCGCGGGCCCAGGCGCGGCGCTGCGCCTCGCTGGCCTCGGGGTAGCACAGCGCGAGGTTGCGCAGTGCGATGCGCCGGCGCGGCACGGCCAGCACGTACAGCACCCGCCCCAGCATCCAGCCCAGCGCACGCAGCGCAGGCAGCGGCAGACGCGCGAGCATGCCCATGAACCAGACCCCCAGGCGTGACGAGGCATGCGACGTCATGCGGCCACCCCCACTGGCCGCTCGCCACGCGGCTGCTTGTAGCGCGCGTAGCCCCACAAGTACTGCCCTGGGCATTGGCGGATAACCTGCTCCATGGCCTGGTTGATCTGCCGCACGGCGGCATCAAGGGATTCGGACAAGGGCACGGACAACTCCTCCAGGTACAGCGCGTAGCCCCGCCCCCAGGGCTCGCGCTCGCAGCGCGCCAGCACCACGGCTGCGCCGGTCTGCTGCGCCAGGCGCGCAGCCAGCGTCATGGTGTAGGCCTCGCGGCCGAAAAAGGGCGACCAAATGCCCTGCCCCTCGGGCGGCACCTGGTCGGGCAGCAGGCCCACAGCCTCGCCGCGCCGCAGGGCCTTGATCATCTGGCGCACGCCATTGAGTTCGGTGGGAACGGCCTGCACGCCCGGGCGGTTGCGCGCAGTGCGCATCACCTCGGCCAGCCAGCGCTGACGCGCCGGCCGGTACAGGATGGTGATGTTGCCATGCGCGGCCCCCCAGCGCCGCGCGGCAGCCTGCACCGACATCTCGAAGCAGCCGATGTGCGGCGTGAGGAACACGATGCCCTTGCCCCGGCGCCAGGCACGCTCCACGCACTCGGCATTCTCGAAGCGGCACGGAGGCAGTTCGCCAAGCCATAGACGCGGCAGTTCAGCCACCATGCGCCCGGCATGGCTCACGGCTGCGCGCACCTGCCCAAATGAATAGCCTGCGGCAGCAGCGTTCTCGAGGAACCGGCGGCGGTACGTGGACGAGGCCCAGAACACCAGCCATCCCACGGCCGCGCCCAGGCCGTGGAGCATCCACAAGGGCAGCAGGGAAACGATGCGCAAGAGCGTTGGCATTAGAATATGGGGGTCGCTGAGTTAAATGAGCAACTTGCAGGGCGACGTTAAAAAAATCTGCTAAAGCGTTCGCCAAAGCTCCCAAGGCCGAGGGCAACGCCCGAAATGCCAGAACACAGGAGTTTATTCACAAATGGCGAACGACTTTCTCTTCACCTCCGAATCCGTTTCCGAAGGCCACCCCGACAAGGTGGCCGACCAGATCTCGGACGCCATCCTCGACGCGATCTTCACGCAAGACCCCCGCTCGCGCGTGGCCGCCGAGACGTTGACCAACACCGGCCTCGTGGTGCTGGCCGGCGAGATCACCACCAACGCACACGTGGACTACATCCAGGTGGCGCGCGACACCATCAAGCGCATCGGCTACGACAA